>NZ_JNIS01000001.1:2735789-3078684 GCF_000702625.1 Exiguobacterium oxidotolerans JCM 12280 | reverse complement strand
CCGCTGCTCATCCTTACGAAGAAAGCGATGATCAAACCAATTAAAGAACAGTGTCCAGACTAAGCGGATCCCGAGGATGACAAGACCGATTAAGCTGACGTACCCGAGTAACCGCCAGTTGTTGATGGCGTCATCAATGAAGATGGCCTGCGTCGCTCCGGGCAATGTCAAACCAAGCAATAAGAAAATGACCCCGTTCAAGATGTAGGCAATCATCGTCCAAATGTTATCTGTCAAGACTTGTTCCTGTGCAAAGAACGTTTCCGTCCGTTCCTTAATCAAGGCATGGAGTAAACCACCGGCGACGACAGCAATGACGCCCGACGCATGAAGCAATTCCTCTGAGATGAAGAAGATGATGAACGGTGTCAAGATTTGCAAAAGTGCATAAAAGACGACGTCATCGATTCCCGCCCGGCGGAGCCGGATCTTCAGCCAGTTCATCACGACGATGATGACAAGGCCGACGACGGCACCGACAGCAAACATATAAACGAATTCAAACGAAGCTTCACGTAAAGAGAAATAGCCTGTCATGACGGCGGTGACGGCATAACTAAAGGCGACGAGTCCCGACGCATCGTTAATCAACGATTCTCCCCGGACAAGATTTAAAATCGGTTCCGGAAGCCGGACGCGTTTTGCGATCCCGTTGACCGCGACCGGGTCAGTCGGCGATAAAATCGCGGCTAACGCAAAGGCGGCAGCGAGCGGAATGACCGGCAACATCCAGTGGATGAAGTATCCGCCGATCACGGTCGTCAATAAGACGAGCACGATGGCGTTGCCGAGGATCGCCCCGCGCATCTTCCACAGTTGTTCCCGCGGAAAATGCGAGCTGTCGTTGTACAGTAAAGGAGCGATGAACAACAGTAAAAACCATTCCGATTCGACTTCAATCGATAGCTCCTTAATTGATAAGGCAACGAGCGTCCCGACGATGATTTGAATCAGGGCCGTCGGAATAAAACGGATGTAATGTCCGATGACGTTCGTCAACAAAATTAAGGCCAGTAACAATAAAATCAATGATAACGTTTCCATAGAAAATCACTTCCATTCTTTCACTTTTCTCTAGTTTTATCGTACCATAATTTCTTACTGGCATAGGAGAATCACCCCTTTTTCAGACATCATAGGACGCGAGCAACGCTCTTGCCTGCTTCAGGATATCTTCCTTTAGTGATGACGGTTCAAGGACCTGAACGTTTTCGCCCAGTCCAAACAACTGGCGTCCGAGAAACGGTAACTCCGCCACCGGAACGGACCACGTCCGTTGTGCGTTCAGCGGTAAAATCCCTTCAAGCAACCGTTCCCCGAGTGACGAAACTTCCAGTCGGACCGTCACCTGCTCACCTGACTTCCCCTGACGTTCTGCCTCCTCGAACGTCATCAATCCGGACGGGATGGTCGTCTGTACGACCTGATCGATTCGATCGACCCGGTACTGCCGCAGTCCCCGTTCTGTCTCGGCGAGCAGATACCAGCGATTGCGGTCAAACGTTAAACCGATCGGATCAATCAAAATCGCCCGTCGTCCGTTTGTCGTCCGGTAAGTGATTTCCCCTTTGACTTCCGCTTCCAACAATCGCAACACATCTCGCGTCAACGGGGATGGTGGGGTATCAGGTCGGGCAAAACGGACCCGTCCCTTCAGGCGGTCCATCTTTGCTTCAAGATCCGGCGGCAGTTCATGGAGATACCATTCAGCAAGATCCCCCCGTAACGGACCAAACGGCAGATCGGGAATTTGACCGACCCAGTCGAGCATTAAAAATAAAGTGATCGCTTCCTGTTCCCGTAAGGCAAGTGGGGGCAACAGACGATTTGGTAAGACCCGGTAGCCGCCGGCCGGTCCACGTTCGCTGTAAATCGGATAGCCGTTTGCTTCAAGCTCCAGTACATCCCGTTGAATCGTCCGTAACGAGACGCCGCAGGCTTCCGCGAGTTCCCGCGCCGTCAACAGCTCTTGCCGATTGAGCAGACGCATCAGTTTCAAATGACGACCTTTCATACAAAATCCCCTCTCGAATTACGACATCTTTTGTCATGATTATACCGTAGACTAGAGATAGATCGAACAAAAGGAGGAGTTATTGATGACTAAAATCGTTTTATATATCGCTTGTAGTCTCGATGGAAAGATTGCCCGATCAAATGATTCGCTCGATTGGCTGTTCGCTGTCGAAGGGGACGGTGATAATGGGTACGCAGCGTTCATGGCAGACGTCGATGCCGTCATCATGGGTCGAAAAACCTTTGACGAAGTCTTGGTCCTCAGTGAGGACTATCCGTACAGTGGACTCGAGAACTACGTGTTGACCCGGCAGAACGATCAACAGTCCGAATACGCGACCTACACGAATGAGCCACTCGATGTGTTGATTGACCGGATTAGTCCGACCATCAACGGCAAGATTTGGCTCGTCGGCGGCGGCGAGTTGATTCAAGAAGCCTTACGGTTACAATTGATTGATCAGCTCGAACTGGCGATCGCGCCTGTCGTCCTCGGCAGCGGGATTCCACTGTTTCCGGAAGGGACGCTTGAGACACGGTTCCGGCTGACCGGCTGTCGTCCGTCCGGTCAGTTCATCATGGCGACGTATGATGTCTTGAAGTGACGTTCCACGCAGACAAAAAACACCTTTGAAACGCTGCAGGCAAAGGTGTTTTTTGTTCTACTTTGTTTTTTGCGTCAGTCCGACGGTGTCCGTCATGACAATGTGGCATCTAATCCGTTTTACCGGAATCCTCCACGACCGACACGATGACATTGCCGTATTTCCGCCCGGAATCGACGTAACGGTGGGCAGCGACGATCTCTTCGAGCGAATATACCGTATCGATGACCGCTTTCATCTCACCCGCTTCAAACCACTCATTCAGTAAAATCAAATCTTTTTTCAGCGCCCGCGCGACGCCTTGTCCGGCGACTGAACGAAACGCCCCTTTCGCTCCGACGTGCTTACGTGCCGTTCGTTTGTCAATCTTTCCGGACGCGTCAAATACTGCGCCATACGTCGTCAGGTGTGCATCATATCCTTCTGCCGTATAGTCGACGACAACATCTGCGCCAAGACCTTTCACCAACTCAACATTCCGTCCGCTGCAGACCGCCGTCACATGAAGTCCGTATTGTTTGGCGATTTGGACGGCAAGCGAACCGACGGCGCCCGAGGCTCCGTAAATCAAGATCGTTTTCGCCTGCTTAAGGTTCAGCTTCCGGAAAAAGTGGAGGACGGTCGTTCCGCCAAACGGAAGACTGGCTGCTTCCGTGAAGCTTGCACTGCGCGGCATCTGCCCGACACAGCTGGTTTCCTTGATACAGGCATACTCAGCGTAACCACCAAAGCGCATCCCGGTCAGGGCATAGACACGGTCGCCGACTTTAAAATCCTGGACACGATTGCCTGTCGCGACGACTTCGCCGGCTAAGACAACTCCTAAAATTGGCTGTCTCGGTGCTTTAAACCCGATGACGACACGCATCGGAAGTTTCCCTGCTGCCGGTACATCGAGTGCCCGCAGACGACGATCACCTGAATGCACGGCGGAGGCATGGACTTTTATCAGCAACTCAGATGCTTTTGGGACAGGCTGTTTCACTTCTCGCAGCTTCAGTACATCCGGCGGACCATATGCAGTACAAATGACGGCTCTCATCGTACCCCTCCTCGAGCTTATTTGTTACTTAAGTAATACGACAGATCGGTACAAAAAACCTGCACGATTCAGGCATTGCGAACCCTGGAATCATCCGATATACTATTGGTAATATATGTATACAGAAAGCGGGTGGATTCCCCTTGTCTCGTGCTACGACGCTCCTGGCTTCATTCGGCATTTCGCAATTCGGTGACTTTATTTACCTTGTCGCAATCAATGTCTACCTCTATCAACTGACCGGCTCCGCCACCGCTGTCGCCGGACTCTGGATCATCGGTCCGTTTGCTGCCCTGTTCACGAAATTTTGGGCCGGCAGCCTGATTGACTGGGTCGATGTACGCAGGTGGTTGATCGGGACGGACTTCATCCGGGCGTTGCTCGTCGCGCTGATTCCGTTCCTGTCGACACTGCCGTTGATTTATCTGACGCTGTTCGCCCTCGCCCTTGTCAAAGCGTTTTTTGAGCCTGCTGCGACGACCTACCTGACACAACTCGTACCGGATACTGGTCGGAAAACGTTTAATGCCTACCGGGGTCTGATCACGTCGAGTGCCTTTTTGATCGGTCCGGCGTTAGCCGGTCTGCTGTTACTCGTCGCGACAGCCGATGTCGCGATTTGGATCAATGCCGGCTCATTTATCGTTTCCGGGGTTTTACTGGCTTTCCTGCCCTCCGTTCCCCGTCCGCCCACTGTCGAGAAATTACGATTCACCGACGTTGCAGCGGACTGGCGCACCGTCGCCCGATTCAGTCGGTCGAACCGGTTTATCAGCATGTTTTACGTTTTCGGATTGTTGACGATGAGCCTTGCGCTGGCGATGGACGCCCAGGAAGTCGTTTTTCTGCAGACCGTCGTCGGACTGTCGGCAACCGATTATGGACTGTTGATCAGCATAACGGGGATCGGTTCCGTGCTCGGCGGACTGACCGTCGCCCGATTCTCGCGTCACCTGTCGCTCAAAACGTTACTCGTCAGCGGTTATTCGTTCGTCGCACTCGGCTACTTGATCTATGCGACGGCCACTTCTTTTTTACTCGTCGCGACCGGATTCATCTTGCTCGGCTTTTTTAATGCCTTTTCCGGGACCGGCTTCGTGACGTTTTATCAAAACAATGTGCCGGATGAATTGATGGGTCGGGTAACGAGTCTTTATGGACTCGGGCAAAGTGTACTCCACATTGTGCTGATTTTATTAATTGGTTTTACCGGTGACCTGTTCCCGCTCCGCTTCACCGTGTTGACGGCGGCCAGTGTATTAGTCGCGCTGAGTCTGCTTCAAAGTATCGCTGTCCTCTTGCCGGGTAAACAACTATTTTTTAAAGAAGATTTGCCGACGAAACACATTTCCTAAACCAGACGGCGTGACGTTCTCCTTTTGAAATTACAAATTATGCTAAAATCAAGTCAGCTACATAGTTTTTTTAGACCATGATACGAACGGAGTGAATGCTACATGCACATTTTGATTGGACAACCGAAACAAGAAACTGACTTACAGCAATTACGGCGAGAGCTTGCCGCCTATCCCGACATCGACATCGTGTTGTACCCGGAAGGCTACTGCCGGCAGACCAATCTCGTGACGCTCTGTCAACTTGCAAAACAGTATACGACGATGATCGTCACCGGGTACCGGGACGCCGACCGGTTGGACCGGGCATTGATCATTAACGAACATGGGGAAATCCTTCTCGACCGTGCGAAGACACCGGAAGCTGGTCCGCTCTATCAACCGTCGACCGTCGACGATGATGGACAACAGTACGGTTACCTGCTCTGCCGCGAAATCTTCTTAGGACTCGATGGGCTGAAGAACGATACCGTTGAAGTGATTTTCAATCCGATCGGTGTCGGGATGTTCAGTCCGGAACAATATGCCGAGTGGTCAGGCGAAGCAGCCCGTATCAGCCGTCAGCAATCCGCTATCGTCATCGGGACGAGTCATGCCGACGGGTCTTACCGCAACTGCGGCTTTTCGATTCCGACAGCATTTGCGTTTGACGCGACCGGCGAAGCGATTTTCCTGTCAAAGGATGATTTGCGGACGCGGATTCTCGATACGGTCACGAACACGGTTACCGTCATCGATTCGTTGATTGAAAACAGAACATAATCAAAAGCCCCCGACTGCTCAATATGGTCGGGGGCTTCATTTGCTCATTGATGTTGTTTTTCGTTCTGTTCCGCTTGACGTTGCGTCACGTACTCATCCCGTAAAATGGAGTACATCTTGACATCGTGAAACGTCCCTTTGATGAAAATCAAGCGGCGTAACGTGCCTTCGTACGTCATCCCGACCTTTTCCATCACCCGTGCTGAACCGATGTTCGGCTCCATACACCGTGCCTGAATCCGCTCCAGCTCCAATTCCTCAAAACCGAATGCCAACACCCGTTCCGTAGCTTCCGTGACGATGCCTTTGCCCCAGAATTGCCGTGATAAGGCGTACCCAAGTTCGGCCTGTTTGTTTGCATCCAGCAACAGATGAATGAAATCAATCGTGCCAATCATCTGTCCCGTCGCCTTCCATTCAATTGCCCACGGTGCCTGTTTCCCCTGTTCATAGTTCGATAGGACGTGCGTCAGGAATTGCTCTGCCTGGTCCACCGTCTGATTTGCGTTCCACGTCACGTAACGCGCCGTCTCCTCGTCCTGGGTATAGGCGAACAAATCGTCCAAGTCCTCCTGGCGCATCGGACGTAACAGCAAACGGTCCGTTTCAAGTGTTGGTAACGTTTTGTAAAATTGTTCAGTTGTCATCAAGTATCCCTCGTTTCTAGTTTGAATCAATATCAAAAACGTGCTTTTAATTACTAATCCTAATATAGCATTCGTAGTTAAAGCTATTCATTTATTATATTTATACCGAACTTTGTTTGCTCAATCACTTCAAAAAAATTTTCATAACTTGTTAGATATATATCAGCGTTAATTTCTTGATTTTGAAAACTGCAGGTCATGATGCCTAGCTGTCGGGCAGGTTTTAAATCGAGCGCACGATCACCGATTGCTAAATCAATTCCATATTTTCTATGTAAGTATTGATAAGCTGTTACGTCAGGCTTCCTGGGAAATCCATCGTCACCAGCAATGATTTCTATGAAATAATGTGCAATCCCATGGAAGTGTAGCAAATCAAGTAACGATTGCCTACTTTTATGGGTCACAATGACATTTTTGTTTGCAAAGTTAAGAACGCGTTCAATTCCAATAAATGGTTTCACTTGATCGAGGATTGCTTGTTTCCGAAGTAATCGAATCTTAGCATCTTGCTCATCTGTAACACTAAAAGCTTTTTTGGCATCTGCATAAGATATTTTCATTTGATAAAAAATATCATCTGAAGAAATTTCTTCACCCATAATTTTTTTAAAGCATTGTACATACATTGGGTATGTATCAACGATGGTTCCATCAAAATCCCATAAGATATTCATTTACTCTACATCCCCCCAACTTTTGTATTTCACTTTCTCATTCCCATCTTACACGAAGTTGATTTGCATTTGGTAATAATAAACAGTATATTCAATCTAATTTTCAAGGGAATTATCCTCAAATAAAGCAGGAGAATCACCTTCATAAATAAGCACGAACGAAGATATTCGTTACTTGAAAAGTAGAATTGATTTTTTACCAAAACAATTTCAATAGTTGGAAAAATCGACTTATTTTTCAGAAAATTATGGTTTTTTTAACTAGAATGTGATTTTAATTACGTTTATAATTAGGTGATTAATGGTTTTTACTTCTTTTATGTGGGATTTTTAAAACTATATCTTCAGGAGGTATCATGTATGGCTTATTCGTTCACGTGTAAAAATATCACCAAGTCGTTCCAGACAGGTGAAAACGAGACGTTTGCATTACAGGATATCCAACTCGACTTCGCTGAAGGAGACTTCATCTCGATCATCGGACCTTCCGGTTCTGGTAAGTCCACGCTACTCAGTATTCTTGGGACGCTCGACACCCCGACTTCAGGAGAATTGTTATTCGACGGGAAAGATATCTCCAAGTTGAATGCGAAGCAGCTCTCAGACTTCCGGTTCGAGAACATCGGTTTCATCTTCCAACAGTTCCATCTCATCCCGACGCTGACAGCACTCGAAAATGTACTCGCGCCGCTCTTCGGACGTAAAGTCGACTACAATAAGGAAAAGCGCGCTCTCGAACTCCTCGAAGAAGTCGGACTAGCAGATAAAATTCATTCTCTTCCTTCCCAACTCTCTGGTGGACAACAGCAACGTGTCGCCGTCGCGCGCGCACTCGTCCACCGCCCGAAATGGTTGCTCGCGGATGAACCGACCGGGAACCTCGATACAGCGACCGGGGAGGTCATCTTCGGTCTCTTGACGAAACTGAACCGCGAGAATGCCTGTGGTGTCTTCTTCGTCACGCATGATCCTGAACTCGCGGCACGCGCGAACCGGACGATCACGATGAAAGATGGTCGGGTCGTCGATCCATCAGAGGTTCCTGCCTATGCTTAAGTTCATCTGGAACTCTTGGTGGCGCAACAAAGAGCGATTCATCCTGCTGCTCGTCGGCGTCCTGATCGTCAGTACCGGACTCAGCTATCTAATAGGTACGACACAAGCTAATAACGGGACAGTCGTCGACGAGCTACAAAAACGTTGGGGATCATCATACGATATCGTAGTTCGACCTGAGGGTAGTAGGAGTCTGACAGAAAACCTAAATTTACTCGAACCAAACTATATGAGCGGGCTTGATGGTGGGATCACGCGCAAACAATATGAAACAATTAAAAAAATTGCTGACGTCGAGGTCGCCGCCCCGATCGCGATGATCGGGTATAACCAAACGCTTTCGAGTATCGGTACGCATACCATCGATCAAGAAGGCATTTACAAACTGACGATCAAAGATACGCAAGACACTGGGTTACAAAACGAATCATCGAGTGGGGTCACCTTCTTAGCAGCGGGATGGGAACCTACAGGGGATGCAAAAAAATCAGGTGTGTCGCCCCTCCCCCTTGGAAAGCAGCCTCTTTTTGAGTATGGGAGCCAAGTCATGATTGCAGGTGTTGATCCCGAGGCGGAAGCCGCACTCGTCGGTTTGGATCAAGCGACGACAAAAGGAACTTATAGTGACTATTTTTCAAAAGATGATCAGGTCACTTCGTTTGGTGAAGACGGTGTCCAAATCCCAATCTTGTTGAATAATCGTGAATACGTCGATGCCACACGCATCTACACGTACGAAAAAGTCGAGCTGCCGTCGAAAGAAACATCCATCAACGATATGGTGAAACATGTCGAACAAAAAGGTGGGGAAAAATATTTACAGTCCTTACCTGCTAGCGGTGCTAAACGTTATACGATCACGACACAAGATGTCCAGAAGAAGCTCGTCAATGACATCTTAAAACACACGTTACCGACTGCTGAAGAGACGAACAGCAACTCCTTCACGTGGATTGCTTTAAAACCGTCCCCGATCGACTATCGTTCGATCAAAAGTCCTTATGCTTCACGTTGGCCGTTCACCTATCAAGTCCAACCGAAACAAGTCAACCAAGATTCCTTACTAGCTAAACGCAGTATGTATCGGGAAGCGAGGATGTTCGGAAAAGATAGCGCGGACTGGCCCAAAGTCAACCTGAACTATATCGGGGTCTTCGATCCGAAAAAATTGAATATCTCGAAAGATCCGTTGACGGAACTGCCGATGGAGACATACTTCCCGTCGAAAGCTCAATGGGTCATGGACAAGAATGAACGTCCTGTCAATCCAGTCCGAGACGTCAAACCAACAAATGATCCCTACGATTTCCTGACGAAACCACCATCGATGCTGACGACGCTCGATGCCGCGTTCAAGATTCGCGGTGATAAAGCAATCTCTGCCATCCGCGTCAACGTCAAAGGCGTCGAGACGATGAACGCTGCTAGCGAGAAGAAGCTCCAGCAAGTCGCAACGGAAATCGAACAGAAGACTGGACTGATCACGGACGTGACACTTGGTTCCTCTCCGCAGCTCGCTTTGACCTATTTACCGGGTCTAAAAGACGAATCAGCACTCGGCTGGGTCCAACAACCGTGGATCAAGCTCGGGTCCTCGATTGCTATTTTCCAAGAAGCAAAAGTTGGGATGAGCGGCATCATCGCTAGTGTCATCGCCGTTGCACTCGTCTATGTCTTTAGCTCGAATATCATCTTGCTCTATGCCCGAAAAAAAGAGTTCGCGATTTTACTATCGCTCGGTTGGCGCCCGCGTCAGCTTTCGAAACTGCTGTTCTTAGAAGCAACAATACTTGGTACACTCGTCGTCTTGATTGCTTGGACGATTCTCGGTTCCTTCTGGGTCACGACGGACAATCCGATTGCAATCGGTCGGATTCTATTGATTGGTCTTGCTGGTTTACTCATTTACTGGGGTGGAACGCTCGTACCAATGGCGTTGATTCGTCGCATCAAACCGTATGAAAGCATGCGTTCTGGTGAAGTCTCAAAAGGTCGTCGTTTCGTCCGCGCGCGTAGCGTGCTTGGAATGAGTACCAATCAGCTTGTCACCTACTGGCAACGAACATTGCTCTCCGTCGTCGCGATTGCCTTACCGACGAGTCTGTTCATCTTCTTTCTCTTCATCACGTTCCGCTTAAAAGGCGTCTTGTACGCAACGTGGCTCGGCGAATATGTCGCGCTCGAAGTCGGGACGATGCATTACGTCGCGATGGGCGTCGCTCTATTAATCGCTATTCTAACGACGACCGAAATCATGTGGCAAAACGTCAATGAACGGAAGAGTCAGCTTGCCGTCCTCAAAGCAACCGGCTGGCAAGACAGACAAGTTCGTTTACTCGTACTAAGTGAAGGGATGATGACGGGACTCTGTGCTGGTGTGATTGGTCTTTTGACTGCACTTGGAATGATTGGTTTCGTTTACGGACAATTCCCGGTTCAAGAGCTTGGTTTCCTTAGCGTCATGCTCTTGATTCCAGTGATCACGGGCGTGTTAGGTGCCTTACTTCCTGCCGAGCGTGCCGTCCGCATTACACCGAATGCCGCACTCGGTAGCATCGTCGAGAATACACAGGCGACAGAACGACGTTTCAAATGGGCACTCGGATCGATCGCTGCTTCCTTATGTGTCGGGGTTGCGAGTCTGTTCTTGTTCGCCTCAACGGAATCCTCGACAACGACTACACCACAGAGTGCGCATCAGCAACAGACGAGCGGACAAAAGTTAAAGAATTTAGCTTCGGAATCGAAATCGTCATCTGACAAGAAAACAGACGATCAAAAAGCGCTTAAAAAACTGATGAAGAAAGGGGTCATCCAAACGTATCCAGGTGATCCAGAAGCAACATCTCAGCTGTTTTACGTCAAATCTCTCATTCCGACACCAAAAGAATTAAACCTAAAAGAAAAGGCCGGCTATCGCTATGTCACGATTCCTGTCTTTATACATGATCCTGACGATAGAGTAAAAGGCGCTTATGGTATTTATCGCCCTGGAACGTATATTCTAACGTCGCTAGACGGCAAAGAATACAAAACCGTTGATTATGTCAATCATAATGAGAAGGCGTTCAGAAATAGTTATCAGTACTTCCCTCCACATAAGTCAACTGTCGATTTGGTCTATCAAGTCCCGGTCGACCAGAAGGTGTTTGTTCTTTATGCAGCAGACGACGCATTCCCTAAAGCTACGACTGTAAAAATAGAACTTGATCAGAAAACTCAATAAATACGTTGTAATTCATTAAAAACATAAATCTAGTAAAAAAGTGAGTTCTATTAGATTTATGTTTTTTTAATGACCGTTTTGTATACAAAAATGACTATTCTTTCACAAGAGTATATTGAGTTGAATGATTGCAGTTTGAAAATCTACAAACTCGTCTTTTTATCAATGTGTTTTTAAATAGTCATTAGATGTAAATAAGAAAAATAAAAACTGTGTATACATTTCGATGTCGAAATAAATACACAGTTTTTATTAGGTAATTTATTGAGAACCGTTGTTTGACGTACATGACTAGAGTGACCCACCACTGGTAATGTATATAATCAGCTCATGATTTCTAAAATGAATAAGAGTCAAACGATCTGTCCAACTGGAGTATTCTCGCCTAATTTTTGATAAAAACAGAGAAAGATGTACCCATTTCGACATCGAAACGTATACATCTTTTCTTATGAATGACTTTCGCTTCACATTCTATCCATCTGTTTATCGAAACGTTGTACATCATGAGGACGAATGGACTTGAAAAATTTTCGAACCATACTCCGTTTCACGATATCGTGTCTTTGTAAATGCATGCAAAAATCAATCAGTGTATGTTGACGAATTAGTACTTCTTCGTCCTCGTAGTTAATGACACGTAGATCAGTATCTGTGATTACTTCACGGATATCCGCATCATCACTACAAATTAGTTCAGCGCTAAGTAGTCGCGCTGCTGCAAGACTATGAATTTCTCCTAGATCGCTCGTGTGTTTGAGTGGACGTCCTTCTCGTATTTTCTTTTCGTCGAGTTGTTCAAACGCCACTCGAACTTCCTGTAAGTATATAAGGTAGAGCTCATACAGTGCATCAGTCTCAATCGATACTTCGGATTCCGGATTGAATAGAGTCCATTTACCTTCTGCTATCAACACCTCTACTTTTTCTCTCAATGAAGAAATTTTTAATTCTTCTAATACTTCAATATGAATGATGATGCGTCCATACAAACGATTCAACCAATCAAAAACATCAGCTTGTCGAAAACTAGCTGCATGGATGATGATGTTCGCATCAATGAATACAGGTTCTTTAATCATCCGCCGAATCCTTTTGTAATGCTTGCATCATCTCTTCTTGTAACGCTTTTGCCAGTGTGGGTTGATAAACAGAAAGTTTGTTTGCTGCACTTAAGCGAGTAACACGTTCCTCTTCTACTGCTCTGACAACCTCGTTCTCATAAGCGGAAAACGATTCGAACCGCTGTCGTTGATCAAGCGGACTTGGGGAAACACCTAATCGGCTCCGTTCTTTTACCCATTCTTCCTCCCGTTCACTTAAGTCAGAGAAACGATATCCGAGCTCTCGTAGGCGCCGAACTACTGAAACATAAGGTACTTGGGCGATGTCAGCAAGATGAATAATCGAAAGCTTCGTTTCATACGATGCTTTGAGTTTTTCCCATACCTCTTTCGTCGTACTTTTAGGGAGCATGAGTGCTGCTGCAAATCGATCAGCTGCCCGCTCATGATCAAATCCATTTACTTGATACTTGCTCACTTCAGACAAGTGCCAAAGTTCGTGAGCAGCAGTGAAATAGCGCATCCGCAACGATTGATACGAGTTCAAGGCGATGAACTCTTCCCCAGACATATGTTTGATCGCAGCACCAAAATACGCCTCATCCTCGACGTATTGAAAAATGAGATTCGTCTCTTGAGCCAATACTTGCTCAATGTAGGAACCAATGAAAATTGGACTATCAACAACCTTTTCTAAAAAGCTAGCCGCAAACGATTCAGCAATTTCTTCGGTGATCTTGATCGATGGTTTCATAACCGACTCCCTTTGAGTCCGATATAGTCCTCTATAGCAAATTTCAGACGCTCTAATTCCATTTTAGAACGTCGATTCGATAACGTACCGCGTAACTCGACTGTCATACGTTCTTCTTTCATAGAAGCATCTGACGTCAAATCCTTTACAGATACCCCGAGTGCGTTAGCGATATCGACAATACGTTGTGGTTGGATGACACGACTTTCGTTCAACATGTGTCCAATCATCGCCTTACTGACACCGATCTCTTGCGCTAACCATTGATGCGACTTCTGATTATCTTCTAACCAAGCTTTAATGTTTTGAATGAGGATTTGATTTGAACTCATACTAGCACCTTCTTTCATCAATAAATATAGCATTCTTTGTAGTCGACTACAAAAATAAAAATTAATGAATAAGTTTTAATACAAAAAATGATTTTGTAAAATCTAAACTTATTACTGTCTGCATCAATTTCTAATTCTAACGGCTAATTATTTGTAACAAACTGATAGATTAAAGAATTGACTTATTTTTCAGTTATTTCTGGTTTTTAATGGTCTATCACCACTATTTTATGATTATAATAAGAAAATAATGGTTTTTATTACTTACATATGGAATTAAAAAATCTACAGGAGGTATGATACATGCCCTATTCGTTCACGTGTAAAAATATCACCAAGTCGTTCCAGACAGGTGAAAACGAGACGTTCGCATTACAGGATATCCAACTCGACTTCGCTGAAGGAGACTTCATCTCGATCATCGGACCTTCCGGTTCCGGAAAGTCGACGTTGCTTAGCATTCTCGGGACGCTCGATACCCCGACTTCAGGAGAATTGTTATTCGACGGGAAAGATATCTCCAAGTTGAATGCGAAGCAGCTCTCAGACTTCCGGTTCGAGAACATCGGTTTCATCTTCCAACAGTTCCATCTCATCCCGACGCTGACGGCACTCGAAAATGTACTCGCGCCGCTCTTCGGACGTAAAGTCGACTACGATAAGGAAAAGCGCGCTCTCGAACTCCTCGAGGAAGTCGGACTCGCAGACAAGATCCATTCTCTCCCTTCCCAACTCTCTGGTGGACAACAGCAACGCGTCGCCGTCGCGCGCGCACTCATCCATCGCCCGAAATGGTTGCTCGCGGATGAACCGACCGGGAACCTCGATACAGCGACCGGGGAGGTCATCTTCAGTCTCTTGACGAAGCTGAACCGCGAGAATGCCTGTGGCGTCTTCTTCGTCACGCATGATCCCGAACTCGCAGCACGCGCGAACCGGACGATCACGATGAAAGATGGTCGGGTCGTCGATCCATCGGAGGTTCCTACCTATGCTTAAGTTCATCTGGAACTCTTGGTGGCGCAACAAAGAGCGATTCATTTTGCTTCTCGTCGGCGTTCTGATCGTCAGTACCGGACTGAGCTATCTGATTGGGACGACACAAGCAAATAATGGAACTATCGTCGATGAATTACAAAAGCGTTGGAATTCATCCTACGATATCGTGGTTCGACCAGAAGGTAGTCGTAGCGTCACGGAAGAATTGAACCTGCTCGAGCCGAATTATATGAGCGGACTCGACGGCGGGATCACCCGCAAACAATACGAGACGATCAAGCAGATTGCTGATGTCGAGGTCGCAGCACCGATTGCGATGATTGGAAATGTTCTGACCTCAACCGACTATGGTACCCATACATATGATAAGGAAGGTATTTACAAGGTGACCATGACGGACTCCCAGAATACCGGATTAAAAACAGAAGACTTTACAGGAGGGTTCTACCAAGCAGTAGGATGGGTCCCAATGGACAACGCGACTAAAACAGGCGTTTCACCAGGCTCCGTCGGAAAGTCACCTTTGCTTCCCCTTGGTCTGAATGAGATGCTCGCTGGTGTCGATCCTGAAGCGGAAGCCAAACTCGTCGGCCTCGATCAATCCATCGTATCTACAAAGAATAGTCGCTATTTCAAAGGCGATGATGAAGTGACTGATAACGGCACAGACATTACTAAAATCCCTGTCCTTCTCAGTCGAAAAGATTTCGCAACTAGCTATCGCACCTATACGTATGAATCTGTACAACAACCTCTTGTCGAAGACTCGATTAATGCCACTGTCCAGCAAATTGAAACGAAAGGCGGACAAAAATATTTAGATACGCTCGAGACAACGAAACCCGTTCAATATAAAGTTACGTCGCAACAAGTCCGTGAAAAACTTGTTAAAGAGATCCTCGACGGTACACAATCTTTGCATAAAGTGTCTCAGTTTTACTGGATGTCTCTCAAGCCGTCTCCTGTAAAATATCAGCCTGTAAAGAGTCCCTTTCCTTCTCGTTGGCCATTCTCCTACCAGATTGAGCCTCAGAAAATATCAGACGATTCCCTCTTTGCAAAACGTGCTATGTATCGTGAAGCACGAGAATTCGGTACGACAAGTGACGATTGGAAGAAACTTGATTTAAATTACATTGGTGTGTTTGATCCGAAGAAGTTGAATCTTTCAAAAGATCCATTAACAGAACTTCCTATGGAAACGTATTTCCCTGCAAAAGCTCAATGGGTCATGGATGCAACCGACCAACCGGTCAATCCACCTCGTGATGTCCGTCCGACAAGTGATGCATACGATTTTTTGACAAAGCCACCTGCAGTCTTAACGACACTTGATGCTGCTTTCAAGATTCGTGGAAAAAAAGCAATTTCTGCAATTCGTGTCAATGTCAAAGGTGTCGAAACAATGAATGCTACAAGTGAGAAAAAACTAAAATCTGTCGCTAAAGAAATCGAAGATAAAACAGGACTAATCACTGATATAACACTTGGATCTTCTCCACAATATGCGCTCACATACTTACCAGGGTTATCGAAAGAATCGGCTTTAGGATGGGTCCAGCAACCGTGGATCAAACTCGGGTCCTCGATCGCCATCTTCCAAGAGGCTAAAGTCGGCATGAGTGGAATAATTGCGAGCGTTATCGCTGTCGCTCTTGTTTACGTTTTCAGTTCGAATATCATCTTGTTATATGCCCGAAAAAAAGAATTCGCAATTCTATTATCACTGGGATGGAGACCGAGACAATTATCAAAGTTACTGTTTTTAGAAGCTACCATTCTAGGGACATTAGTAGCATTAATCGCTTGGACGATTCTGGGTTCATTTTGGATGACAACAAATAATCCTGTCGCTTTTGTTCGAATCCTGCTCATCGGTCTTTCAGGTTTGCTTATTTATTGGGGAGGTACTCTCGTTCCGATGACCCTGATTAAGCGTATCAAGCCTTATGAAAGCATGCGGTCTGGCGAGGTCTCGAAAGGACGTCGTTTCGTCCGGGCACGCAGCGTACTTGGAATGAGCATCAATCAACTCGCTACTTATTGGCAACGAACTTTATTATCCGTCATCGCAATCGCTTTGCCGACGAGTCTGTTCATCTTCTTCTTGTTTATCACGTTCCGTCTAAAAGGTGTGCTCTATGCGACGTGGCTTGGTGAGTTCGTTGCCCTTGAAGTAGGGACCATGCATTACGTCGCAATGGGAGTCGCGCTACTCATTGCGATTCTGACGACGACGGAAATCATGTGGCAAAACGTAAATGAACGAAAAAGTCAGCTTGCTGTTCTGAAGGCGACTGGTTGGCGAGATGGTCAAGTCCGCCTCCTTGTACTCAGCGAGGGCATGATGACTGGACTTCTAGCCGGTATTCTCGGATTACTTATCGCACTAGGATTAATCGGGTTCGTCTATAATCAATTCCCGATGGGCGAACTCGGTTTCTTAAGTATTATGCTCCTTATTCCGGTCATAACCGGTATACTCGGAGCGTTACTACCTGCCCAACGTGCAGTAAGGATTTCACCAAATGCAGCAATAGGAAGTGTCGTATCGAATCAAAAAGCAACTGAGCGACAATTCAAAATTGCACTTGGTTCGATTGGTACAGTCTTAGTTGTAGGTGTTAGCGCATTGTTCTTTTTTGCAGCAGATGAAGCAACTACTTCTACTACTAAGCCTTCGGATGCTCCTAATGTCGTAACGACGGGAACGAAACTAACAGATCAACAAAATAGACCAACGAAGCAAACTGAAACATCTAAGAAAAATAAAGACTTCATCGATGAATTGATGGATAAAGGAGGAATCAAGACTTATCCAGGTGATCCGGAGGTAGAGAAGCGAGAAGGTTTTTGGGTCCGATCAGCCAAACGTATCAACTTACCGAACGTTCCTGAATCTAAACAAGCAGTTTCTGTCACATTGGAGTTGCAAGTTAAGGGCGAAGCGACAGCAGATTCCTATTTCAACTATGCACCATCCACATTCCCTCTGATCGATGCAAACAATAAAAACTATACGCCTGAGAAAACTATCAATCATAATAAAAAAGCTTATGTAGAAAGCTTAGGATATTATGCGCCGTATCGTTCTAAAATCGATGTCATCTATTTCGTACCAAAAACAGAAAAAACTTTTGTGATGAATGTCAATGGGGCTTTCACTGCGCATGGCTATACTGTCAAAATTACATTATGAAAAAGAAATTCTCTCATTATTTGAAATGGGAGAATTTCTTTTTGTACTTAATTATGGGTTATTTTAAAATCTAAACTTTCTCATATAAGTTATTAAACAATCTATTTATAAAAAACAGTTAGTGTTGCTTTTTTCTAGCCTTTAAATAAATGAGTAAGATACATACAAAGATAATAAAAACAATAAATTCCGGGACTACACTAGTCTTCTAATTAGACTCCCTGCACCTTCTGCGATTTCATTTCACTCATGACGATTTCTTGTGAAATCGACTTAATAGTCATCACCTTATCCAGATGCAGTTCACGAGTTCTTCCGATTGAACCATACAGCCTATAGATTGCGTCAGATGATTGTGATGTACCGAGCATCATGGTCCCCCTTACGGAACAACTAAATAATACCATCAAACTCCTTTTAATCCCTTTTTAAATTCAAAAAAATGGTTTAATTGAATTTTGTCGAACTATCTAAATAATGGGTATTTTGCAAATTTTCATTTAAGGAGTGTTTATATGAATTATTCATTTACATGTAAAGAACTAAACAAATCATTCGATACTGGAGAAATTTCGACAGCTGCTTTATCAAATATTAATTTAACTTTTTCTCAGGAGGATTTCATTTCAATAATTGGTCCGTCTGGATCAGGGAAGTCTACATTACTTAGTATTATTGGAACATTAGATACTCCAACATCTGGTGGACTTTACTTTAATGGTTTAACGATTTCGAACTTAAATGCACGTCAATTATCCGATTTTAGATTCGAAAATATAGGATTTATCTTTCAGAAATTCCATCTAATCCCTACACTTACTGTCTTAGAAAATGTCTTATCTCCTTTATTCGGAAGAAAGGTCAACTACGACAAAGAAGATGAATGTGGAGTTTTATTTGTGACGAATGACCCTATCTTAGCTAAACGTGCAAATAAAGTCATTGAAATGAAAGAAGGAAGAGTAGTTAAAGGTAATGCTTATGCTTAAGTTCATCTGGAACTCTTGGTGGCGAAATAAGGAGCGATTTATCTTACTTCTTGTCGGTGTCCTGATTGTCAGTACTGGACTGAGCTATCTGATTGGGACGACGCAAGCGAACAATGGGACCGTAGTTGATGAACTCCAAAAACGATGGGGCTCATCGTACGATATTGTCGTTCGTCCGGAAGGTAGCCGGAGCGTGACGGAAGATTTGAAGTTACTCGAACCAAACTATACAAGCGGTCTTGACGGCGGCATCACGCGTAAACAATATGAGACGATCAAAAAAATTACGGACGTCGAAGTCGCAGCACCAATTGCGATGATTGGAAATAGTTACATTGATGCGAATGTCGGTACCCACACCATCACCGATCCAGGAATCTATAAACTAACGATTACCGATTCCCAAAATACCGGTCTGAAGATGGAAAAAGATACGACGACTTCCTTCCTTGCTGCCGGTTGGGAACCCCCAAGCGGGACACGTGTGAAAGGCGTTTCTTTATTAGAACTCGGAGAACAACCATTATTCGCTTATGGTAGTGCGACGATGCTCGCTGGGATTGATCCGGAAGCCGAGGCGAAAATGGTCGGACTGGACCAATCGACTAAATCAGCTACACACAGCCGCTATTTTAAAACAGATGACAGTCCCGTCGACATGGGAAGTGATGTCTATCAAATCCCCATCTTATTAAATCAGCGCGAGTACGTTGATGCCTTCCGAACATATAAATATGAAAAAGTCGATCTTCCATTACAGGACGATTCGATCAATATGACGATGGAACAAGTTATTCAAAAAGGTGGCTTCAAATACCTGAATACGTTACCTTTATCGGATAAAAAAACATACAAAGTCACAACTTCGGATACGCAGAAGACATTAGTAAATGACATTCTAAAACACACTGTTCCGGAAGAGCCACCCGGAAGCTTTAATTGGCTAGCACTCAAACCATCACCGATTTCTTATCAGAGTGTAGCTAGCCCTTATCCGTCCCGGTGGCCATTCAGCTACCAGGTCAAACCGCATGAAGTCACGAAAGATAGCTTACTAGCTAAACGGACGATGTACCGCGAAGCACGTCTATTTGGAACGGACATTAACAACATGCCTAAAATGCGTTTCAATTACATTGGCGTCTTTGATCCAAAAAAACTGAACATTTCAAAGGATCCATTAACAGAACTACCGATGGAGACCTATTTCCCCGCAAAAGCGCAGTGGGTCATGGACAAGAAAGATCGTCCAGTTAATCCACCACGTGATGTCAAACCGACGAATGATGCCTATGACTTCCTGACAAAACCACCTTCGATGCTGACAACACTGGATGCTGCCTTCAAGTTACGAGGCAAAAAAGCAATCTCTGTCATTCGCGTCAACGTCAAAGGTGTCGAGACGATGAATGCAGCGAGCGAAAAGAAACTCCAAGCGGTCGCGCAAGAAATCGAAGATAAGACAGGACTGATCACAGACGTGACGCTCGGTTCCTCGCCGCAACTCGCTTTGACCTACTTACCTGGTCTAAAAGGAGAAGTCGCACTCGGCTGGGTGCAACAGCCGTGGATCAAGCTTGGCTCCTCGATGGCTATTTTCCAAGAAGCCAAGGTTGGAATGATTGGAGTCATCTTAAGCGTCATCGCGGTTGCCTTGGTGTATGTCTTTAGTTCGAACATCATTTTATTGTTTGCGCGGAAAAAAGAATTCGCAATTTTGCTCTCTCTCGGTTGGCGCCCACGTCAACTCTCAAAGTTATTGTTCCTTGAAGCGACCCTCTTAGGAAGCTTCGTTACCTTAATTTCTTGGGCGATCCTTGGCTCATTCTGGCTGACGACGAGCCACGCGACTTCAATAGGACGCATCATCCTGATTGGTCTCGTTGGTCTTCTCATCTACTGGGGCGGCACACTTGTTCCAATGGCGCTCATTCGGAAGATTCGTCCTTATGAGAGCATGAAGTCAGGCGAAGTCTCAAAAGGACGCCGCATTGTCCGTGCTCGGGGTATCGTCGGCATGAGCATCAACCAGCTCGCGACCTATTGGCAACGCACCGTTCTTTCGATTGTTGCGATTGCCTTACCCACAAGCTTGTTCATTTTCTTCCTATTTGTCACGTTCCGTTTAAAAGGTGTCTTGTATGCGACATGGCTCGGTGAATTCGTTGCCCTCGAAGTCGGAACGATGCATTATGTCGCGATGGGCGTCGCACTCATGATTGCTATTTTAACGACGACGGAAATCATGTGGCAGAACGTCAATGAACGAAAAACACAACTTGCCGTCTTAAAAGCAACCGGTTGGCGAGATGGCTACATTCGTTCTCTCGTCCTAATCGAAGGAATGATGACTGGACTCTTTGCCGGCATACTTGGTCTATTGGTCGCTCTTGGGATGATTGGTTTCGTCTACAATCAGTTTCCAGTCAGCGAACTCGGCTTCTTAAGTACGATGTTGCTGATACCGATGCTGACCGGTGTCCTCGGTGCACTGCTTCCTGCACAACGCGCCGTACGAATTACACCAAATGCTGCCATCGGGAGTGTCGTCATCAACTCTAAAGCGACAGAGCGTCGCTTTAAAATCGCCCTTGGAACGACGGGTGGCGTATTACTCGCTTCCGTCGTCACCCTATTCTTCTTCGCGTCGTCTGAGGACGCTGACAAATCGACGACTCCGGTCACGTCAAAGGCTCCGACCATCCAAACGACGGGAAGTAAGTTACGCGATATGAAAGACGATTCAAAGTCACCTGAAAAAGCAACTACTAAGTCATCTGCGACGTCTATTGATAAGTTGATGGAACAAGGCTTAGTGAAAACCTATCCTGGTGATCCTGTCACCAAAAAAAGTACTTTCCATGTAAACCGTTTAATTCAGACACCTCCCGCGTCGCTCAATTTACCGACACTAGAGGATGAACAATACGTGACGGTACCGGTCATTCTTCATGATGCCACTTCAGAGGGTGATATTGGCTACGCTACTTATCGACCAAACTTATTTGTAATGAGTGATGCCCAAGGTAATAAATATGAACCGATTGATTACGTCAATCACGATGAAAAAGCATGGTCTTCAGGATATCAGTACTATCCGCCTTATCGCTCTAAAGTTGACCTTGTCTACAAAGTACCAAATCAAAAAACTAGTTATGTTTTATTGGCCGATGGCGATGCTGTCGGTAAAAAGATTACGGTCAAAATTGATGTGAATAAGATTTCAAATTAACGAGGTAGATTTAAGAATCAGAATAGCCAATTGCCTTTCATCCAGCAGAATTTATATCTGCTGGATTTTTATTTTTAAGATCATCAAAAATTATAATAATGTATGCAAACGACAATTTCCATACTCGATCCATGTATCAGTGGACTTCGGTACTCCCTCAAAAAACATTAGAAAAATAAGAAAAAACAATGCCGCAAAAACACTTTCTAAAATATTAGTTTTCATTTCCCCTAATCATCTCCTCTGATTCTCACAATAATTTTACTTTTATAGACAGAAACACACTCATTATTCCCTATATTTTCATAATGAAATTTATTATTTACCGATTCAACCTCTAAACACTGTCAAATAAAAACATTACTAGAGATCGCTTTATTTCGTGCGTTGACGTCAGAACTCACTACGTACGATTCTATTGAATCAACTAATTGTTAAGTATGAATTTTGTTACTAATGGAAAACTTGAAAATTGTGTCGGAAAATCAGAATAACAACAGTTATATTCGACGATTCGTTGAGAAATCGATCACACTTTTCAAAAATGCGACTTTCGGAATGATTGGTCCGACATCGATGAAGCTTAAACAACTAGAATAAAAATTGACTAATTTTTCAGATATTTCTGGTTTTTAATGGTCTATCACCACTATTTTATGATTATAATAAGAAAATAATGGTTTTTATTACTTACATATGGAATTAAAAAATCTACAGGAGGTATGACACATGCCCTATTCGTTCACGTGTAAAAATATCACCAAGTCATTCCAGACAGGTGAAAACGAGACGTTCGCATTACAGGATATCCAACTCGACTTCGCTGAAGGAGACTTCATCTCGATCATCGGACCTTCCGGTTCCGGAAAGTCGACGTTGCTTAGCATTCTCGGGACGCTCGATACCCCGACTTCAGGAGAATTGTTATTCGACGGGAAAGATATCTCCAAGTTGAATGCGAAGCAGCTCTCAGACTTCCGGTTCGAGAACATCGGTTTCATCTTCCAACAGTTCCATCTCATCCCGACGCTGACGGCACTCGAAAATGTACTCGCGCCGCTCTTCGGACGTAAAGTCGACTACGATAAGGAAAAGCGCGCTCTCGAACTCCTAGAGGAAGTCGGACTCGCAGACAAGATCCATTCTCTCCCTTCCCAACTCTCTGGTGGACAACAGCAACGCGTCGCCGTCGCGCGCGCACTCATCCATCGCCCGAAATGGTTGCTCGCGGATGAACCGACCGGGAACCTCGATACAGCGACCGGGGAGGTCATCTTCGGTCTCTTGACGAAACTGAACCACGAGAATGCCTGTGGCGTCTTCTTCGTCACGCATGATCCCGAACTCGCAGCACGCGCGAACCGGACGATCACGATGAAAGATGGTCGGGTCGTCGATCCATCGGAGGTCCCTGCCTATGCTTAAGTTCATCTGGAACTCTTGGTGGCGCAACAAAGAGCGATTCATTTTGCTTCTCGTCGGTGTCCTGATCGTCAGTACTGGACTGAGCTATCTGATTGGGACGACCCAAGCCAACAATGGGACCGTCGTCGATGAACTCCAAAAACGTTGGGGATCGTCGTACGATATCGTCGTACGTCCGGAGGGCAGTCGGAGCGTGACCGAAGATTTGAACCTGCTCGAGCCGAATTATATGAGTGGACTCGACGGTGGGATCACGCGCAAACAATACGAGACAATCAAAAAAATTACGGACGTCGAGGTCGCTGCACCGATTGCGATGATTGGCTATACATCGACGTCGAGTAGCGTCGGAACACACACGGTCAATGAAGAAGGGATTTATCGTTTGAAAATCAAGGACTCTCAAAACACAGGGCTCCAAAAAGAATCTTATACCATGTCAACGTTTCTCGCTGCCGGCTGGGAACCAATGGGTGATGCAACGCGCGCAGGCGTCTCCCCTTTACAACTCGGCGAACAACCCCTTTATGACTATGGCTCACAAGTCATGATTGCTGGAATCGATCCTACAGCCGAAGATCAGCTCGTCGGTTTGAAAAAAGCGACTACAACCGGAACATACAGCCGTTTCTTCACCGAAACCGATCTTCCCGCTTCGTACGGAGACCAAGCGACACAAATCCCGATTTTATTGAATTCTCGTGAATACGTCGATGCGACCCGCACCTATACATACGAAAAAGTAGACGTTCCTTTCTCTTCAACCGGAATTGGCGATATGGTCCAGAAGATTGAAGAAAAAGGTGGGAAAGCATACCTCAGTAAGCTACCAGTAGAGGATCCTATTTCCTACACGATTACGACTCAAGACGTCCAAAAAAAGCTTGTGGACGGTATCCTTAAAAACACCTTGCCAACTGGCGATACGAACAATAGTAATTCACTGTCCTCCATTTCATTAAAGCCCTCACCGGTTGAATACAAAACGATTAAAAGTCCGTTCGGCTCCCGTTGGCCATTTACCTATCAGGTCCAACCAAAAGAGGTTGCCAAGGAATCATTACTCTTCAAGCGAAGTATGTACCGTGAAGCACGTGAATTCGAAGGTGGCTTTAAAGGCTGGAAACAAGTCCATCTCAACTTCATCGGCGTCTTTAACCCAGGGAAACTCGATGTTTCAAAAGACCCCTTAACCGAACTTCCGATGGAGACCTACTTCCCGGCAAAGGCGCAATGGGTCATGGATCAAAACGATCGTCCAGTCAATCCCGTCCGTGACGTTAAACCCGCCAACGATGCCTATGACTTCCTGACGAAACCACCATCGATGCTGACGACACTCGATGCTGCCTTTAAGCTCCGCGGGGATAAAGCGATTTCTGCGATTCGTGTCAACGTCAAAGGGGTCGAGACGATGAATGCGACAAGTGAGAAAAAGTTGCAAGCTGTCGCTCAGGAAATCGAGGATAAAACTGGTTTGATCACGGACGTCACACTCGGTTCCTCCCCTCAACTCGCCTTGACTTATTTACCAGGTCTAAAAGGAGAATCAGCGCTCGGCTGGGTTCAACAACCGTGGATCAAGCTCGGCTCGTCGATTGCGATTTTTCAAGAGGCAAAAGTCGGGATGAGTGGCATCATCGCGAGCGTCATTGCTGTCGCGCTCGTCTATGTCTTCAGCTCGAACATCATTTTACTCTATGCCCGCAAAAAAGAATTCGCGATCCTGCTATCGCTCGGCTGGCGATCACGTCAGCTGTCTAAACTCCTCTTCCTTGAGGCGACACTTCTCGGTACACTAGTCGCACTCATCGCTTGGGCGATTCTCGGATCATTTTGGATAACAGCGGATCACTCGATTGCTCTTGGACGCATCATCTTGATTGGGCTATCCGGACTATTGATTTATTGGGGCGGTACGATTGTTCCGACGTTACTCATCCGTCGGATTCAACCGTTTGAAAGCATGCGCTCCGGCGAAGTTTCAAAGGGACGGCGTTTCGTCCGGGCGCAAAGTGTCGTCGGAATGAGCATCAATCAACTTGCGACCTACTGGCAACGGACGCTTCTGTCCATCATCGCAATCGCCTTACCGACGAGCTTGTTCATCTTCTTCTTGTTCATCACTTTCCGACTAAAAGGAGTCTTATACGCAACCTGGCTCGGTGAATATGTCGCGCTCGAAGTCGGTACGATGCATTATGTCGCAATGGGCGTCGCCCTACTGATTGCGATCCTGACGACAACCGAGATCATGTGGCAAAACGTTAATGAACGAAAGAACCAGCTTGCTGTCCTCAAAGCAACCGGTTGGCGAAACGGTCAAATCCGTCTACTCGTCCTCAGTGAAGGACTCATGACTGGACTCTTCGCTGGAATCCTTGGTCTACTTGTCGCTTTGATGATGATTGGTTTCGTCTATAATCAGTTCCCGACTAGTGAGCTCGGTTTCTTGAGCCTTATGCTCCTGATTCCAGTGGCGACAGGCGTCTTCGGTGCCTTGCTCCCTGCCCAGCGCGCTGTACGGATCACACCAAACGCAGCCATTGGTGGTGTGAACGATAATCAACAATTGACCGAGCGTCGCTTCAAATGGGCACTCGGTAGCATCGCTGCTACCCTCGTCATCGGGACGACGAGTTTATTCCTCCTCGCTGAACCTGAAACGAGAACAGCTCAAAAAGAGATGACGACACCAAAAGTACAAACGACCGGACAAAAATTAAAAAATCTCACTCAAGATCCTACTGATAAGAAACATACCTCTGAAGACAATACGGCACTAGAACAACTAATGAACGCAGGCGCTATTCAGACATACCCGGGTGACCCCGCGGCAAAGAATTATGACTTCTCCGTCAAAAAACTCGTCTCAACACCGAAAGAATTAAAGCTTAAAGAGAAATCAGGGTATCGTTTCGTGACGATTCCAGTTTTCCTTCATAACCAGGATGAATTAGCTGCTGGTTCGTTTTCGTCGTATCGACCGCAAACCTTCCCGTTAATCGCTCTTGACGGAAAAGAGTATACTCCTGTCGATTATGTCAATCACGATGAAACAGCATGGAAAAATGCATTCCAATACATCAATTCGAAAAAATCATGGGTTGATCTCGTTTACCAAGTACCGGTTGATCAAAAAGTGTTCGTCTTACTTGCAAATGATGAGGCCGTCGAACGAACGACGACCGTCAAAATCACGCTAGAAGATATCGAAGAAGCAAGTACGTCAGCTGCTACCCTTTCTAAAGACGACGCAGAAAAACTCAAAACATTGATGATGCGTGGTGTCACTCAGACATCTCCCGGGAATCCAAAACATCAGTTTGATTCTTTCCATGTCGAGGCGTTGATTGACACACCAAAAGAACTGAATCTGAAGCAACGTTCCGGCTATCGTTTCTTAACGGTTCCCATCGTCATGCAAGATACAGGGGATGATATGGGCGGATTCACGACGTATCGTCCCAATCGGTATGCTTTGACGGATTTAAATGGCACGGATTATGAACCGGTTGATTATGTGAATCGGAATGAGAAGGCCTGGAAGAATGGCTTTCAATATTTCGCACCCTATAAATCACGCGTAGAGTTAGTCTATCAAGTGCCACTCGAAGAAAAACGGTTCGTCCTGTTCGCTTCTGATCCAGCTTTTCCAAAACCAACGACCGTTAAAATCGACCTCATGAAACAATAATCTAATCAATAGGAGGAGCTTTCTATGGACCATCCAATCATTGAAAGGAATCGAGGTTTTGCCGATGCTTAAATTCATTTGGAACTCTTGGTGGCGCAACAAGGAGCGGTTCATTCTGCTCCTCGTCGGCGTCCTGATCGTCAGTACCGGACTCAGTTATTTAATCGGTACGACACAAGCCAACAACGGAACGGTCGTCGATGAACTGCAAAAACGCTGGGGATCGTCGTACGATATCGTCGTTCGACCAGAAGGCAGTCGGAGCGTGACGGAAGATTTGAATCTGCTTGAACCGAACTACATGAGTGGACTCGACGGAGGCATCACCCGCAAGCAATACGAGACGATCAAACAGATTGCGGACGTCGAAGTCGCTGCACCGATTGCGATGATTGGAAACTATAATACCTATGCTGAATCAGAGACATACGATTTTAAAGATCAAGGCATTTATAAGATTACGATTCAAGACACGCAAGATACCGGTTTAAAGAAAGAAAAGGAGACGACAACTTCTTTTGTCGGTGCAGGCTGGTCTCCTCCAGAGAGTGATGGATTGAACCGTGATATCAGTCCACAAGCATTAGGAGAACATCCGGTCATCGGTTATGGGAGTTCAACGATGCTTGCCGGAATCGATCCGGAAGCAGAAGCCAAGCTTGTCGGACTTGACAAGGCGACTAAGAAAGCCACCCATAGCCGTTATTTCACGAAAGACGATGTCGTAAACGATTATGGAAATGACGTATGGAGTATCCCATTGATTCTGAATAGTCAGGAATATGTCGATGCGACACGGACTCTACGTTACGAGAAAGTCGATGTGCCAATCGTCAACGACTCGATGGTCGATACGGTACGAGGCGTCATGAAAAAAGGTGGTGAATCCTATCTCAAGACACTTCCGGTAGATGATTCGAAGGAATATCACGTGTCAACTCAACAAGCTACTAAGCAACTTGTGCAGAATATTTTGCAGGATAAATTTCCCGAGAGACCCCCGGGAAGCTTTGAATGGTTATCTCTAAAGCCATCATCTGTCGAATATCAAACGATTGCTAGTCCTTTTGCGAAACGCTGGCCATTCACTTATCAAGTAACACCTCAAGAGATCTCGAAAAACGTCCTGATCTCAAAACGATCGATGTATCGAAAAGCACGATCCTTTGGCGATACCTCCATCAACATGGATGCCGTTCCCAAGATGCGTGTGAACTTCATCGGTGTCTTCGATCCGAAAAAATTGAACATCTCGAAGGACCCGTTGACGGAACTGCCGATAGAGACCTACTTCCCGGCGAAAGCCCAGTGGGTCATGGATAAGAACGAGAAACCCGTCAATCCGGTTCGCGACGTCAAACCGACGAACGACCCGTATGACTTCTTGACGAAACCACCATCGATGCTGACGACACTTGATGCCGCCTTTAAGTTACGCGGTGACAAAGCCATTTCTGCTATCCGTGTCAACGTCAAAGGTGTCGAGGCAATGAATGCGACGAGTGAGAAGAAGTTGAAAGCTGTCGCTCAAGAGATCGAGGACAAGACCGGTCTGATCACCGATGTCACACTCGGCTCCTCGCCGCAGCTCGCCTTAACCTACTTGCCTGGATTAAAGGGAGAATCGGCACTCGGATGGGTCCAACAACCGTGGATCAAACTCGGTTCATCGATGGCGATCTTCCAAGAAGCGAAGGTCGGCATGAGCGGCATCATCGCCAGTGTCATCGCTGTTGCGCTCGTTTATGTCTTTAGTTCAAATATCATCTTGCTCTATGCCCGCAAGAAAGAATTCGCGATTTTACTGTCGCTCGGTTGGCGTCCGCGTCAGCTCTCAAAATTATTATTCCTTGAAGCGACTCTACTCGGGACACTCGTTGCCTTGATTTCCTGGACGATCCTCGGTTCGTTCTGGCTGACGGCGGATCATCCAATTGCCTTATCACGGATCATCTTAATCGGACTCGCTGGTCTGTTGATTTATTGGGGTGGTACGCTCGTCCCGATGACGCTCATCCGTCGAATTCAACCGTTCGAGAGTATGCGCTCCGGTGAAGTCTCCAAAGGTCGTCGGTTCGTTCGAGCACAAAGTGTCCTTGGAATGAGCATCAATCAACTCGCAACCTACTGGCAACGGACGATCCTCTCGACGATTGCCATCGCCTTGCCGACGAGTTTGTTCATTTTCTTCCTGTTCATCACCTTCCGACTAAAAGGTGTTCTTTATGCGACATGGCTCGGTGAATATGTCGCGCTCGAAGTCGGTACGATGCATTATGTTGCGATGGGCGTCGCTTTACTCATCGCCATCCTCACGACGACCGAGATCATGTGGCAAAACGCCAACGAACGGAAGAGTCAGCTCGCCGTCTTAAAGGCGACTGGATGGCGAAACGGTCAAATCCGGACGCTCGTCTTAAGCGAAGGACTGATGACGGGACTTTTCGCTGGAATCATCGGCTTACTGATCGCCCTTGCGATGATCGGCTTCGTCTACAATCAATTTCCAACAGGCGAACTCGTTTTCTTGAGCATTATGTTGTTGATTCCGATGGTGACGGGTGTTCTTGGCGCTCTCTTGCCCGCTCAACGGGCTGTCCGGATCACACCAAACGCTGCGATCGGGAGTGTCGCAACGAATACAAAAGCGACCGAACGTCAATTCAAAATCGCCCTTGGTTCAATCGGTACGGTATTGGTCGCAGGTGCAGCAAGTTTATTCTTCTTTGCAGCAGAAGAGACGACAACGACGACAGTTCAACCAAAAACTGAACCAACTGTCGTAACGACCGGACAAAAGTTGCAAGATTTACCGAGTGAGCCGGTTCAAAAGAAACAGTCGAAGAAAATAAATAAGGATGCCATCGAAGAATTGATGGACAAAGGCCGTCTTCAGACTTATCCTGGTGATAAAAACTTAATGAAAGAACGTGGGTTTATGGTCAGTTCGGCGAAACGTGTCCAACTCAAGGATCTTCCCAAAAATAAACAAGCTGTCTCCGTCAGACTTGAGATGCAAGTAAAGGGTGAAGATTCAGCTGACTCTTATATTGACTATAAACCATCTTCTTTCCCATTAATGGATAGTCAAAAGAAAAGCTACACACCAGAAGAAACGATCAACCTGAACAAAAAAGCCTATTCAGAAAGCTTAGGTTATTACGCTCCCTTACACTCAAAAATCGATGTCATCTATGTCGTACCGAAAACTGAAAATACCTTCGTCATGAACGTAAAAACAGGATTCACTGGTTTTCTCTACACTGTAAAAATCACCTTGTAAAAAAGAAGTCTCTCAGAATTGTTTATTTAATTGATCAATCGCAATATACATATAGTTTTTTACTGATTAACACTTGGAATCATAAAGAACATGTGTTCTATATTGCCTCATAAATTTAGGATAGCCCATTCTGTAGATTTATTAATGCTATTTTTATTTTTTTATTTTTGACGAATTGTAATATTAAGTGCAACACCTAACTGAAAACACAAAAAACCCATAACGACCTCGTGTAGAATAAAGCTACCACACCACATTCAACGGAGGATTCGTTATGAGCTATGTTCATCTTACCACATCAGAAAGAGTCAAAATAGAGACGTATCTCGAAACTGCTATTCCTTGAGGCGACGATGTTGGGTACGCTCGTAGCACTGATTTCGTGGACGATCCTCGGTTCCTTCTGGATCACGACGGACAATCCGATTGCGATGAGTCGAATTCTCTTGATCGGCTTAGCTGGGTTACTCATTTATTGGGGTGGAACGCTCGTGCCGATGTCGTTAATCCGTCGCATCAAACCGTATGAAAGCATGCGCTCTGGCGAAGTATCAAAAGGACGCCGTTTCGTCCGGGCACGGAGTGTTTTGGGCATGAGCATCAACCAAAACGTCACCTACTGGCAACGGACATTGTTATCCGTTGTTGCGATTGCTTTACCGACGAGTCTGTTCATCTTTTTCCTCTTCATCACCTTCCGCTTGAAAGGGGTGCTTTATGCGACTTGGCTTGGAGAATATGTCGCGCTTGAAGTCGGAACAATGCACTATGTCGCAATGGGGGTCTCATTATTAATCGCCATTCTGACGACAACGGAAATTATGTGGCAGAACGTCAATGAACGAAAGAGTCAGCTTGCTGTACTCAAAGCAACCGGCTGGCGCGACGGACAAGTCCGCTTGCTCGTATTAAGCGAGGGTATGATCACAGGACTTTGTGCTGGTGTGATCGGTCTTCTAACTGCGCTTGGGATGATTGGATTTGTTTATGGTCAATTTCCAGTACAAGAGCTTGGCTTTCTCAGCATCATGCTCTTCATTCCGGTGATCACAGGTGTTTTAGGCGCCTTGCTCCCTGCACAACGCGCCGTCCGGATCACTCCTAATGCAGCACTCGGCAGTATCGTCGAAAACACACAAGCGACAGAACGTCGTTTCAAGTGGGCACTCGGATCGATTGCCACCTCATTATGTGTCGGCGTCGCGAGCTTATTTCTATTTGCCTCGACTGAATCATCGACGGCTCCACAACAAAGTGCTCCGTTAAAACAGCAAACTAATGGACAAAAATTAAAGGATTTATCTTCTGAAAAAAAATCATCGAATGACTCGAATACAGTCAATCAGGAGACAGCGCTCAAAAAACTTATGAAGAGAGGTGTCATCCAAACGTACCCGGGCGATCCGAAAGCAAAATACGAACTGTTTTACGCTAAACCACTTATTCCGACACCAAAGAAATTAGACCTAAAGGAAAAATCCGGTTATCGGTATATCACGATTCTTGTTTTCATGCACAACTCTGATACTCGAAGTGAAGGTGCCTATTCAAACTATCGACCTGGAACGTTTACACTAACTTCCCTGGATGGTAAAGAATATTCCAGCGTTGATTATGTCAATCATAATGAAAAAGCTTTGAAATATGGCTATCAGTATATTTCTCCGTATAAGTCTCTTGTCGATTTAGTATATCAGGTACCTATTGATCAAAAAGTATTCGTTCTATATGCGGCAGATGAAGCTTTCCCAAAACCAACAACAGTCAAAATTGAATTAGAAGGTAGTTAAATACGATGCCCTCCCAATCACATTGAAATGGGAGGCAGTGTATTTCTAAAGCATTTCAGACTCTCTATTATTTTTCTAAGCAATAAGATTAAGATGCAATAAGATTAAGATATAGAAAATACTCAAAAGAAGTCCATGTCTGCGTAACGATATGAACCTCCGTTGGGTAGTGTTCAAATTCCTTTCGGTCAATTCACCATCTAAAGACTTTATCAAAAATCAGGCGAGAATACTCCCACCTCTAAGCGTCTTGGGGCGAAGCCTAGCGTAGGTGGGAGATGAATCGCCTTCGGGCAAGGTGTGTCTTACGACACATCAATTGCCCTACATTTTTTTGGTTTAACAACAAGCAAAAGCAGGAAGAATTAAAATGTCATGTTCTTTGAAAACTGAAGATATAGGGTTGTGACAGGAAGTTCGTCTGTCACGTAAAATCTTCAACGTTCACCTTGCAGATGACCGAAGTAGCGAAAACCAAGCAGAGTAGGCATCCGCACAAAAGAAACGGACAAGATTAACGTTCAACCGTCGGGACGACGGGGTTAGCCTGATAACGTTTCGACCGATAGGTCGGATAACTCAGGAATCCTCCACCTCTTAGCGTAGCGTAGGTGGAGGTAGTTCAATCCATATTTCAGGCATTTGATATGAGACGGCGATTTCTTCAAGTATAAAGATGAGTACTTGTAGTTAATGGATAGATTAAACAATCGCCTCATTTTTCAGATATTTATGGATTTTAATGGTCCGATAACACCCTTTTATGATTTTGATAAACCATAATCAAGATGCTTGGAAAGATGTCTATCGATATTTTGCGCCACTTGCCTCAACAGTAGATCTTGTCTATCATGTTCATCGTGATAAAGACCTATACGTTCTCTTCGCGTCAAGTGACGCGTTTGCAAAACCGACTACCGTTAAAATCGAACTCAACTAAAAAACAGTACTTCTACCCGTTGCTTGGTGCGCGAGTGGGAGTACTGTTTTAGTTTGCCATCCGTGGTTTCTTGCGTAGATCGTCGTCCGTCGGGTGACTCGGATCGGTCCGCATGATGCGCAGTTCCAGGTATTGCTTCAAAAAGGCAATCAACAGCAGAGCCAGCAGAAGAACGATCGAAACGGGTGTACTCAAGTAATCAGGAAACCGTGCCAGAAGAGCAATCGGCAGAAGAATGGGAACGAGACAGAATTCAACCGTGTAACGTAAACGAATCAGCCGCCGTGTTGCTTTGATACTTGATAGGGCACTGATCCGCCTTGCCTTTCCGAACAGTAACAGTCCATGGATGAGGACGAGGATGACGAGCAGTGGGACAATCCATTCGTCAGCTCCCGTTTGAACCAAGCCATACAAACAAAGTGCGACGACTACTACCAATACCAATCGTTTCAAAAAATTTCGCTTCTTTTCCTGCTGCATGATTAGAATTTTCGTTTGTTTTTCCATTTTGTTCATCCCCTACTTAAAGTCATCTGGCTTTCAGTTCAGGTATTTTACTGCGTAATTCTTTTTTTGTCGGTTGCAGCGGATCAAGAGTCTGCACCTTCCGCTCCAGGTACACATCAATCAGATAAAAAAGCAGCAGGCCGATAAAGTAACCGATAAAACTTGGTACAAGCGGCAATTCTAACCCGATTAATAACGGGAAGAAAAATGCAATCAGACCGATTAACGCAAAATCAACCGCGTAGCGGAGTCGGATCAGGTTGCGCGCCGGTTGGCTGTTTGATAATGCTCCGACCCGTTTCGCTTCAATCCAGTGCAGGCATCCGTGTGCGAGAAAGCTGACTCCGACCAGGATTTTCGGCCATGTCGCCGTATCATACTGAATGAATGAAAAGACACCCAGTCCGAACAGTACAGCAAAAATAATGCGAATGAACGCAATCCGTTCTTTTTCTTCCCGGATGCGTTGAATTCTTCGTCGTTTTTCCATTGTCTTCACCTCATGTATACTCTACGTCAATCGGCAAAAAAAGTTCTAATTTTTTACAAACTTTTGACCGAAACATCAAAAATTACCCTTTATAACCCTTTTCCGCCTTGCGGATCGAATGTCAACAAACGCTCTATTCCCGTGATGAGCGGGCGTGCCTGCTCAATCAGGCGCCGCGTCGCCTGAAGCTCGAGTGACGCCTTGTGCGACGCTTGATTCGTCCAAATTTCGTGGACAATGACCGTGTCCGCTTCTTCTGATACGCTGACAATATAATGGAGACATGACGGCTCGTCTTCAAGCGAGGCTGCTGCTTCAAGTAACAGCTCCACCAATTTTTCTTGTTGTCCCGCCGCCGTCGTAAATTTCCCAAAAATCCCGTAACTCATCCTGATTCCTCCTTATTGTTACTTAGTTTTTGACCGGTATCCATTCATAGCTTGAAACATTTTCCTTGCCGTGCCGTAGAACAGGGTAACATCGACTCACTTCCAGGAGGACTTACTTTGACGACACGTACGAAACGAATCGTATTATCACTCTACTTACTTTTGTTCGGAATGACTCTGTTTGGTATCTTCTTCGAACAGACAGGCGCTACCTTCTTTTCGGTCGTCCAACTCGGCGTCCTCAGTTATTTTTATTTTGAATTACTGAGTCAGAATACGCACCACGCCAGTCCATCAAAAGAACAGGACATCATTCACCGGAGTACGCAACTCCGTTTTCGGATCATCCAGATTTTATTATTTTTGTTGATCGGCATCGATTATTTATTTTTCGGGCAGACCGATTTGTTGCTCGTTAGCGCTTTTTCGATTTCGATCGCGGTACCGGCCATCATCCGGTATGCCCGTTTGCGGAAGAATAACCACTCAAAGGAGGAGAACGATGTCTAACCGCAGTTCGCTCGTCAGCTTGACGACCATTTTGACCATTATCCTGATCAGTTTATTTTTATTGGATGTCATAACGACACTATCGTTTTTAGTATTCTTCATACCACTTTCGCTTTATATGCTGACCCTTGGCGTCAGCGAACTCCGACACGTGTTACGTGAAAAGTAGGATACTTTTTTCCTATATGCTGTTCCACTTCGTAGACGAGACGGGGGTAGATTTGCATTCCCAAACAAAATCTTTTATCTTCATAAAAGTTTTGCTACGAGCTGAGATGACACCATGTCATCTCTTTTTTTGATTTTCGTCCGAAATGACTGCCGGTTGTAGTGATTTTGCTAGGTTTTCTAGTTTAAATCATGTCCACCTCTCGATTTTTTAGAGCATTCTGCCGATAAAAAGATATAGGGAAAAACTATCTTTAGACAACTCGCATAGAGGAGGACAATCAACCATGGTCTTCAAAAACATTCTTGTGCTATTGACGATCGTCGTGTCTGCTATCTATCTGATAAGCAACACATTCATCTCGACAGCTAGCACCCGGATACTGCTGTCGAACGGTGTACAATTCAGCATTGGCATCATCAGTTTCTACTGGCTGTGGCAAGTTTATCAACAAAAAGCGACTCGATTAAAAGCATTTTGGCTCCTTTTATCACTGGGTGTATTTTTCTCGACATTCGGGACAGCCATTTGGTTTTACTTAACTTTGATCAATCAAGAGATCAACACCCCTCTTCTGTCTAATTTTATCTGGGTCTTCTCATACATTTGTTACTTGAGTGCCTTGATTTATAAAATCCGCACGAACGTCGTTGACTTTTCGAACAAATCGTATTTTTTTAATACAGTCATCTATATGATTGCTTCCATTTCAATCAGTTATCATTATTTGCTGTCACCGCTGATTGCCTTAAAGTTTTCGACTACGTTATCGATTACCTATACTGTCATCTTTTTAGTGATTGACCTGGCACTGCTTTTTTTAGTCATCACCCTGTATTATTTGCTTCATTTTGAAAAAGAGAACAGAAGCTTATTTTTCTTAGTCATGGGATTATTACTCCAACTAGTCGGTGATTCCTTGTTCTCTTATTTTTCTACACAACAGACGTATACGGCTGGCGGGTTCGTCGACTATATTTGGACAACTGCCTTACTCTTGATTGGCTTTACGGGCTATCGCTATAGCAAAGGGATTTCGTCGCATGAACCGAAGAAAAAGCTTCCCCTCCTTCAGCGCGAATTTTTATTTCCCTACTTAAGCATCATTGTTTTGACAATCCTGATGATTGAAAGTTACGACTGGCGAATCAATTCGTTAAGTTTTGGTTGGTTTTTAATTTTCGTGATGATCATCACCCGTCAATCCTTCGTCATGGTTAAAAATAAGAAGCTCTTTACGGAACTCCAACATTTAGCCTATTACGACCCTCTGACACAACTCGGGAATCGTCTGAATTTCATCAATACCGTTGACCGCTATTTGACAACTGAATCGATGACCCACTTCGCCCTAATCCTAGTCAATTTAAATCGCTTTAAAATGATCAATGACGCGCTCGGTCATCGAATTGGTGACGATGTCCTAAAAGAAGTCGCTTCAAGGCTTAGTCTGACCCATAATGGCAGTTTGCCGGTGTTCCGGATCGGTGGCGATGAATTCGTCATCTTGGTAGAAAATGATTGTGCGGTCGCTTATCAAGATTTTACGAGTACAATCATCCAGGAATTACACGTCCCATTCATCATGTCTGATCATGAATTTTCTGTAAAAACAAATATTGGTATCAGTATTTACCCTCAGCATGGAGAAAATGCAGAAGACTTACTCAAAAATGCAAGTACGGCCCTCCATCATTCGAAAACATCAGGCAAAAACGATTTCATCATCTACAGTGAACGTCTAGAATCGGATGTCCTTCGAAAAATGGAACTCGAAGTTCAATTACAAAAAGCAATCGAACTGAATCAATTGTCCGTCCACTATCAACCGAAAGTACATTTACAAACGAAGACGATTGTCGGGATGGAAGCGTTACTGAGGTGGGAACATCCACAACTCGGTATGATCTCCCCTGTTGAATTCATCCCGATTGCTGAAGAGACGGGTTTGATCAATGAGATTGGCGAGTGGGTTTTACGGACCGCTTGTACGCAAAGTAAACAGTGGCAAGCGAGTGGTTATCCTCCCCTGTTACTTTCTGTCAACGTATCGGCTCTTCAATTTCAAAATCGTCATTTTTGTGAAGTCGTGTCGTCAATTTTACTGGAAACCGACTTGCAGCCGAACCATCTCGAACTCGAGATTACGGAAAGTATCGTCCAAAATATTACGGAGAGCGTCTCCATCTTAAAAAAATTAAAGAAAATCGGTGTCAAATGTTCGATTGACGATTTTGGGACAGGCTATTCTTCCTTAAGTGTCCTTGAACAATTACCCATCGATACGATAAAAATTGATAAATCCTTCATCGACCGGTTAAGTCGAAGCAGTCGATCGCCAATGGTCAAAACCATCGTCGAACTCGGTTTGAATCTGCAACTGAATGTCGTCGCCGAAGGCATCGAATCACCCAGTCAGTCGACGATATTAAAAGAGTATGGCTGCTCCATCGGACAAGGGTATCTCTTCTCTAAACCAATCAATGCACAACACTTCACGGAGTTGCTGGATGCTCTTTATCAAAAAAATGAATTCGTCTTCTAAATGGCGTGCATTATTTTACATGAAAGTAGTTCATGCACGGACTGCTTTCATTTTTTTATCCATCCGCTTCATTTTTTTGTATTATTCTGTTTTTTTTAGAAGACATTGTTTACCATTCTCTTTATACTTGTAGTTTAATGTCTGATTCATTCATGAAGGAGTTTGGTCTATGGTTAATCGTAAGTTACCATCCTATTCGTTGTTGTTTCTCTTTGTATTTACATTGAGCTACTACAGCTGGATTTATTACTGGAGAGAAGAAGCCTATATCCAGCAATTCGGGGGTAACCTCTTTTCTTTGTTAGGTATGGCGGTTACTGTCTGTTGGACGTTTATGGCTGTCCGACAGGTCGCAAAAAACGAGAAAATATTTTGGGGGATCCTGTTAGCTGCGAATAGCAGTTACTTGATTGCTGAAATCTATTGGTTTTATTTTGAAAGCATCCGACAAACGGGTGTCAGCTATCCCGGAGTTTCTGATATTTTCTACTTAATTCAAGTCTTCACGATTCTTGTAGCACTTTTATATAAGATCGTGACACAAATAAAAAATCAAGAACGGATTCCGTTTGTCTTTGATACTCTAATCGTCATGGTCGTCGCGACGACATTATCCTGGCATTTCATCCTTACACCCATCTTGAAGTCCGATACGGTTTCGTTGCTCTCACTGATTGTTTCCTTAGCTTATCCGATCGGTGATTTAGGCATCTTGATTGCCATCGTCTTCATTTTATTCAGTACATCAAAACAGTCGAATACATCTTACTTACTCATTTTGTTTTTTGCTTTATTCATTCAAACTGTTGCTGATTCGGTGTACTTGTACTTAATCTCATTCAATGATTACACGTCCGGAAGCTATATCGATCCCTTATTCATCCTTGCCGGTCTACTGATTGGTATAGCTGGCCGACTGACAGTCCGTTCAAATTCGACAGAAGAGCAGTCACTGGAATCGGTCAAACGATTGACGATTTTTCAAATCGTGACGCCTTATGGCGGTGCCTTGATTTTATTTATTTTTATGGGACTTCACTCGGAAGGAATCGATATCATCACAATCGGGTCCGGCATCTCGATCATCCTTGTCTTCATCCGGCAAATCACGGTCATTTTCGAGAACCAACGGCTGTTCAAAAAATATTACATCAAGTCGCAACAACTTGAACAAAGTGAAGAACGCTACAAATGTTTATTCGAAAATCATCCCGATCCGGTCTATTCGACGAATCTTCATGGCCAATTCGACAGTGTCAATGCCTCTTGCACACAGCTTCTCGGTTACAGCCAAGAGGAATTGTTACAAAAAAGTAGCCTTGCATTCGTCGCACCGTCCGACCGTCCCTTCGTGTCACGCGAAGTCAAACAAGTTTTTACCGGCACAGCACGACATTATGAGGTCGAAATCGAAAGCCGTTCCGGAACAAGATCGTTCATGCACATTACGAATGTACCGATCATCGTCCAAAAACAACTAGTCGGTGTGTTCGGAATCGGGAAAGACATGACGGAAATCAAGGAGAAGGAAAAACGGATCCATTATCTCGCGTATCATGATGCGTTAACCGGACTAGCCAACCGCTCGTCCTTCGAAGAAATGCTAGAGCAAACGTTACGCGCACCCTCGACGAGATGCGCCTCACTCTTGTTCATGGACCTGAATGATTTTAAAGACGTCAATGATACGTTCGGACATGACATCGGTGATCAACTCCTCGTATCTGTCGCCATGCGCCTTCAAGCCTTTAAAGAGCGCTTCACGATTATCGCTCGGCTAGGTGGTGATGAATTCACGTTATTGTTAGTCAATTGGTCGTCCGATGAGGTAGAACAGCTGACGAAACAGGTCTTCTCCACATTAAGTGAACCTTACGCGCTGGCGAACCAATTGATCCATTGTCCCCCGAGTATCGGTATCGCTTCCTATCCCGATCAGGCACGGACGGGTGACGAGTTGATTAAATTTGCTGATTCCGCCATGTATCAAGCAAAAACGATTAGACAAGGACATTATGCGTTCTTCGATTCGACAACGTCGATGTAATCGTTTTTGTACGAATTTCCCTTAAATAGAGCAAAAGGCAAGGACGATTTTCTGTCCTTGCCTTTTGCTCTATACAACGTGCTATTGAAAGATCAAGCGTCTTCTTTCGTTGCTTTCCTCGGGCGAGGCGCAAGCCGTTGCTCCTTGATCCTCACGGACAACGAGCAGGGTCTTGCCTGCCTCTGAACGTGCGTTAAAAACGCACTTTTTCCCGTAGGAGTCAACGAAACGTGACGCTTTTTAGGTAACTATGTGACAGAAATCCGGTCATGCAGAAGGTTTAGAGCACAATCCGTCTTGAATCGCTTAGAACCGCGAAAAGCGAACGAATTGCGTCACAATATCGCATGTTTACGCTTCATAAGCGTTTGTTTACACGCTGAGGCAAGGACGATTTTCTGTCCTTGCCTTTTACTTACTTCTCCCCTTCACTTTTGCCGTCAACGACAACACCAAGAATACTGATTAATACCCCCACCGAGGAAACGACTAACCCAAATGTTGTTCCAGATGAATCCGCTAATCCAGATGAGCTATACGCGATCACAATCGTCATTCCGAATAAAATAATACCCATTCCTAATAAAATAAACTTCATTTTTTCAGCTCCTATTTAACTCAATTAATTTAGGATCTTTCCGCATAATTCAAGAAAAATTCATGTCCTTCTAGTAAACCTTTTTAAAATATACCATTATTTGCTTTTAATTTTACAAAAATCATCCAATTCTATTGACAACTATATCGGACTTCGATACATTATATATCGGGAGGCGATACATTGAGCCGCGATACATTAGTACTTACAGAAAGCACCTACTATATTTTATTATGCTTAACGACACCGAAGCATGGTTATGCGATGATGCAGCAAATCGAGCAATTAACGAATGGACGCGTCACGATTGGACCGGGGACGATGTATGGCGTTTTAAAAAATTTGATTGAAAAACGCTGGATTAAAGTCGAAGAAACGACCGGACGTCAAAAAATCTACTCCTTAACAGAGGAAGGGCGTCATGTTTGTCTCCAGGAAAAACAACGTCTCGAAGAAGTCTTACACCATGCAAGCCAACTTTTAGAGGAGGGATACTGATGAAAAAAATTAGGTTTTTTATTGACGATCAAAAGAGGAAACATGGGTCAATTCGATGAGTCAACAAGGTTGGGACTTAGTTAAGTTTTCTCCTTTCGTTTACACCTTTACAAAAGGAACGAATACGAACTATGTGTATCGGAATGAGTTTGTTGCTTCACATCACGATTTAGCGGACTACTTTTCATTTTTAGAAGATAACGGAGTCGAAATTGTCCATACGAACAAAGTCTGGGCGTACTATCGGAAAGAACAACAACCGAATGCTCCCCTGTTTTCATTATTCACGGATTCACCCTCCATGCTTACATATTTAAAAAAGCGTTTGACTCTTTTCAGTTTTCTCGTTTTTCTATATCTCTTTATATTCGTCGGACTCGCCGTTAACTCATTAGGAAGTGTCGCAGATGAGTCGGTCTTCATGAACGGCATCCTGTTCACGATTTTAATTTTAAACGCTACGATAGTAGTGTTATTCGGCGCCATGTCATTACGACTCAAATCAAGAATTGAAATTTTGAAACATATGACCCATTAACGAGTCGGAACTTCTACAAAAAAAGATTCACACCGGGAGAGGAGGAATCGTTCCATGAACCGAATCTGTACCCAATGCGACACCCAACTGGTCGAAGACTGTGAAGTCCACGTCAAAGGTGCGATGTATGGCTTAAAGATTAAAAAACCGGGTCGTTTTTTCAGTAAGGCATCTGCCGAAGCGAAAGCTGCCGTTTGTCCGAGTTGCGGACTGGTCCAACTTTATGTCGATCAACCAAACGCCTTTCTAAAAACATAACAATACTTTGAAAGAAAGGAACGTTTTAAGTGAGTACATACCACATATCAAGTATCCGCCTACTTCTAATCATGATCGTTTTTACGATTTTCTGGTATTATTTTTTAGACTTGCCGCTTGGTTATGGAATTGCCATTCTTCCTGTCACTGTCGGTTATACGATTTATCGGAACTTCAAAGCGGCTCAGTCAGAAAAACAAGAGTCTGAACAAAATTAGCAGCCGATGCACGCATACGTAAGACGCAGTTACGGGATTTCATCCGAGACTGCGTCTTTTTTGTCATTAAGCTTTTAGCGTTGACGGTCAGCAGACAACCAACCACTAATGTTTTCATGCGTTGCCCCTCCTGATGTTCTAAATGAATCGTGTCAGATAGTCACTGAATATTTTGTGCATCACTTTTGGCGTATTCGCTATGTAGACGTTGATTTGTTCTTCGTTCGACTGGACCGGATCAATGCCTGTCTCGTCCGTCGGAAAATCGGAGATGCCTTTAATGATGATACATTCAATTCCGTTTTTCTGGCAGATATAGGCGATTGCGCCGGCTTCTGTATCGGCGACCGTGATGGCATTGTCTTTCAGTTCCAGATAATCACGCCACATCACGACGGCCCGGTCTGCCGTACCGATCGTTCCGGTGTGACAATCTGTCTGGTAAGCCGCAACGTCGATTTCAACGATGAAGGACGGCTTGATCAACGGCTCGACTTCTTTCACCGTACAATCATATTGGACCGCCCGGTTTGGCACGATGATGTCGAGTACGGCAAACGACTCGTCGATGCCGGCACAGGTCCCGGCAACGATGATTTTCGTAAGCGGGAACTGCGCCATCATGTACTGATTGGCCCCGACCCCGTTTACTTTCCGGACACCGGTACTGTAAAACAACACACGTTTTCCGGCAATCGTCCGGAAAAAATATTCGCCGTATGGGTAGGAAATACATTCTGACTCATCTACATCGAAATACGCGAGCGTCGCTTCGAACTCCCATATCGTCGCAATACTGACACCAATCATTCATTCATCCCCTTAAACGTCCCTCGTCACTTTTGGATAATATATACATTCTCATCATCGCTTGTTTTCATATTTCAAGCAAGCGTGATTTGACAGACAACAAACAACCTCCACCCGGTATAGGTGGAGGCTTATCGGTTTACTGTTGTGTCGCTTTGTCGTACGACAACTCCTGTCCATTCGTCGCAATGACCTGTTTATACCAGTCGAACGAATCTTTTTTCATCCGTTCCATCGAGCCGTTGCTTTCATTATCGCGGTCGACATAAATCATTCCGTAGCGTTTCTTCATCTCACCCGTCGTGAACGAGACGATGTCGATGATGCCCCACGGTGTGTAGCCCATCAGTTCGACGCCGTCCTCCGTGACTGCTTCCGTCAACGCTTCGATGTGCGTCTTCAGATAATCAATCCGGGCTTCATCGTGGATCTTGCCGTCCTCAATCGTATCGACGGCCCCAAAGCCGTTTTCGACGATGAAGAGCGGGAGCTGGTAGCGGTCATATAACCGGTTCAGCACGTAACGGAGTCCGACCGGATCAATCGCCCAGCCCCAGTCACTCGACTGGATGTACGGATTCTCGACGCCGTTCGCGAGACCGCCGTTGACGATGTTACCCGTATTGTTGACCGTCGCATCGTGCTTGACGGTCGTCGACATGTAATAGCTGAAGCCGATGTAATCGACTGTTCCGTTTTTCAGAATCTCGTCATCGCCGGCGAGGATTGGAATCTGATAGCCTTCGCGTTCGAACTCTTTTAAGGCGTAGTTCGGATAATAGCCGCGGGCTTGGACGTCCGGGAAGAAGTAACGTTGGCGCATCGATTTTTCCGCCAGCATGACGTCTTCCGGATGCGATGAGTACGGATAGATCGGGACGTGGGAAATCATCGCTCCGATCTGGAAGTCGGGATTGATCGCTTTCCCTTTCGCGACAGCGAGGGCACTGGCGATCAACTCATGGTGACCAGTCTGGTACATGACTTCCATCGCGTTTTCGCCCGGTTCGACTTTGACACCGGAGTTCGTCCAAAGGAACAACGGATTCTCAACATCCATCTTGTTGTTGATTTCATTGAACGTCATCCAGTACGTGACTTTATCTTTGTAGCGTGTGAAGCAGACTTCGGCAAACCGTTCGAAGAAGTCGGCGACTTTCCGGTTACGGAACCCGCCGTATTCGCGCGCGAGGTGGAGCGGCATTTCAAAGTGCGATAACGTGATGATCGGCTCGATGCCGTGCTTAATCAATTCGTCAAAGACATCATCATAAAACTGCAGTCCCGCTTCGTTCGGTTCCGTTTCGTCCCCGTTCGGGAAAATCCGGCTCCAACCGATCGATGTCCGGAGACACTTCAATCCCATCTCGGCGAATAGCGCAATGTCTTCTTGATAGCGGTGATAAAAATCGATCGCCTCATGGTTCGGGTAAAACGTCCCCTCTTCAATCGTATCGGTAATTCGGCGGGCGACGCCATGCGCGCCTGCTGTCATGACATCGACGACACTCGGTCCTTTGCCGCCGGCGTTCCAGCCACCTTCAAATTGATGGGCAGCCAGTGCGCCGCCCCATAAAAAGTCGTGTGGTAATGTTTTCATCTTGATTTCCTCCTTTTATTTAACGACGGTCACGATTGGTTCGTTCGCCGCAATCGTTTCAGTCTGTTCGATGATCAGTTTGGCATAAGCAGACGCATTGGTGACGATGACCGGTGTAATCGTTTTGAGTCCACGTGCTTCAATCATCGTCACGTCAAACTCAAGCAATCGTTGTCCGACTTCAACGGTGTCGCCTTCAGCAACGAGGACGTTAAACGGTGTTCCGCCCAAATTGACGGTATCCAGTCCGACATGGATTAAGATTTCGACTCCACTCGTCGACCGGAGTCCGATCGCATGTTTCGTCGGCGCGACCATGACGACCGTTCCGTTAAACGGCGCATCGACATGCGGCGTGGACGGTACGACTGCAAAACCGTCACCCATCGCACCGGAGGCAAACACTTCGTCCGGGACGTCCGTCAGGCGGACGACTTGACCTGACAACGGCGATACAATCGTTTCTTCGTTCGTCAGTGTCACACTGACTTCTTGTTCATGGACAACCGGTGCTGCTTGTCCTGTTGGAGTTGCCGTCGCCACCGTATCTTCACCAAACCCGAGCACTTGGATCAAGACGACCGGTAAGACGAGGGCGATTGCGGCACCAATCAAAAGACCGATGATCGACGACGGGTAATCGGAACTGATGCCGTTGACGAGTGTTAATGGTCCCGGTAGACCGGCGTAGGCAAAATAATACGGTTTAAAGAAACTGGCGACGACGGCTCCGACCGCGCCCGAGATACAACCGTAGATGAACGGTTTCTTAAAACGTAACGTCACCCCGTAAATCGCCGGTTCCGTGATTCCGAAAATCCCCGTCAGACCGGCCGAGACCCCGACTTTTTTTGTTTCCTGGTTGCGTGTTTTTAAGATGACGCCTAGGACAGCACCGACCTGAGCGATGACGGCGATCGTCTGATAGGCTTGGAACGAGTCGCGTCCATACTGTTCGAAGTTCGCAAGGACCATCGGCGTGACGCCCCAGTGAACGCCGAAGATGACGATGACTTGCCAAAAACCACCAATCAAAAGTCCGGCGAGTGCCGGCACGTGGTCGGCGAGGTAGTTATACCCGTTGGCAATTCCTTCTGCTCCGAGTGTCGTAATCGGACCAATCAGCAAAATCGTCAATGGGACCATGATGATCATACTGAAGAACGGGACGAACAGCGGTTTGATGACATCATTGATCGTCCGGTTCAGGAACCGTTCGAGATACGATAAAATCCAGACGAGAAACAACGGTGGTAAGACCGATGACGTGTAGGTCGTTCCGGATAACGCGATGCCGATGAAAGAAATCGACTCGCCGGCGACAACACGCGCTGCCATATCAGCCCACGATGGACTGACGAGTGCCGCGCTACAGGCGACGGCGATGAAGGGATTGACTTTAAAATGATTCGCTGCCGTGATGGCGATGAAAATCGGTAAAAACGTAAACGGTGCCCAAGAGATAAAGCTGAACACTTCATTGGTTCCCGTTGAAGCGAAGTCCTTAAACAGTAAAGAAATCAGGATGAGTGCACCTTGCAGAATTCCCGCTGCTGCCAGGATATAGACGAATGGGGCGAAGACGGCTGACATTGTCGCGATGATCCGGTTCAAGATTGTACCTTTGTTCGCTTGTGTGTCTTCAGGTGCATCATCGAGCTGGACCAGTTTCGAGAACGCTTCATAAACCTCACCGACATGCTGTCCGATGACGACCTGGAACTGCCCTCCGGATTCGACGACCGTGATGACGCCCGGCAGTGCTGCCACTTGCTCCTTTGCCGCCGTGTCCGACCGCTTCAAGACGAGTCGTAACCGCGTCGCGCACCGCGCTGCACTGATGATATTGTCTTCCCCTCCGACCGCATCTAAGATCGACCGGGCAAGTTTTTCATAATCCCGCACTTTACTCATGTAAGAACCTCCTTTTTATGATAACCCTTTCATGCACTTTCATTGTAATTGTACATGTACAATTAATCAATACATATTTAATTTAATAAAACGTGTTCGCAAGTATTGACCTTTCATTATGATATAGTTGTGATATAACAATTTTTTACGTAAATGAGGGTGAACCATGCTGAAATATCAACAGACGGCGACAGAAATCGAAGCCTACATCGAACAGCACACGTTACAGCAAGGCGATAAATTACCGGTCCTCGATCAACTGATCCGCCAATTTGAGGTCAGTAAAACGACGATGACAAAAGCGCTCGAATTGCTGGAGCGTAAAGGGATCATCTTTCAAGTCCGCGGCAGCGGGATTTTCGTCCGGAAGACGAACCGAAAAGGCTACATCGAACTGTTTTCGACGCAAGGGTTTAAACAAAATCTGGTCGCGCACGACATCCAGTCGAACGTCTTGTCGTTTGAGTTGATTGCGTGTCCGGAAGCGATTGCTGAAAATCTCGGTACTGCACCAGGCGACATGGTTTATTTCGTGAAACGGATCCGCTATATCGACGGCAACATCATGTGCCTTGAGGAATCCTATTACCGGCAAGCAATCGTGCCTTACTTGAACCGGGAAATCGTCGAACAATCGATCTTCGAGTACCTCGAGACGGCACTCGGACTGAACATCGGCTTTTCCGACATGTACATGCACGTCGGTAAATTGCCGGAGACGATTGCGGAACATTTGGAACTTGAAGCCGGTGATCCGGCATTGACGGTCGAGACGATCTTCCACTTGACGAACGGTCGTCCGTTCGATTATTCCGTCATCACCTATCATTACGAGCACTCGCAATTCGTCGTTCAGGCGAACGGCTTGTATTTATGAAGGGAATCGGAACATGAATGAAGAAGTAATTTTTTATTATGCTTTACTTGCGGGCGGTATCGTCTGTGTGGTGCTAAGTGTACTGTTATATTTCTGGTTTCGTGAGGATACCGGTATCGAATTTTCCCTGTTTTTCCGACTCGTTTTACTGTGTTTATTCGGTGTGGGACTAATTTGGTATACGGCTCCGAGTCTCAAGTATGTCGTTTCTCATGACTATGCGACAATTAAAGGAATGTGTACGGTGGAATACGATGATCAATCTAGCCCGCGGACGATTGATCTTTATTACGATGAAACAGGCGACTCTTTCAGTTTCTTGGATCGGGCAGACCTCGGTGCGTACGGACCGGATGTCCCGTATACCTGTCACGTGACAACGACAAAAGATCATGAATTTGAGATTTCTTACCGGATTTATGATGTCAAGACGGATCGGTTGTTGTATTCGGCTGAATGACTGGTCATGTTAGAGAAAACTACATGATTGCAGATTTGATGATTTCCGATTTGTAACAGCTTGAGACCATCCGTTTTTCTTGTCTTTATGAACACTTGCAATGTTCAGGCGAACGGGTTGTATCTGTAAACGCAAAAAAGCAGACATGATCCAAGTACTTTTTGGACAGTGTCTGCTTTTTGATTTTCTATTTAATCATCGTTTATGCCGTTTACTTAAAAAAATCGTCAGCGGATAAATGCCGATACTCTGGACAATCAACGACAGGACGATTACAGCAAACGATAAGGAAATCAACACATCATATTGCGCTGACACCGTTTTTTCGAGCCACAGTAACAACGCGACAGACATCGAACCTTTAATCCCCGCTGCCGTAATGATTGAGATCGTCGAAAAGTCGTCGCGAAATTCACCTTTCCAGGGCGGTACGGCATAAATGAAGCCACCGACCATGATGAACCGTGCCAACAAGGTGAGACCAAAAATGATCAACGCCAGTCCCCATTGTGAAAAAACTAAGTATCCAGCTGCTTGAATCCCAATGAGTAAGAACAAAATCGATAAAAATGTTGGTTTGATGATGTTCCAAAATCCATCCAATGATGCTTTAATCCCCTTCTCCTCATCCGCTTTCTCAATTTCGTAAGACAAGAAAATCCCCAAAATGACGGTGGTGAGAACACCTGAGACACCTAGCGCTTCTGCAAGATAAAATCCACCGTACGACATGACGATACTCAACATCACTTGATATTCTTTTTGCTTCGTCAAGTGAATGATTTTACTTAAAATCCATCCGAGCAGTAAACCGATCAGAATTCCGCCAAACGAAACAAGCATAAATTGTTCGATGAAGGTCGTGAAATTAAAACGTTCCCCCGTTTGAAACATCGATAATAATATCGTAAACAAAACGATACTCGTCCCGTCATTGACCATCGATTCTCCTTCCACGATATCGGCAACTTGTTCGTCCCCTGTACTTTTTTTGATGATGGACGTTACCGAGACCGGATCGGTCGGAATCAAGATGGCGGCAAGGAGCAGCGAAGCCGTCAGCGAAAGTGAAATGAACAGATTCGAGATCCAGTAAATTGAAACACCAAGCAATAAGGCCGTCACAATCAACCCGATCGTGCTGAACGCCGTAATGATACCCCAATTATTTTTCAACTGTTTAATTGGAAACTGATACGCTGCCGTAAACAGGAGCGCTGGTAAAAACACTTCAAATACGATTTCCTTCGATAAATGGAGCGAAGAAAAGTACGGGATAAATGAAAGGCCCAGTCCAATCACAACGAGCACCATCGGAACAGGAATCATTTTTTGTTTTAAATCGATTGTGTAAATTACGTAGCCGATAAGTAGTAGAATCAAAATTTGATACGTCATACAGTCACCCTTTCCTTACCTGTCTCACTAAAATATTCTATGTGCCCTTATACCTTTTCAATAATTAGTTAAAACACATCCTGCATTCGATTTTCCAATCTGTCAGGCAATACCTCATCCAAGAGAATGTCATGCCTTGCAAAAAATAGTAACTGTTAAAAGTAAATTTATGTTATTCTATTGTCAAATAAATTAGACCGGTCAAATAAAAAGGAGTCTTTTCATGAAATCCATTTTAACACTAACCACTTTAAGCCAATTAAAGGCGCTGAGTGTCCCGATCCGAGCTGAAATCATGATGCGGTTGATCGAAAAACCACTCACGGGTCAAATGTTGTCTGAAAAACTTAACTTATCGCGTCCTAAAGTTCACTATCATTTAAAGGAGCTCGAAAAGAATCACTTGATCACGTTAGTCAAAACGGAAGAAAAAGGCGGAATCATCCAAAAGTTTTATCAATCGGTGGCACGGGGGTTCACCCCATCACTTGAGCTCTTGCCACATATGGAAGACGTCAATGAATCCAATCGGCAACTGCTTTTTCAGATGGCTGAAAAAACAAAACAAGTTATTTTATCTGCGCCCGAGCATGCATTCACCCCTCAACGAGCCAGTGAATCGCCTGCTGACTGGAATCACGTCGGTTCAATGTGGCAAATCTCTGCAACGGAGGAACAGTTTAACGATTGGATGAAAAAATATTTTGAATTGATGGAGGAGCTTAGACACCTCTCAAAAAAACCGAGTGAAGAAACCGCTCAAAAACTTTATTTCTTTTCTACGATGGCGTTTGAAGTGGATGAACTCATCATGGAAACGATTGAACATGAGGATGACGAAAACAAGGCTTGAACGTATAGCCTTTTTCTTTATCTTTCATTGTCAAATTAAATTGACCGGTCAAAATAATAAATAATCTGGAGGTTTTACCATGATTGAACTTTTGAAAAACCGTAATTTCATGTTTTTATTGGCCGGCCGACTCGTGACGAATATCGGAGACAGTCTTTATTACATCGCCGCGATGTGGCTTGTCCATGACATTGGACAGAGTGCATTTTATACAGGGCTCGCCGGGTTTCTGATCTTATCACCAAAAGCCCTGCAATTTCTTGCGGGTCCGCTGGTCGACCGCTGGAGAATCAAAACGACGTTAATCGTCACCCAAACTGTGCAGTCGTTTTTGATTTTGCTCATTCCACTTGCTTACCTGCTCGATTTTTTAAGTATTGCTTTAATTTTATCCGTCATGCCACTCCTCGCCTGTGTCGAAGAATTTGCCTATCCGACGCAAACTAAAGCCCTCCCCTTGTTTCTAAAAGAAAAAGAACTGCTGCAAGGAAATTCACTTTTTGCATTTGCTTATCAAGGCGTTGATCTTGTCTTCAATTCATTGGCAGGATTAGCAATTGCCTTCTTTGGTGCCATCACGATGTTTTTCGTCGATTCAGTGACATTCGCACTCGCCGCGATGTTTTTCTCATTCCTCAACATGGATTTTGTAAAAACGCCAACACCAAAAACGCAACACTCCTTAAAACTTACCTTCATCGACTATATCGATGATTTAAAAGACGGCTTCGCTGTCGTCTTCACGTCATTACTTTGGGTCTTTCTGATTGGTTCGTCTGTCGCAAATTTTGCGATTGGGATGACGGTTGCCGTCCTTCCTGTCTTCGCGGATCAAATCGGCGGTGTACAAACATACGGTATTCTGTTAGCCGCTATGTCAGCGGGTTCGTTGCTCGGTGCACTCCTCGGTTCGACCCTCGGAAAACTGCGCGTCGGCATCGCCACAAGCGTTTGCTTTTTAGTCGGATCCATCTGCTGGGTATTTGCCGGGTGGCTCTCAAGTCCACTGGCTACACCGATTTTATTCGGTATCGCCTGGATTCCAATCGGTGCCGTAAATGTTTTGTTTGCCGGTGTCACGCAAACCATCATCCCGAACCAAATACTTGGGCGCGTAAATTCAGTCGCGTATAGCTTAGGAATTGCCGCGATGCCGATCGGTTCATTACTAGGTGGGTATATAGCGACCTTTGTCGAACCCCACTTCATTTTCATGTTTGCTGGACTCGGTATTTCGTTGATTGCATGTGTTTGGTTCTTCCATCCCGATCTCCGAAAGTTACCACAGGTGGAACAAATGACTGCTTCGACTTTTAAAATCAGTTAAAAACGCCCCCGGTCATCGAGGACGTTCATGATAAATATTGTGCGTGTCACCAATCACCCATGCCGCATCGTCCATTCGGCGACGACCCGCTTCGCCGACCGGAGCGCCCCTTCGATATGGCCGCCAAACGCAATATCCGTTTCCGTCCCGGCAAGATAAAGTCGTCCTTGCCAGTTTGCGTCAACTGCGATTGGCCGATACTGCGGAAATTCTGTTAACGGGCGGGCATCTGCAGGCGTCGCCGTATCGGGGTCTTGTGCCCAGTCATAATACAGCACTTCCCGCGGATGCCGGGCTGCTTCACCGTACATCGTGATAAGTTGCTCGAGGATACGGGCTTTGACCACTTCCGGTCCGAGTGACTGACGTTCTTCTGCCGTCAACCGTAGGAAACCGAACAAGGCACCCGGTCCGCTCTGCGGTGACGCATCATGAATCTCCTGCAGGGCGCCGACCCAGCTCATCCCGAAACCGGACTGCCCCGCTTCGCGCCAAAACGGCGTGTCATAGACGACAAGTGCTTTTGCTTGTCCGGCCATCCAGGTCGGGGTCGTTTGCAGTTTTTCCCGAGTCGTCTCGGAAAACGGCGGTTCGATTACGACTCGCTCGACAAGTCGGGGTGGAAGGGCAATCACGACACTGTCATACGTTTCTGAAGTCGTTCGCCCGTCTTTGATTGACGTAACGATTACTTGTTGTTCCGTCCGCTCAAGTTTCGTGACGCGTGTCTGTAAGCGCAGTGATGCCGCCGGAAGTTTGGCCGCAATGGCTGTCACGAGTGCTTCCATTCCTCCCGCTAACCGCTTCGACGGGACGATACTGTCCGGTGCCAGCAGATGATGTTCGATTGCTCCTACTTGCCGTTCGAGTACCATCGCGCCCGTCGTGTGTTGTTCAAATGCCGTCAGACCGAGTTCGGCGACAAGATCCGTGATGACCGTTTCCGTATCCGGCCAGTACCATGTCGGTCCGAGGTCAAAGCGGTCTGTCTCGTCTCCGTGCGTAGCCGCCATGCTTACAATACGCCCGCCAATCCGGTCCCGTGCTTCATAGACGGTGACCGCTTGTCCCTTCTGTTGTAAAAGTGATGCTGTATAGAGCCCGCTGACGCCTGCTCCGATGATTGCGATGGATTGTGTCATCTTGATTCTCCTTTGCTACGGACAGATCAATTGCTCTTGTCCTCATGTGCTGTAGCAAGTGTACCTTGTTCCGACTCAATTCTCCAAACGCTCGAACTCGACTAAACGGACAGGCTTAACATATACCTCCTCGTCGAACGTCGTCAGCGAAACGAATGTCTCGCCTTTGCGATAGAGAATTTTAGCTCCTTCTTGATTCACTTTCTTCCAGCCGTCATGCTTCAAGCGTGCTGCATACAGGAGTCCCGGTCCGTCTGTTTCTGAAGCAAGTTGCGTCGCGTAGTGTTGACCGTCCGTAGCGGTTCGCTCCGTCGCAAAACGCGGAATCGGGAACGAACTGACAGATGTATCTTCTTTAAACAAGAGAGATATCACCCCGTAATACGTTCCAGCTAAAAAAAGAACGGTGAAGATGGTAGATAGTAATCTTTTTTCATACGATTAGCCTCCTACTCACTCGGTTAACATGACATCCATCATTTCAGATGTCTCTTCAAAATCAATCTCCAATAATATCCATTATTGCAACTCCCTTAATTTTACTCAAGTCATTCTTTAAAGCATTTTCCTGTTCAAGCATCAATCCAGATGCTACAGTGTCCTTATAAACTAACGACCGTTAGGAAGGTGAATGAATTGAAAGCTGCACAATTAATCCCGACCGCCTTACGTCACTTCGCGAGTCATGGCTACGAAGGGGCCTCCTTAAACGACATCGCCCAGGAAGTCGGTATCAAGAAACCATCCATTTACGCCCACTATTCCGGGAAGGACGACCTCTTTTTAAAGACGATGGCGTACGCGCTCGGTGAACAAAAAAAACATCTTGCGTCCTACTTCGTCGAGACATGGCAGTTGCCGCTTGAAACATCTCTAAAAGGATTCTTCGACTGGTTCATCGAGGAAAGCACTCAAAACGACCAAATGAAGTTTATTCTTCGCATCGCGTATTTCCCACCTGTCAAACTGGAGCATGAAGTGACGGCGTTGATCAATCCGTTTTTCGATTCGATCCATCGTCATCTAGCACGCTTGTTCCGCGAACGCGACCGGACGGAACAGATTCTTTACTCCGATGATTATACGAGCGGCGCACTCGCCTACTTGACGGTTGCGGAAGGGACGATGACGGAACTCGTCTATAACGGGATTGATGCCTATCAACAACGACTCACTGCCGTCTGGCCGATTTTTTGGCGCGGACTCGTCCGTTAAGAAATCAAATCAGAAACTGAGGTTCAAATCATGCAAAACAACAAACTCATTTTAGGTACACTTTTACTCAACCTGTTTATCGCCTTCTTAGGGATCGGACTCGTCATTCCCGTCACCCCGACAATCATGAATGAATTGAACATCTCCGGCTCGACGGTCGGCTATATGGTGTCGGCGTTCGCCTTTGCCCAACTGATTCTCTCGCCGCTTGCCGGCCGTGCCGTCGACAAGTATGGACGCAAGCCGATGATCATCATCGGCCTGTTCATCTTCAGCATGTCGGAACTGCTATTCGGGCTTGGACAGACGGTCGAAGTGTTGTTTGCTTCGCGTATCTTAGGTGGTGTCAGCGCCGCCTTCATCATGCCCGCCGTCACGGCGTTCATCGCCGACATCACGACGAACGAGACGCGTCCGAAGGCGCTCGGTTATATGTCAGCCGCCATCTCGACCGGTTTCATCATCGGACCGGGAATCGGCGGATTTCTCGCTGACATCGGGACGCGGGTTCCATTTTTCTTTGCGGCGACGTTCGGGATGATTGCGATGATTTTGTCCGTCTTCACGTTACGTGAACCGGAACGTCATTATGCCGATGCGCCAACTGTCAAACAAGCGAACGGCTTCTCAAAAATCTTTTCACCCCTCTATTTCGTCGCTTTTTTGGTCCTGTTGATTTCGTCATTCGGCCTCGCCTCGTTCGAATCGCTGTTCGCCCTGTTCGTCGACCGGAAGTTCGGTTTTACGGCAAAGGACATCGCCCTCGCGATTTCTCTCGGTGCGATCGTCGGTGTCATCGTCCAGGTCGGTCTGTTCGACCGCTTGACGCGCTGGTTCGGTGAGATCCGCCTGATCCGTTACAGCTTAATCTTATCGACCGCCCTCGTCCTCGTCATGACGTATGTGACGAGTTACTTCGCAATCATCCTCGTGACGATGGTCGTCTTCGTCGGCTTCGATTTGATGCGTCCTGCCGTCACGACGTATCTGTCGAAGATTGCCGGTGATGAACAAGGTTTCGTCGGCGGGATGAACTCGATGTTTACGAGTGTCGGGAACATCCTCGGACCGATTGCGGGTGGACTCCTGTTTGATATCAACCTCAACTACCCGTTTTATTTCGCGACGATCGTCCTGACGGTCGGCATCATCTTGACGTTCTTTTGGCGTCAACCGAAACTGTCGGTCGACTCGGGCGCAACGAAACTGTCATCGTGAACATCAAGAAGCGTCTCCTAGACTGAAGGAGACGCTTCTTTTTCATGCATTAAGATGATTGCTGAAACGCTGGACTGACATAATCATCATCGACTGACCTGACCCACTCGACCGGGACATATAATGATTTTGCGATGGCTTCATCGGTTTTTCCAAGCTTCCGTAACGTTTTGACGATGCGCATGCGGCGTGAGAGCTCCCTTTGATCCGGAATACATTCAGGCAACATTTAATTTCCCCCCTTTTTCTGTCCCGATGCCGTCGAAGTGATAAAGTACATATTACCCGAAAGTTGTCAGACTATTCTGTTTTAGTCAGACTCCACGAATTTTCGATAAATGAGACGAAAAAAATAAAAAGTATAGTCAGATTTACAAAATGTAAAACAAACTATACAATGAACTCATGAAGGAAAGGAGCGTTCCGATGAAACTCTCGAATCGTGTCAAAGCATTACGCCGCCAAACGGACTGGACGCAAGAACAATTCGCTGATTTGATCGGTGTCACGCGCCAGACCGTCATCTCACTCGAAAAAGGAAGCTACACCCCGTCCTTGTTACTGGCGATGCAAATCGCCCGGGTCTTCGACCGACCAATCGAAGACATCTTTTATCTGGAGGAGGAATCACCTTGAAACGTGTCATCATTCAATCAATCGCTAATGTCCTGTTGTATGTCTTAGCTGCTGTCTTACTCAGCTCCATCGCCCGTCAGATTGTTGTTTTTCAGGACGATCCGCTTAAAGGAACAGGCTTCAACTTGAGTCTCGACCTGTCGATCATCTTACCGATTGTTTTGTTGCTGGTTTTATTGACCAGTCTCGGTTATTTTTCACGGACGAATAAAACACTTGGTTTTTCACGCTGGTCGACAACAACACCAGAGTTTTCCGATAACGATGAACGCGAGCGCTTCATTACAGGTCAGGCGACCCGAATTGCTTACGTCTCATTTTTAGTCTCGATTCCCGTCGTCATGGTGTCCTTCATAGCCTATCCTTATTTCAGCGCTCGTTTCCCCACCTTCCCGTTTTATGCACTGGCTGCTGTTTTATCAATCGGTACACTATCCTATATGTCAGCCTGGATCTACTACTATAAGAAATAAGGGACAATTCATTCACATTAATTTTTTGTAGAAGTATTGCGTCATCCCTTCGACCGGATGATCGTCCAAGCGACCGTATTCGACGTACCCGTTTTTTTCATAGAAGCCGGGTGCCTGAAAACTGAACGTGTCGAGGATGACTTTACTGCAGGCACGTTCTTTGGCATAGGCTTCGACCATACTCAATAATTTGCTGCCGTATCCGCCGCCTTTGACGGACTCGTCGAGCCACAAAAAAGAGACGTGGACATGGTTCCAGCCGTATTCACCCGTCAACCCGCCTTTAATTTCGCCATCTTCCTTTAAAAGAAAACAGATTTGTTCCGTCTCGTGTTGAACCGACAGTGGAACTTTTGTTTTGTTGAAGCCAATCAATTGTTGGCGAATGTATTCGCGGTCCTCCGTCGAACCGTTTTGAATTATCTCCATCTCCATCCATCCTTTCCAATCTATTTCTAGTCTATCATGTGTCAATCTAGACAATCTTTGTTTCTCTTAATGGAAATACTTTACATTTTTAAATTATTTATGGCATCCTTAAGGGGAGCGATTTTGATTCTACTAGTTTGGAGGCGAAGATGATGGATCCAATTGACGCGAACATTCAATCTGTAACGTACACGATTCGTCCGGCAGACCCTACGGATGCACGACAGCTTGCTTTACTGCGCGCGAGACTCGATGCAGAAACGGACCACTTTGACCGATTCCCGGGCGAAGACGTACTTGATGAAAAGGGATTTCTGCAATTGATTCAGCATGAGACCGGTATTCCCCACTCCCTGCTCGTCGCTGAAGTGGATCGACAACTCGTCGGTTATGCCCGCTGTGTCGGTTTCCCCTTGCGTCGGTTCGCACATAAAGCCGACTTCGGCGTCGGGGTCGTCCGTGACTTTTGGGGGCAAGGCATCGGGCGGGCTCTCTTACAGACGACACTTGACTGGGCACGGTCGGTCGAACTGCAAAAGATTCAATTGACCGTCGTCGAGACGAATCAAGGGGCCGTTCGTTTGTATCAGACAACCGGGTTTCAAGTCGTAGGACGGCTCAAGCATGACCGACTGCTTGCGGACGGTTTGTATTATGATACGATTCTGATGGGGTTACTCCTCGATTAATATGCTTCACACTAACTAGTCAGCGACCTCGCTGACTAGTTTTTTCGTAATTTGTTTCGTAAGACATACTAACTTCTTTTTCTTAGCTCCTTGTCATTACCTCTTCATAATTGTTTACAATTTTCTCATATTCCGTTCATATTCTTTCAGTAGGATGATGAATGTAGGCAATACATACTTTACTTTAAATGACCAAGGAGGAATTATCATGAAACTGAAACGACTGATCCCGATTCTCGCCCTATCGACCTTATCGCTCAGCACGATGGTATCGACACCGGATGCCGATGCCAAAAGCAAATACAAGAAGACGTCGGAAATCCGCAACGTCATCTTTTTAATCGGTGACGGGATGGGTGTTTCCTATACGTCGGCACACCGCTACTTAAAAAATGATCCGACGACGACCGTTGCCGAAAAAACAGCCTTCGACCAGTACCTCGTCGGTCAGCAAATGACCTATCCGGAAGATCCGGCACAAAACATTACTGACTCTGCCTCGGCTGCAACCGCGATGTCTTCCGGCGTCAAGACCTATAACGCAGCGATTGCCGTCGGCAACGATAAGTCTGAAGTCAAGACCGTCCTTGAAGCGGCGAAAGAACGCGGTAAATCAACGGGACTCGTCGCGACGTCAGAAATTACCCATGCGACACCCGCCTCATTTGGTGCCCATGACGAAAATCGGAAAAACATGAATGCGATCGCAGATGATTATTTTAAGGAACGGATTAACGGGAAACATAAGATTGACGTTTTACTCGGCGGCGGTAAATCCAACTTCGTCCGTCCGGATGTCGATTTGACGAAAGCCTTTAAAAAAGACGGCTACGGTTATGTGACGGATCTTGACGAATTGAATGCCGACCGCAACAAGCAAGTCCTCGGTCTGTTTGCCGATGGCGGTTTACCGAAACGAATCGACCGCGAAAATACCGTTCCCTCATTGGAGCAAATGACGAATGCGGCGATTAAACGACTCGATACGAACAAAAAAGGCTTCTTCCTGATGGTCGAAGGGAGTCAAATCGACTGGGCCGGACATGATAATGACATCGTCGGCGCGATGAGTGAAATGGAAGATTTCGAACGGGCGTTTAAAGCGGCAATCGCCTTTGCGAAAAAGGACAAGCATACGCTCGTCGTCGCGACGGCCGATCATTCGACGGGTGGCTATTCAATCGGGGCAGACGGGATTTATAACTGGTTCGCCGAGCCGATTAAAGCAGCAAAGAAAACACCCGACTTCATGGCTGAAAAAATCGTTTCCGGCGCCGATGTCCGCAAGACCTTGATGACGTACATCGATCAACAAAAATTGGCTTTGACGGAAGAGGAATTCACTTCGGTCGAACGAGCTGCTGCCTCTAAGAAAATGACAGACGTCGATAACGCGATTGAAGAAATCTTCAATCAACGGTCGCACACGGGCTGGACGACCGGCGGACATACGGGAGAAGATGTTCCTGTCTATGCCTATGGACCGGCTAAAGACCGGTTTGCCGGACAAGTCGACAATACGGATCACGCCAAAATCATTTTTGATCTCTTGAAAAAGAATAAATAAGGAGGTCCATCATGAAGCGACTCCTGCTCTCAATCACGTTTGGAACTATCCTCGCCGGATGTAGCGATTCTTCAGTAGACCAACAAGCCGTGCCGGCACCACCCGTCACGCACACCTCCGTCGCACTTGAAAAGACGGACGTCTATGTGCCGAACCCGCAATTGCCGGACGACCGGATGTTGACGAAACGGAATCAGACGGTTCGTGACGACAAAGGTGAATTGACGTTACAACAGATCCAGTCCGTCAAACAAACTCACTCGATTGGACCGATTGATATGACGATCGAGGAAGTAAAAGTCATTCAGACCCGTCCGAGTTACGCGATGATTGATTTCTTTCACGGCTTCACTCATGAAGAAGCGTTCGATATGGTGAAGACGCGCGTCACGATTACGAATACGAGTAAGCAACCGGTCACGTTCAATCCGGTTGCGCATGTAAAAATCAATCAATCGACAGAAAAAACAATTGATGATGACCTGTACCTCGAAGCATTGGCCGGAACATACGAACCATCGGAACAGCGCAGCGGCAACCTCGGTTTCATCACGGAACGTCCCGTTGAAACACTGGAGTTTTTGACGAGTGACGTCCTTGATGCGAAGCAGCAGGTCATTAAAAAAGGTCAACCTTTCACAGTGACGCTACACGATTAAATCAACAGACAAGACAAAGAACCACGTTCCGACTAGCGGAGCGTGGTTCTTGCAGACTGTAGACAAAGTGCTATCGGGAGATCGCGCGTCTGTTTTCGTTGCTTTCCTCGGGCGAGGCGCAAGCCGGGCATGAAGACCGTTTAGAGCGCAATCCGTCTCGAATCGCTTTTAAAGCGAAAAGCAATCGGTCGCGACCCTGCAGCTTTGCTGTAGCGGCGCGGAAGATTGCCGCTTTGAAGACGAGGCGAGACAGGAAAGCGCGAACGAATTGCCTCTCGGTATAGCATATTCACGCTTCATAATAGTTTGTCTGCACGCTGAAAGAACCACATTCCGTCAGACGGAGCGTGGTTCCTGTTTATGCGATTTTTGCGCTTATTTCTTAGGAAAACAATGCTTCAGGTGCTGATAGTTCGTATTTCCACCGGACAAGTTACAGACATCTGTAAACCCGAGATTCTTGAGCACGTTTTGCGCTGCATTGCCGGTGACGCCTTTATTACAATAGACGACCGTTGGGATGGACGGATCGAGTTCCGCAGCCCGCGCCCGCAGTTCGCCGAGTGGGATATGAACCGCGCCGTCGACATGATTTTTTTCGAATTGTTTTTTCGACCGCGTATCGATGATTTGAATCGATTCCTCCGTCGCTGTTTGCTCGACCAATGTTTCCGGCGTCACTAAACGGGCCGTCTTTTTAATCGCGTTATCGAGTGCCATCCCCGTGTAGAGGACGGGATCTTTTGTTGTCGAAAACGGTGGGGCATAAGCAAGATCAAGATGGAATAAGTCTTCCGCCTTCGCCTTGAAGGTGATTGCCGTCGCGAGGACATCAATCCGTTTGTCGACGCCTTGCGGTCCAACGATTTGTGCTCCGAGGACCCGTCCCGTTTCACGGTCAGCAACCGCCTTGATGACCATGTCCTTTCCGCCCATGTACTCAGGGCGGTCCGGTTTAATGTTGTGTAAAATCTCAATATCGTATCCGGCTGCCAGGGCTTCTTTTTCCGTCAAGCCGGTCTGGGCGACGGTCAAATCGAAGGCCTTGAAGATGCCCGTCCCGAGAATACCGCGGTGTGCTGCCTCTTCCCCGGTGATGACCATCCCGGCAATCCGGCCCATCTTGTTTGCTGTCGAGCCAAGCGGCCGATAGATTGCTTCGCCCGTAATGACGGAAAAGCTCTCTGCGACGTCTCCGACGGCGTAGACATCTTTCACGTTCGTCTGCATTTGCGGATTGACGGCAATCGCCCCCGTCTGACCGAGTGTGACGCCGATTTGCGTCGCCAGTTCCGTGTTCGGTTTGACGCCGACCGAGAGGATGACGAAATCCGCCGCAATCGATTTTCCGCTCGCGAGTTCGACTTGCTCAACGTCGCCTTCGCCCGTCAATGCCGTGACGGATTCATTTAACAACAACCGGACGCCTTTACTTTCAAGATGATCGCCGACACGTGATGCCATATCAAAATCAAGCGGCGGCATGACTTGCGGTAACCGTTCGACGAGCGTGACGGTAATGCCGCGGTACGTCAACTGTTCCGCCATCTCAAGTCCGATGAATCCGCCACCGACAATCGTGACCGTCTTCGGATCGTGTTGCTCGATGTACGACCGGATCGCTCCGGCGTTCTGGACGTTCCGGACGGAAAAGACGTTTCGTTTGTCAACACCGGGGAATGGCGGGATGATGCTTGACGCTCCTGTCGCAAGGACCAGCGTATCGTACGTATCCTCGAAGCGTTCACCCGTTACGCCATTTAAGATGGTCGCCGTCTTCGTCTGATGATTGATTGATTCGACTTTATGTTGGGTCTTAACGTCGATATTGTAACGTTTTTTAAAGAACGCCGCGTCACGCGGTGTCAAGGTATCGATGTCTTCAATCTCACCGCCGACGAAATACGGAATCCCACATCCCGAGTATGAAATGTCTTGATCGCGGTCATAAATCGTAATTTGTAATGATTCGTCGTTCCGACGGGCTTTCGCGCCGACCGATGTTCCGGCAGCAACTGAACCGATGATGAGTAGTTTCATGAATAATCCCCCTTAGTAAAGTAACAAGCTGATGTAAAGACCGAGTAAGGTGATTGCAAGCGTCGGAACCGTTAAAATCGTTCCAATCTTAACGTATTGTCCCCACCCGATTTTAACACCTTTCGTCCGTAAGACGTGTAACCAAAGTAACGTCGCAAGACTCCCGATCGGCGTGATTTTCGGACCTAAGTCGGAGCCGATGACGTTGGCATAAATCAAGGCCTCCCGGATCGATCCTGTTGCCTGACTGAGATCGATCGCGAGTGCATCAATCATCACGGTCGGCATGTTGTTCATGATCGATGATAAAATGGCAGCGAGGAAGCCCATCCCGAACGTCGTAGCGGCGAGATTTGTCGCAAACCCATCGATGATGTCCGCTAAAAGTTGCGTCAGACCGGCATTTTGAAGCCCGTAAACGACGATGTACATCCCGAGTGAGAAGAAGACGATTGCCCATGGTGCACCGGCGATGACTTGTTTCGTCGGGACACTTGGTGAACGGCGGGCCATCAGTAAGAAGAATAAGGCGATGACGCCGGCAACGAGACTGACGGGAATCCCGATGAAATCACTCGTGAAGTAACCGACGACAAGCAGCACGAGGACCACCCATGATAATTTGAACATTCGCTGATCTTTGATCGCCGCGCGTGGTGCGACGAGTTGTGTCACGTCATAAGTCTTCGGAATACTCTTACGGAAATAAAGATAAAGTACGAGTAAGCTCCCGGAAACCGCAAAGACGTTGACGAACACCATACGCGCCGCATAGTCTGTGAAGCCGATGTCAAAGAAGTCGGCCGAGACGATGTTGACGAGGTTCGAAACGACGAACGGCAGACTTGCCGTATCGGCGATGAATCCGGACGCGAAGACATACGCGAGGACGACATAATCCGGTAACTTTAAGTGCCGGACCATCGCGAGGACGATCGGTGTCAAAATCAACGCGGCGCCGTCATTTGCGAACAAGGCAGCGACCCCTGCCCCAAGCAGCGTCATGTAGATGAACAATTTCAACCCGCCGCCTTTGGCGATTCGTGCCATATGTAAGGCGGCCCATTCAAAGAAGCCGATCTCGTCTAAAATCAGCGAGATGATGATCAGGGCGATAAAGGTAAACGTCGCGTTCCAGATGATGCCCCAAACGGTCGCGACATCGTCCAGATTGACGACGCCGGTCAGCAAGGCGATAATGGCCATCCCGATCGCCGAATAACCGATCCCGAGACCTTTTGGTTGTTTGATGATTAAAAATAACGTGATTAAAAAGATTCCAATCGCAAGTACGTGTGTTCCAGTCAAAATCGTCACTTCATTTCTATAAAAAATTTTAATTTCAGCAACTTCACATAACAATCTTGTTATATAAGGACGCTGTCGACCAACCGAAAAGTGACCTTTCCGGTCAGCACATATTTCCTTCCGTCAAGGACGGTCGTTCGAGTGTTTCTAAAATCGTCACGAGCAGTGCATAGTGTGAATGGTCCGGATTAAGCCGAAAATGAATCCACTGACGATCGCGTCGTTCCAAGATGATGTGCGCTTGCCGTAATAATTTCAAATGCCGGCTGATTGCCGGCTGGGATATGCCATACACATTGACGAAATCACAGACACAGTGTTCACGCTCTTGCAGGCGATTCAACATATCAAGCCGGATTCCGTCACTCAGCAATTTCAAATAGGCACTGACTGTTTCGACGTCTGTGTTCAATGGCCCCTCGCCTCCTCCTCTTTTCCTATGCCACGTGTTCTAACATAACCAGTCTATTATATAACTAGCTCGTTATTCAATGATTTTTAAAAGATTATTTTTTGTTCTGTGTAAAGGATGTGAACGCCGGTAGATTGACGACCAAAAAATAAAGCGCGAATGCAATCAAAAAGAAGACGGTGAAGGACAACAATTTTTCATCATGTAAAAACAATGTCCGGTCGATGTGCAGGTGCCCGGTTTTATCAATCGCGACCGGCATCGTCACCAGTGTTAAAAAAATACCGCCCATCAGGAAAAGTCCAAGTATGTTGAAATACCGTTGCGGTGTTTTCATGATTGCACCACCCAGTCCGGTTGAATTATCGAAAACAAACACCCATCATGCGAACGTCCACCTTGATAGAGATAACCCCGCAGTTTGCCTTCTTGAACGAACCCTTGTTTTTCGAGGAGACGGATTGACGCGACATTATCCGGGAAGGTGACGGCTCCGACACGGAATAAATCAAGTTCTTCAAACGCATACCGCAAAATTACCCGGACCGCTTCCGATGTATAGCCTTTCCCCCAATAAGCGGGACTTAATTCGAAACCGATTTCTGTTTTCTTGCTGTATTCACTCAAGTGATTAAAGCCGATCGTCCCGATGAACGCTCCGGTTTCCTTGTCGACCATCCCCCAGCGGATGCCGCGTCTTGTTTTATAGGTGTCATCAAACGACTTGACGATCATGGTTCCTTGTTCGGCAGATGTCAACGGGTCCATGCCGTAAAACCTAGTCACCGCCTCGTCCGATAAGATTTCAAATAATGCTTCCGCATGGTCGTCCGTTACCTCGACGAGCTGTAATCGTTCCGTCTGTAAAACAGGAAAAGTCATATTCATTCCTCCGATTTTTATTTACTGTCCTTAAACGCATATTACGGCACTCTCACTCAAAATCCCTGCTTTTTCCACAAAAACAATGTTAATTCCTAATAATGAAAGACGAATGGGTTTTTGTTGCGTTATCCTATTTTTGGTCTTTTATTCCCATTTCACAGATTCAATAGTCTAGGAGGTAGATGTGTTTGAATACAAAACTAGCATTCATCTTATGCCTCATGCTTGTAGCTGGATTTCGCATCATCCATCTGTTTGATCTGCCTTATTTGATGCAGCAATTCTATGGTGTGTTTTATCTTATCGCGACAGGAATCATCGCATTGATGTTATGGAAACAAAAAAAGACGAAACGCGTTCAATCTTAAGGGCGACGATTTATCAAAATCAGGCGAGAATACTCCCACCTCTAAGCGTCTCAGGGCGAAGCCCAGCGCAGGTGGGAGATGAATCGCCTTCGGACAAGACGTGTCTTGAGACACGTCAATTGCACGACATTCTTGGTTTAAAAACACTCAAAATCAGGAATAAAATCAATGTCATGTTCTTTGAAAACTGAAGATATAGGGTTGTGACAGGGAGTTCGTCTGTCACGTAAAATCTTCAACGTTCACCTTGCGGATGACCGAAGTAGCGAAAACCAAGCAAAGTAGGCATCCGCGTAAAAAAACTGACAAGATTAACTCTCAACCGTCGGGACGACGGGGGTAGCCTGATAAAGTTTCGACCGATAGGTCGGATAACTCAGGAATCCTCCACCTCTTAGCGTAGCGTAGGTGGAGGTAGTTCAACTATGTAAAGGAGCATCATATGCCATCCATCTCATTCCCCGTTTTCACCCTGCTCGGACTACTCGGATTATTGATGTATGCTGGATTTGATTTCAGAAGACATGCATTTAATGAATTAGGTAAAAGAAGTATCATGTACAGCTTTCTTGTGTACGCGATTGTCGTCGCCCACTTGACGATCGGTTTCGTTTCTTTACCTCCGCAAGCGGGATCAATCGAAATTCAGTTGCACCCTTTCCACTTTATCAACGATTGGATGATTGCAGGACAGCAAGGCCATTGGTTCTTTTGGAATTCAGTAAAGTTGACTGCTTATAACTTCCTTTTGTTCCTGCCGCTCGGCGTCTATCTTGTAGTCCTTTTCAAAATACGGTTCACAAATGGGTTGCTGCTCCTTTTTCTGACGAGCTTTGTGATTGAGACGCTGCAATTTGTCTTCAGTTATGCCGGTCTGCTGTTCCGCCGTACCTTCAACATCGATGATTTATTGCTGAATACGCTAGGTGGACTGCTTGGTATGTTCGTCGCTTACATGGTTGTCCGATTCATTCTGACGAAGCCCAACCCGTTCCTGAAGCAAACGGATAAAACTAAAATTTCGTAACTAATATAAAACGACGGACTGCTTTCGCTGTAACAGCGTCGCATCCGTCGTTTTTGTATTATCCTATCGTTCACGATCCGACATCGATTCAAACTTGAAACCGATCCGCTAGCCCTTTCAAGTCCTCTGCCATCGTCGCAAGCGACTGCGAGGCCGATGAAATTTCCTGCATCGATGCCATCTGTTCTTCCGTCGACGCTGAAATATTCTCCGTTCCGGCAGCAGCACTTTCCGTGACGCCCTGGATTTCACGCATGACGGCCGCGATTTGTTCGCTGCCCGCTGCCATTTCTTGTACGGCACCGGACACTTCTTCGACTTGATCGGTCACGTCAACGATCGAACGCTCGATTTCCTTGAAGGAATCACTCGCTGCTCTGACGACGTGAATCCCGCTCGTCATCTCGCCTGATACTTTCTCCATCGAGACGACGGAATGTTCCGTCTCCCGCTGAATGACTTGAATCAATCCTTCGATCTGTTTTGCCGCAATCGCCGACTGCTCTGCGAGCGTCTTGACTTCTGCTGCGACGACGGCGAATCCACGTCCTTGCTCACCGGCACGTGCCGCTTCGATTGCTGCATTTAAGGCAAGTAAATTCGTCTGCGCGGCGATGCCCGTGATCGATGCCGTAATCTGCCCGATTTCTTTTGAGCGACCACCGAGTCCGACGATGACCTGTCCAAGTTCCGTGACATCCGTATTGATTTGTTCCATTTGTCGACCGAGCTTGTCGACGACTTGACTGCCTTGCTCGACTTTCCCCATCGCGTCGCCGGTCACGTCAGACATCTGTTGTGCGTTACTGGCAACTTGGCGAATGCCGGACGTCAATTCTTCGACCGTTCGTGACGCGCCCGAGACTTGACCTAGTTGTTGCGTCGATCCGCTCGCGATCTCTTCCATCGTCACGGCGACAAGTTCCGTCGCTTTCGTCGTCGCTTCCGCATTCGCACTCAGTTCGTCCGATGCTTTCGCGACGTGATTCGACGTGCCCGTCATCTCGACGATGACATGATGCAACTGTTCCGTCATCGTATTGAACGATGCTGTCAATTGACCAAGTTCATCTTTTGAATTGTAATCACCACGTACCGTCAAATCACCATCACCCGACTGTTCCATCCAGTCTTGGAGAGAACGAATCGGTCGCGTGATTAAACGAATGATGTAGATCGCTAAAATCGCAAACAAAAGCAACGATCCGATGAAAATTGCCGCCATTAAGTAAAAGGCTGTCTGTTTCTCTGCCTGATTTTGTTCGTTGATCGACTTCGCTTGATTCGTCATCGATTTCATCAAACTGGCTGCCGTATCGGCAACTTGATCACGAACTTGTTCGAGGCCAGTAGAGTATGTTTGATAGGCTTCTTCTTTATTACCTTCAACCGCCAGACTCTGAATCGTACTGAGTCCGTTATCGTAGGCGATGACGTAATCATTTAATTCTTCCAGCTGTTTTGCTTCACGCGGACCGATGTTTGCCGTCCGTTCGAATTTATCGACCGATGTCCGGATTTGCGCTTGCCGTTGGTCGATTTGGTTTTCTAACTCCTCGAGCCGTGCCGGGTCTTTCGTCAACATCATCTCGGCAAGAAATGAATCAAGTGCCCGGGTATCAATCCGGATTTGTCCGACCTCCTGGACCGGGATCAGGTTCTCTTCATACATCGCTTCCGATGCATTCGCTAAATGATTCAAGAAGTAGATGCTCGCACCTGCAATCAAGACCATCGCAACGATCGCTGTCGCAATCAATACTTGAATCTTTTGTCGTACTGTTAAATTTTTCATTCTTCTTCCCCCTCACCTTTCTATATCGGTAAAATGAGGAAATGTTTGACTCCTTTTGTCGAAATGATTTTGCGCGTAATGTGTTCTCATGGATGCGCCGATTACGACTTTTGCCTGTGCGTTCGGTATAATCGGCAGTACGAGAAGCAGAAAGGATGAGTCGTCATGCAACAGGTTGCTAATGAAATCACTCAGTTTCGCGGCACCCATTACGAGTTCGGTCGCGAACAAGGACGGTACGTCAAACAAAATGAATTGCTCCATAACCGGGAAGACAATTGGAAGATCCGCGTTCCGCGCTTTCAGGTCGACCCGACCGAAACAAAAGAAATGTTCTTACGGTACGTCCCCCATATGTGGGATGAAATCCTCGGACTTCAGGATGAACTCGAACTATCGCTTGAAGACACATTGCTTCACTTCGGTCATTACCGTGTCGAAGGACCGAAAAGTGGCTGTTCCATCATGACGGGCGATAATTTTTTAGTCCGCAATTATGATTATCATCCGATGACGTATGACGGACGGTTTTCCGTTTTTCAACCGACCGACGGCGGGTCTGCCATTATCGGTCCCGCGTCACGCGTGACCGGTCGGATGGACGGGATGAATGAACACGGTCTTGCGATGGGCTACAACTTCATCAATCGGCGACGTCCCGGAGACGGGTTCGTCAGTTTCATGATTGGTCGGATCATCCTTGAGACATGTACATCGGTCGAAGACGCGATTTCGCTCGTCAAGGAATTGCCGCACCGCGGTTCTTTCACCTACGTCGTTCACGACAAGTCGGCGCGCTCGTTCGTCATCGAAGCGACGGCACGCGATATCGAGGTCCGGGAGACGAATCTCTGTACGAACCACTTTGATTTACTGCAACACGAAAACCGGTTCCATCTCGATGACTCGAAACGACGGATGATGGAAATGAAGTCGCACCAGCACTTGATTCAGGATGCGGAGTCTGCCTTCCGTCTGCTCAACGATACCGATAAAGGGGTCTTTTCCGAGCTCTACTCCCACTGGGCCGGAACGATTCATACGTCGGCGTACTTTCCGGAGGACTTGAAGGTCTGGTTCGCACTCGGTGGTGACCAAGAGCCGGTTGAGTTCGATTTCCGCGACTGGTTGGCCGGGAACGACTTTGCTCTGAAACGCATCGAAGGAGAACTTGAGACCGACATCCAGTTTGCGAACACGTTACAGACGTGGCGCTGAACGCATTTAACTAACAAAAAGCACGAAAGCAGCTGGTACAGTTGCTTTCGTGCTTTTATTTAGAATGCATTATTGAGTAGATGTCTTTCAATTAATCCAATCGTTTTTCCATATGGAGATCCGTCGTCGCGTATCCTGACGATTCATACAGTTTGATCGCCCGCGTATTGTGGGCAAAGACGTGTAGCCCGATGATTTTGATGTTCATCCGCCGTGCGACCTGTTCAAGTGCGACCATCGCCTGTCGCCCGTAGCCTTTTCCTTGGTGATGTGCATCAACCGAAAAATCATAGATGAATGCCGTCCGTCCCTGTTTCTTTTCGACGACATGAAACCACATCATCCCGACCGGTTCAGCCGTCACCTCATCAATGAGCGAAAAAAGATAATTGTCTTTTGACGCGGGTCCATCCGGCAAGAGTTGACGAAACTCAGTCGTCGACCGGTCGATCGCTTCCGCTTCCACCCATGTGCCGGCTTTCACCTTTTCCGCGGCGTACTCTTCAATTGCCGTCGGTAAATACGTCTGATACATCGTTTCCGTCATCGGTTCAAAGCGGATATTTGTCATCGGTTGTGCCCTACTTCCGTTTGTTCGACCTGTGTCGTTTTCGATTGCCAGTCCTGTGCAAGCATCGCGTAGACGATGACATCATGGAATTCTCCGTAAAGCCGTTCTGCCGACCGTAACGTTCCTTCTTTGACGAATCCGAGCCGCTCGGGAATCCGTTGACTCCGTGTATTGCCGGCCGCACATTCAATGACGACTCGGTTCAAGCCGAGTGTAGTGAAGCAGTATGCCGTAATGAAGCGAACGACTTCAATCATCAAGTCTTTTCCACGCCCGTCTCCCGTCACATAATAACCGATCGATGTCTGGCATAACGTTTGATTGATTTCGTGCAGGGCGACCGTTCCGACCAGTGCTCCGTCATAATAAATCCCGCAAGCGAAACCGTCCCCGTCCGCATATTGCTTCAGCCAGATCGGAATCACTTCCTCACGGTAGACTTCAGCTCCCGTCGCCCCGTCGACCCAGCCGAGCCACTCCCGTAAGTGGTCCCGGTTGGCGTCGACTAACGTATATAACGCGTCGGCATCTTGCCGTTCAATCAGTTTTAATCCGAGTCGTTCTGTGATCTGATGGGTAAACATGATCTTTCACTCCTTATGTACGTCTAAAGTTATACTTTAGACGTTAAGCGTTAAAATACCTGCTTGATCCTTTGTTTTCAATCAAACAAAGGATTTATCATTTCGACTTTTCTAGCCGGGCTACAGTAAAAATATTTCAAGTTAGTTGTCACCAATCTTATAATGTAAAAAAAAGGAACAGGCAGCTTTTAATGGAATAACTAAACAGGTAGACGACAATTCATAAACTAACTCATTTCTGCCTAAACATACTCATTTTGAATGATTTTGAGTATGTTTAGCGTATTTGACTATGTTTAATGCGTTCATTTTTCTTCTAAACTGATTCATTTGTTATAAAATGAGCATGTTTAATGGCATGGAGTGACGTACTGACTACATTCATGACGGGAGATATACACGATGAAAAACATAGAAGCCGTATTTTTAGATCGGGACGGTACCATCGGAGGCGACTCTACCATTCACTACCCGTGAGAATTTAAACTGTTTCCGTATACCGCTTCAGAAATCAACCGCTTGAAAAAATCTCGAATCCAATTGTTCTCATTCACCAATCAGCCCGGCATCTCGAAAGGGGTAGCAACGATCGACGACTTTCAACGGGAACTGACCGGGTTTGGTTTTGATGATGTGTACATATGTCCCCACCATCCACATGAAGGATGTCCGTGTCGGAAGCCAGATATCGGTATGTTATCGGAAGCACAAAAAGATCATAATTTGACTTTGGAAAACTGTGTCGTCATCGGCGATCGTTGGACGGATATGCTCGCGGCAACAAAAGCAGGTTGCCTTAAAATTTTAGTCCGGACAGGGGCTGGCGAAGTCTCGTTACGCGACCATCATCATGAAATGGAGAAGCTTTCCATCGATTACATTGCTGAAGATTTACCGGATGCCGTCCACTGGTTAATGCAAAATTAAAACAGGACGATTTTTTAAAGGAGGTGTACCATGACATATCCGAGACATTCACTTTTGGCAGGTGCCGTCGTTCTTGATGCACAAGGAAAAATCCTGCTCATCAAAGGACCACGACGCGGATGGGAATTTCCGGGTGGCATTATTGAACTCGGTGAAACCATCGAAGACGGAATCATCCGGGAAGTGAAAGAAGAGTCCGGTATTGACATTGAAGTGATTCGATTTTGTGGCATCTATCAAAACGTCAGCGAGCAGGTGTGTGCGACCTGTTGGCTGGCAAAAGCAATTGGTGGTACACCGCAAACGAGCAGCGAAAGTTTAGCAGTTGGCTTTTTCAGTTTAGAAGAAGTTCTAGACATGGTGACCTGGTCAAACTTTCGGGAACGAATCCTCAAAGTATTAAACGAAGCGGAACAACCCTTTTTTGTCCCTTTTTAAACCGTAGCAGCATCTCCACAATTAAGTAAGGCATTCACCGCGCCGGATGATTCCGAGCGATGGATGCCTTTGTTTACGGAATAATTCTTTTGATAGCGTTAGTTAACGTTTGACGACTTTCCTGACCGCCCATGCCTGATGCGCATGAAATAACTTATCCGTATCTTGAATACTAAGCCACGTCATATGATGATCCACTTCGACTGCCGCTTGTGTCAACTCGAGTAACGTTACTTCGTAAAAGAACGCATCGTTGAGGAGCGCTTCCCCGTTTGGTGCTATCAAATGCTGTTTGGACCGTCCAAGCGGTGCTTCGATACGAATCGTGTAACCCGTCTCTTCTAACAGTTCTCTGTGAAGTGCTTGCTCCGGTGATTCACCGACCTCCATCCCACCCCCGGGAAGGAAAAAATGTTGTGAATTAGTCCGAACGGTTAGGTACTTTTGTTGTCTCTTATCGAACACAACGGCATAGACGCTCGGCTTGTTTTGATAATGCATCCCTTCCTGCTTCAGTCCGAAAGTCGGGATTTCTTTTTTTGTATTCATTTTAGACTGTCTCATTGAATATCTCCTTTTACATTGAAATCAATTCGTACATGCAGGATACATTTCTCCCTCTACTTTTCGCAGTATACAAACATTGGTCGGCTTGATCTATCAACTGAAGAATATCTTTTGAACGACCGTTAGCAATTCCGATTGATGTCGAAATTTGGATTTTAGTCCCATCAGTCAGTTTGAATGAGTTCTTTGAAATGATTTCCCGAATTCTCTCGGCAACTCCATATGCTTCACTACTACTTAAATCAGCTATTAAAATTCCAAACTCTTCTCCTCCGATTCTAGCCTTTACATCGAGTTCTCGCGTTTCATTAAGGAGTAAAACCGAAAATTGTCGTAAAATCTCGTCTCCTTTGACATGGCCATACGTATCATTTATTTTTTTGAAGTGATCAATATCAAGTAACAATACATTACAAGGTTTATCAATCAAGGCAATTTTGTGGATTTCAATCTCCCAGGATCTTTTGTTAGCTAACCCTGTCAAATGATCCGTTTCGGAAGATGTTTTATATTCGTTAATACGACTGTTCATGATATGGATATCCAGATTGAGTAAAGTTATCAAAATACCAATAAATAAGCTTATGATGAAAACCATTCCCATGACGCTTAAAGCGTCTACGCTGAATTCACTGTTAATAAAAATCGCAAGGATGGCAATCACTACGGCCCACGTATTCAGTGCTACTTCTTGTAGAAAAGATTTTCCATTTATCTTTTCAATTTTATAGAGCAACAAAAAGCCGAAGACAATTAAGAAAATCGCGCAACACGCGATAACGGATTGAAAGTTGAAGCCATACGTAAATCGATAGAGTGATATGATTATCGCAGAAATAATTAAAGGCGACTTTAATTGATAAAACCCTAAGAGGATGAGTGATAGATATCGAAAATCAATCCGCACAGTCTCGGCATACGTGAAACCCTTATGGATGAGAAAAATTCCGAGCAAGCCGGATAAACCACCAATCACAAACTGTTTCAGAACAATTTTCTGCGTGGAGTAGTTTATAATTTTTGAAATTAAATACAAACCTGTAAAAGCAATGCATGCATTGGTCAACAAATTAATAAACATAACATCTCCAGCCCTTCATCTCATTTCATGTATCCCAACGAAAAATAAAGTTACGGTATCTTTAAACAGGTATCATCGAATTTTTGTAAACTTTTGTACAGTATTCGGGTTATCTTTTAATTATTCCTTCTTTTTACAAATTATATTGTTAATGTAGAATTCGTCTTTAACTCCCTTCATCCGAAACATTCTTCTTTGCAGCTTCCTGTAGGATCCATGTAATCGACAAGACGGCGAACAATATCCGCGGCAATCAGTATCTCCAGATAACATATGTCATTTTTTGGACGGATTGTGCGATAATGAAAACATGAACCAAAGGAGGAATTTCCGTTGTCATCACTCATAAATAAAGTCGCCTCGCGGATTCAGTTCCCACTGGACCAATCGATTACGTTCGACGATTTACCATCTCTATTAGAAGCGTTCGCCTACCATTTGCCGTTTGATAATCAAGCTGTTTTATCGAAACGGATGATGCCTTTTAACGAAGTACGGCTCGAGGAGACGTTCGTGACGAATCAAGCCGGCGGCGTCTGTTACGATTTAAATCATCTGCTCTATGAAATCTTGCGGATTAAAGGATTTGATGTCGCGCTCGTCAAAGCGACCGTCTATGACAATGAACATGAAGTCTGGTCGGCGACCGGTCCGACCCATGTCGCGATTCTACTCCAGCATGAGGGCGCGACGTACCTCGTCGACAGTGGGTTCGGAATCAATCTCGCCTTACGCCCTATTCCATTGACAGGCGAGACCGTCCATTCACCAAGCGGCAGCTTCCGGATTGCCCCGAACGGTGCCGGGTACCAGCTTGAAATGCAACGGATAGGACTTGACGACACGTTCATCATCGGCTACCATTTTTATACCCAACAGACGCTTTTGCCGGAGCAGCTCGCAGCGATCGAACAAATCATCCAGCAACACGCAGCCTCCCCGTTCAATAAACGGAGCTTACTCGCAATCCGGACGGAAACCGGTCACCGTATTTTGACGGAACAAGCTTTGACGACTTGGACGGATGGAAAGAAAACCATCCTACCTATCCCGTCAGACGAACAGTATGCAACTTGGAAAAAGGAGCTGTTTTAATCGTGGCGGACGTACATTATCCGTATACGCTTTGCCTGATTCGTCAGGATGACCAGTTTCTGCTGCTTAACCGGCAAAAGCAACCGGCGATGGGGATGTGGAACGGGGTCGGCGGCAAAATCGAACCGAATGAAACACCGACTGCCGCCGTCATCCGGGAAACGTTTGAAGAGACGGGAATTGCGTTAGCAGAAGTCCGCTTCGCCGGTACCGTCGTCTTACGTGCTGAACAGGCAGTCGGCATCTATCTCTACCTGGCCGATTTACCGATAGACCAAACGCTTGCGACACCACGCGCGACACGCGAAGGGATTCTCGACTGGAAATCGCTAAACTGGATTCTTGATCCGGACAATATCGGGATCATCAGTAACTTAAAACATTATTTACCGAACATCTTGAACGGTCCTCTTTGCCGACACACGTTCGACTACAATCAACACCAGCTGACCGATTACACGACCGATGTTTTGCCTGAAGACGCGCTTCAATCTATTCACTAAAAAAACTGCGCCCCTCATTTCGTGGACAACAGATGTCTCCGAGATGAAAGGCGCAGTTTTTTTAATTAAATCCGGATAGTTGAAGACCTGTCACAATCAAGGCTACCATCACGATACCCGGCAGGAGATTTGCGACCCGGATTTTTGTGATACCGGCGAGATTTAAGCCGATCGCTAAAATCATCACCCCACCGGTCGCCGTCATCTCGACGATGAACTGTTGCAAGATGGCATCCGGAACATATTGGGTGATTGCGACGGCACCGAGAGCAATCGCCCCTTGATAGAGAAACACGGGAATGGCAGAGAAGATGACGCCGATGCCGAGCGTCGAACTGAGGACGAGCGAAGTGAACCCATCAATCAGTCCTTTCGTATACAATACGTCGTGGTCTTGACGTAAGCCACCGTCGAGCGCTCCGAGTACGCCCATCGCACCGATGACGAAGATCAGCGTCGCCGTGACGAAACCTTCGGCGATGTTCGACGGGCGCCCCCGGCCGATTTTCAGTTCAAGCCATTCGCCGAGCCGGTTCAGTTTTTCATCAATCCGTAACCATTCGCCAAGCGCCCCACCGACGACGAGACTGCCGATGACGATTAAAAAGTTTTCACTCTTCAACCCCATTTGGACACCAAGTACGACGACGGCAAGACCGATTGCTTGGACGACCGTCTCTTTCGTCCGTTCCGGGATTTTGTGAAACAGTAGGCCGAGTAACGTCCCGATGATGATCAGCCCTGTGTTGACAAGTGTTCCTGTAAGTACCATCCTTGATTCCCTCGTTTGCTAAGTTATTTTTATATTAAGGTAGTTGAAATAAATATTAGTCCGGCATGACCTTCGGGCTGGTTTGCCGAAAACTATGCAGCGTCATCCCGAGCATGACGGTGACCATCCCGAACAGTGCCAGTCCGCTCGGAAAGACCGCGTGTAAAAAGACGAGCTCACCAAGGACGGTGAACACGATTTCAAACGATTGAGTCGCTTCGACAGCCGCCAAGCGGATCGGTTCGGTCCGGACGAGCGTCGTCGCATAAAAAAATAGTGATGTCGCAATGACGCCGGAGAACAAGGCAACCAGTCCCGACTGACCGACTTGTGTCGCTGACGGCAGACCGACCTGCACGTACGCAAAACCTGACAAAATCAACCAGAACGGCAGGCTCGCAAGTGTCATCCCGAGAATCCGGTCAAATACCCCCAGGTCATCCCCGTATCGTTCCATCATCTTCCGGTTCCCGAGCGGATAAGCGATTGCTGCCAGGATGACCGGAACGACCCCAAGTAGCAGCGTCGTCACCGACACGCTACCCGCGACCGACAGTTGCATCAGCAGGACACCCATGACAATCAACAGCGAATAGCGGAGCGATGCCCAAGGAATCGTTTGTTTGAACAGTGGTGCAAGCAACGGTCCCGCAAGAATCGTCACTTGCCAGGTTCCGGCAATCAGCCAGCCCGGTGCGTAATCGGCCGCAAAACAAATCCCGCTGTAAAAAATACCGAAGCCGATCGTCCCGTAGGTCAGCCAAAAGCGCGGTGCTGTCCGCAACGCAGACCACACACGTGCAAGGCGACGACGATAGCCGACGATCAAAATCAAAAACGGTAACATCAAATAAAACCGCAGGGCCGCACTGTAAATCCAGTGTCCCCCACTTCCTTGCATCGATTGATTCAAGATGAACGTGACGGCAAAAAACATCGCCGACAGGATGCCGATCAGGATGGGTCGCATGTCGTTTCCTCCTCTAAAGCCGCAATCAGGTGTCGTCCGAGACCATTCCAATTTTGTTCCGTCGTCCGGACGAGTGCTTCCGGGTCCCGCTGATCACAAGCCGCAAGAATCGCCTCGTGATCAGCGAGCGAATCGTGCCCGTGCTGACGAAACTGGGCATACTCCAAACGGCGGATGAGCGGCGTCAGCCGGTTCAACGTGTCAATCAGTTGCTGGTTTTGACTTGCCTCTAAAAAGACATGATGAAATGCATCATCACACCGCATCACCTCGAGGGCATCACCACGTTCGACCGCCGTCCGAAACTCCGCATTCACTGCCCGTAACTTCACTACCATCGCTTGTGTGATGTGTGCCACTGCCAGTCTGCTCGCGAGTCCGTGGAGCGTCGCGACGATCGGGAATGTCTCGCGTGCTTGCACGACATCAAGTGCCGTCACGTTCGTCCGTGCACCTGGTTTAAAGACGACAAGTCCCTCCTCTTCCAGTTTTTTCAGTGCTTCCCGGACCGGCGTCCGGCTGACACCGAATTGTTCCGCCAGTTCCAAATCGTTTAATTTTTCACCCGGCGCCAGTTCCAAGGTGATGATTTGTTGCTGCAAGTGCTGATATACTTCCTGACTCAAGGAAGTCCGCTTGATTTTAAGAGCCTTTTTTGAGTTATCCATAAAACTAATATATTGCATATCAATGTCGATTGCACTTGTTTTTTTCAATTATTAGGAAAATTCCACTCACTACCTTGTATTACAAGTTATTGAGTGATAAACTGTATTTACCTTGCAATACAAGATAGTGAAATGAGGAATTCATATGTCATCTACTCAAATGTTAAAGGGTATTCTTGACGGTTGTTTACTTGCGTTGATCGCAGAAGAAGAAGTCTACGGTTATGAACTGGCAACGAAGCTTGCGACCTACGGCTTTGCTGACGTCAGCGAAGGAACGATTTATCCGTTATTGATGCGGATGCAAAAGCTCGGTTGGATCGAAGCAACGCAACGCCAGTCCCCGAGCGGACCGAAACGAAAGTATTATGCCATCACTTCGGCAGGACGCGACGAACTGACTGCTTTTTCAGCTCGCTGGTACAGCCTTTCAGCAAGCGTCAATCAGATTTTAAAGGAGGAATGAACCATGCATCCCTTATCCACCGAATCAACTCGTTTTTTAGACGACTTAAAGATCTATTTGTTAGCTTCCGGAAAAAATGAACAGGCGACGCAAGACATCGTCAGCGAACTCGAGGATCACTTGCGCGACGCTGAGACGGACGGCAAATCGGTCAAATCCATTACCGGCGGTAGTCCGGCTGCTTACATCCAGTCGATTTCGAACGAACTTCCCTTTGACTGGAAAGGATTGCTGCAAGTCTTCGGACTTGTGTTAGTAGGCGGATCCAGTTTTTCGTTTTTTCAACAGCTCTTTACGGGTGCCGTCTCCTACAGCGCGATGCTGCTTACGAGTTTTGCGAGCACAGTCGTGTTACTCATCGTCTGCCTCGCGCTGATTCTGCGGTACCTGTCGACGCATCCGGTCAGTCCTGTCCGTCAAAAGCTACTGTTCGGACTGTTCGGCGGCTTATTTTCAGTCAGTATCTTGGTGACCGTTCTTGCCGACCGCTTCATCGATTCGCCGACCGTGACGTTTTCGCTCCCTGTCAGTTATGCGATCGGGTTACTTTATCTCGTCGTCATCGTCTGGTTATCCGTCTCGTCAGGGACATGGGTCATCGCCATTGGACTCGCTGCCTATTTTTTACCAGAATTTATCTTACATCAGACTGGAGTCAATGGAATCATCGCCATTTTGAGCAGTTATCTCATTTCGATGATCAGTATGAATCTGTACTTTTTCTTACCGATGCTGCTAGCGAAACGACAGATCCAGAAGTGATTTAGTTCAAAAAGCACACATCGAGTCTTCCATAAGGTAGTGTTGTTATACGTTAAATGATTTTCATTTGGTATTTAATTACATTTTCAAGTAGAATGAATTAAAACCAATCGGATTGGGGCTACCTTTCATGAAAATCAAGATGCTGATTCTCGTCTTCCTCATTGTCTATCTAGCACTTAGCCTACCGGCACTGTTCGGGATTGGACTTGTCATCGACTGGGTCCCTGAAGCCACCGTCATTCAAAAGTTTAACGGATATGTACTCGTGGGACTAACGGATAACTACTTATTCAAATGCGTCATGGCAGGATTGATTAGCATCGTCCTGCAACTGGTTATGTCTAAACGACAGCGAAATTAAATCAGGTAGCAAACAATGCATCGGGGGGATTATATGAAACTGTATCAATTCACAAAAGAGACCGGGAAAAAAATCACAAAATTCGACTCTGGTTTTGTAATGTCACGGATCACGCAGACAGAGAAGGCCGTCCATATAGGGTGTGTCCATTTAGATGTCGACGGGGTGATCGGTTATCATCAAGCGGTTGTTCCCCAACTGCTTGTCATTGTGAACGGGGAAGGTTTTGTTAGAGGTGAAGCCGATACAGCCATTAAAGTCCAGAGCGGTGATGCCGTGTTTTGGGATCAAGATGAATGGCACGAAACCAGAACAGATACCGGTTTGACTGCAATCGTTATCGAAAGCGAAGAGTTAAGCACGTCTTCCTTGACCCCGTTAGCGCGATTACAGGTATGAAGAATGTGGTCCTTAATGAAAAGAAGGCTGTCTGACAGGGAGAAAAAAGTTCCACTTCCCCTCCGTCAGACAGCCCTATTTAAATATAATCAATTTTTCCAATGCTTATCTTGTTGGATCAACGTTCCGTAACCTGTTCCTGCTCTTGTGAGATATGGCTTATGTCTGCTTCTAACACAATTTTAAGCTGATTCTCCACACATTCAATAACCGACAAGGATGTGTCCTGGATGAATGGGGGTGTTGACCATAATTTTTCAAGCGGTAGTTCCTTCACACTCGCGAGCAACAGTTTAATGACGACCGTATGTGTGACAATCAGAACATTTCCGGTCTCATGCCGACTCTTGAGTTCCTCAAGCAACGCAAGAACACGCCGTTTCAACTCAAAGAAATTTTCACCCGTTTCTGATGTATACAGATGTGGCGCATTCCAAAAGTTGAAATAGGCTTGCGGATAGTTCTCACTTACCACCTGTCTGTCTTGCCCTTCCCAGTCCCCAAAATGAATCTCTCTTAAATCCTCCTCAATCACAAGCGGACACGTCCGTCCCTGCATCATCAATCGAGCCGTACATAAACTTCTTTCACTCGGACTGGAATAAACCGTTTGAAATTCGATATCCTTTAATCTAGCACCTAATTGACGTGCATTTCTTTTTCCTTTTTCAGTTAACGGTGAATCCAACCAGCCTTGTAGCTTCTGTGCTATATTCCATTCTGTTTCGCCGTGCCGCGTCAGATAAATCGTCAGCATGTTAAGTCCTCCAATACGCTTTGCTTGCGTTTTGCTTCATACCGCTCCCGCGTCCACTGGTACAACCGGCTCGTCACCGCGCGCCCATCAATCCGCTCCATGACGAACGGTCGGTCGAGCACGTGGCGGAAGCCCATCTTTTCGATGACGCGTTGCGATTGTCCGTTAAAATCAAAATGGGCAGACCAGACGATCTCCATCTCAAGCTCCACAAAAGCGACAGCAAGTGCCGCGTCGACAATCTCCGGCATCCGACCCTGCCCCCAGTAATCAGGGTGCAGGACGAATCCGAACTCGACTTGTTTTTTGTCAGCCAGCGCCTCGACCGGCCGGCGCGCATGCATCCCGAAGCTGCCGATGACGTGGTCCGTCGTCCGGTCGACGATCGCATAACCATCATTCGCTTCCTGAAACATCGTGATGACGGTGCGGCTTTCGTCGATGGACGCATGCGGTGCCCAGCCTGCGTTCGGTCCGACACGCGGATCTTTTGCATAGGCATATAAATCTTCGGCGTCACCCGTGCGCCAGCGTCGTAACCGGTGCCGCTTCGTTGTCAATTCCTCCATTTTATCCACTCCTTTTTGATTACGAGACGTTTCGTTTCGTCTCGACGACTTCTTTCATATAAAGTCCCGAGTACGCTAAGACTAATCCGAGGAAGACAATCAATCCGATATAGACACTCATCATGAACGGGGCTAAAACCGCTCCGAGGATGATCGTCGAGCGTGAAATCAAGTCGGCCCCGGCGTGGGACGTCCCGGCAAAGGCCGAGTAGGCGCCGCGCTTATCTTCCGGCATCATGTTCGCTTTTTCAGCGTTTAACGTCGGGGAGTACAACAATTCCCCGATCGTCGCGATGAAGATGAACGTCAACAGGACGGTCATCGAATTCGCACTCGTGACGGTCATGTAACCGATCAGGTATAACGCCAGTCCGGCGATTAGCGTCTTCCGGCTAGAAAATCGGTTCGCGAGCCGTTGGATGAAAAACGTCAGACAGACGACGAGAATCGTATTTTCGATATTGATTAAACTGACCATCCGGACACCGTTGACGAGGAGACTACCAACTTCGACCGTCTTGAACTCGTCCGCAAGCCGGACGGCGACGTAACTGCCCATCGAAAATTCAGCGGCAAGGATACACATCGAACCGAGGACGACCTTGACGAACGGACGGTCGCGCCAGGCGATCCGGTAACTGTTCGTGATGTCGGTCAGGACGGACCGGAACGGCTGTTTCCGCCAGACGTGTTTCGATTCGTCGAGCAGGAAATGGTACGCGACCGGTAAGAGGAGCGACGTACACGTCAATAAGCTGAACAGGAACAGTCTGTTGCTGACGTAGAGCCAGCCTCCGAGTGCTGTCCCGAGTGCAATCGAGAGATTGATTAACCAGTAATCGATTGCGTAGACCGCCCGCCGGTTGTCGGGTGTCGTCGCGTCGATGATGATCGCCCCCATCGCCGGTCGGCCGATGTTACTCGTGACGGTAAAGATCGCATAGGCAATCGTGAAGGCAACCATCTGATTGACGGCAAGACTGATCGTCATCGTCAAGAACATCAATCCGGTTGCCGTCGTCGAGAGGACAAGCAGCCGTTTTCTCGGGAAACGGTCAGCGAGATATCCGCCAATCAAACCGATGAAGAAACTTAAAAAGACGGTACTGATTAAAAACAATCCGGCAATGACTTTGTTAAAGGCATCGACGAACAATAAAGCCATGAACGGCATGATGGCGAACGACACCGTCCGGTTAAAAAAGGATGTTACGAGTCTGACTTTAATTGGTTTAGGTATTTCTTTCCATTTCATATTGTCACCTTCCATTCTCTACCTGTATGATAAACAAGACAGATTAATTTAAAAACGGACATCGTCGCGAATCGATGTCCCCTTTTAGGAAGGAGCAGCTGATGGAAGGTTATCTCTTTACGTTATGGAAAAAGTGCCGCGACGGGCATTACACGATTCAGCAACTGGCCGATACGATCCATTTGAGTCCGAAGCAGACGAAACGGCATTTGACACGCTGGCAAGACGACGGTTGGCTGAACTACACGAGTGGTCAAGGGCGGGGACATTTATCGGAGCTCGTCTGGTTGCGCCACGTCGAGCGCGAACTGGCCCGGCAACTGCTCGAACGGATCGACCGCGAATCGATTGACGCCGTGACGGAGCAGCTCAGTTGGGACTGGTCCCCTGCTCAGACAGGGCGGTTCATGCGGCGGCTCGAACAAAAATTCGGTTATGTCCAAACGGCATCCGACGCTTTACTCATTCCGCGGAAACGCCCCTTCTTGACGGCACATCCGCTCGAAGCAGCCGATATCCATAGTGCCCACCTCGTCCAAAATGTCTTTAACCGCTTGTTTTGGATTGATGAAGACGGTCTGCTTAAAGGGGAACTTGCCCATCACTATGCCTGGCAAGGCAACACCTTGTCGCTTTATTTACGAAAAGACGTCCGCTTCCACGACGGTTCACTGATGACGAGTAAAGATGTCACAAAAAGTTTACGGGAACTGATCGCCTTTCCTGCTTACGCCTGGTCGTATCGCCACGTCGAACAGATTAAATCGAACGGACCGTACCGAGTCGACCTGATCCTTGATCAGCAACGGAACTCGATTTTACCGAAGCTTGCGACACTTCACACGAGCATTCATAAAGAAGGAATCGGGACCGGTCCGTTTCAGCTGACGCAACAAGATGATAAAAAAACCGTTTTACAGGCGTTCGCGAATTTTTACGGCGTCCGGGCGTTGCTCGACCGAATCGAGTTCATCCAGATGCCGGACGCTTATGACCCGGTCTACCGGACGTCATTATCGGAAACGGGTGCAACCGATACGATTGCCACCCAGTCGGGATTCGGACTGATTTTCTTGAATCCTCGTCCGGGCGGTGTCTTCGAAAGTGAGGAGGCGCGGCACTACATCCACCGCTTGATTGCTTCCGTCCGCCCTTTCATCACCGAGTTCAACGAGCGCGGTACACCGAACGTCCGCGGGTTTCTCGGTGAGTTTAGTCAAGAATATATCGTTCCCGATGGACCACCCGTCACGTTCGACCGGCCAATCCGGATTAAACTGACGGACTTCACGGAAAACGTCACCTACTGGTTATGTGAGATGTTCGACCGCCAGCACATCCCTTATGAATTCGTTCCGGTCGGGTTCAAAGAAAGTATTACCAATCTGCATGCCTTCGCTGACATCGATCTCGCGATCCACGCGGAAGTGTTCGAACGCAACTTGACGGTCGCATTCCATCAGTTCTTAACGAATGAATATTCTCCGCCGGCCAAGCTGTACCGTCAGATGCCGGAGATGGAGCGACGTATTCAGCAGTACGATGACACGCCGTTTGAAGACTGGATGCCGCTCCACCAGTCGTTCGAGCGCTACGTCATCGACGCCTCCTATTTCATCCCGCTGTTTGATGACACGCGACTCATTCCTTATCCGATCGAATTGCAAAACCTCGTCATCGATTCGTTCGGTTACCTCGACTTCTCAAAACTATGGATTCCGACTTGACCGCTGACACTAGTCAACGGTTTTTGTCCGTTTCTTGACGAATCGATGGCACGTTTGTGACAAAGTTCACTTTCTTTTTTAATCTAGTATTTTATATGTTGTATTTACGGACGAAAGCTCCAATACTGTGGGAGAACGAACTGAAAAGGAAGTGGTCTTATGTTAAACGTAGCAACGATCCAACTCATCAAGTCGACCGTCCCCGTTCTCGCGGAACACGGGCCAGCAATCACCCGTGTCTTTTATCAACGTTTATTTGAACGGCATCCGGAGATGACGCACATCTTTAACCAGACAAACCAAAAAACAAACCGTCAATCGCAAGCCCTCGCTCACGCGGTCTATGCGGCAGCAGAGAACATCGATCAACTCGACGTCTTAAAACCAACGCTCCTGCCCATCCTACATAAACACCGGAGCCTGCAAATCAAACCCGAGATGTACCCGATCGTCGGGACAGAACTGTTGCGCGCGATTGAAGAAGTCCTAGGCGACGCAGCGACCCCGGCAATCATCGACGCCTGGGGTCTCGCCTATCAGGAAATCGCTGATTTGTTCATAACGCTTGAAGCTGAACTTTATGCGCAAGACGAACAGGCAAAAGGCTTCACAGGATATCAGACCTTCACGGTGACGGCGATCATGCAGGAAGCGTCGGACATCAAGTCGTTTACCTTGCAGCCGGCACATGCGTTGACGTTATCGACCTTTACGCCGGGACAATACGTGACGCTCCGGATCAAAACACCGGCAGGACTGTGGCAAAACCGGCAGTACAGCTTAATCAACCGTCCTGGTGATGCGTTTTACACGATTGCCGTCAAGCGTGACGGAAGCGTCTCAAAACAATTGCATGACGAGACGAACGTTGGCGATACGGTCCTGCTTAGTGCACCGGCTGGTAATTTTGCGTTACCGGCTGGTCAAGCACCCGTCGTCCTGTTCGCTGGCGGAATCGGTCTGACACCGTTGCTTGCGATTGCCGACGCAGCGCTTGCGGCAAGTCGTTCCGTCACGCTTCACGTCGCGATTCAAGATGACCGCGACCGTGCCTTTTCGACGCACCTTGCAAGCCTGGAAACTGCCGGTGCAATCGTCATCCGTTATGCGGAACGGCAGGCACAAACAGGAACGATTTCCGGTCGTTTGACGGAAGAAGTCATTCAAAACGTCGACAAATCTGCAATCGCCTTCGTCTGCGGACCGGAAGCGATGATTCGGTTCGTCGCGTCGAACTGGCAAGGGGCGACGGAGCAACTGCATTACGAAGTATTCGGGCCGGTGCTTGCGTTTGAGGCGGAGACGGTCGGAGTAAACTAATCGAGTACCCGACTAAAAAAGACCGTTCCGACTGTGATTTTTGCAGTCAAAACGGTCTTTTTCCTTTCAAATTCAGTTATCTTAATAGTAAGAGAGAGCTATGTCCGCTGAAGAAATTAATTCTAGCTGTTTGTTCCTGGCTACACAGCTAAAATAAGAAGTAGACGAGTACAGAATGCGTGATAAACGGTTCGTGTTGAAATCAAAACAACACCTCAGTGGAGGCATCATCAAAATCGTCGTCGATACGCAGACAGGCGTAAATTATGTAATGACGAGCGGTCTCGGCATGAGCGGAATGACACCCTTGCTAGATCAGGATGGCAAGGTAGTGATTGATAAAAGTTAAATCGATTCGTACTTCAAACCAAATTGCATCAAAGCTGATCTAAAAACTTCTGTACGTCATGCTTCGACGACAAAATGACGACGTTTTTCTCATGTCGCACTTCATCGAGCTGGCGTAAGACACCCGGTCGCCGCGCTTTCGGGTACTGCCAGACCCACTTCAGGAACTGCCAGCTGAATTGTTCGATGCAGCCTTCCCCCATGTCCGGCCGTGTCCGGTTGCGGTACTTCAGATTACGTTTGATGACCCGGTACGCACAAACGGTCCGCGGCATGTCGAGAAAGATGACCGTATCGGCGGCGTCAAGCCGCATCCCGAGCGTTCCCCCGTAGTTTCCGTCAAGAACCCATTCCGGTTGTTCCATCAACTGCCGTTGCACCTCTATTTGCTCGTCTCGTGGGACGGCAACCCAATTCGGTTTCCAAAACAAGGCATCGAGATGTGACACCTTGATGCCGGTTCGTTCGTGCAATTGACGTCCGAACGTCGATTTGCCTGAACCGCCGGAACCGATGATGATGATTTTCTTCATTTCATTCCCCTCCTAAAACTCCGCATAAAAACAGACTGCCGGTTTACGGCAGTCCGTTTGTTTTTAGTCGACTTCAATTCGTCGCCATAACAGATTCAACAACACCGTCATCCCACTAATCGGAATTAAAAATAACAATGCTATCATCATCAGACCATCCATCGTCGCTATCCCCTTTTGTTCTTCTTTAATCAAGTGTACTGCGAAAGAAAACGCTTGCCCTCCACCTTAAGACCGATTTCCTTATCCTGCCTTGTCCTGACTGATATTACTAGCTGCGTGACGTGACGTAAGCAGCATCAAGCATACGGCCCCGATCAGTCCCGAACCACCAAAGAACAGAAAAACGTGTTCGATTGACAGGAAGGTCGTCAAATAACCGGATAAGACATAACAGACGGCAGAACAGAGCGTCGAGACGGCAACCATCGCCGAACGGACCCGTCCGAGCAGTAAATCCGGCGTCGTCTGCTGGAGCAGCGTCGAAAACGGAATCCCGAATAGACTAAGGGCAGCGCCAAGTAAAAAAAGACTGATGAAAGCGAGCGGCACGGTGTCCGTCAAACTGAGAACGATGATAAAGAAACCCTGTAACAACACGGACAGCCGGAACAGTCGACCGAGGGCGACTTGTTTCGCGAACCGGGCATAAAGCAGCGACATGAGAATCCCACCGATGACGAGCGCGAGCTCCAGTACCGAAAAGGTTTTTGCCCCCCCAGCGACGACGTCTTTCGCGAACGGCGCGAGTAACGTATTCGCGGGTGTAATCATCCAGTTGGCAATGACGGCGAATCCTAAGATTTGCATCAGTTGCCGGTCGCGTTTTAAATACGTCAGCCCTTCCGTCAAGGCGTCGATGTACCGGTTCTGTTGCCCTTCTCCTTCAGGTGCAGCAGACTTGATCGACAGGAGCAACAGCCAGGCTGCGCCATGCAGGACGGCTTCCATCAGTAAAATCGTCTCGATGGAAAAGCTCGCAATCAACACACCGCCAATCAAAAGACCGCTTAACGTGCCGATCCGGTCGAGTGTACTTAAATAGGCATTTGCGACCGGTAACCGGTCTGCTTCGACGAGGCGGGTCACGACTTTGAATGCCGTATTGCCGCCAATCGTCTGCAAAACCGTCTGAGCAATCAATAATGCAACCAGCAGTCCGATCGAGCCGGAAAAAAGTTGCAAGCCGATTGCCGTCAGAACTAATAGTCCCGTCCGGACGGCAACCGTCCCCTTGAGTAAGCGGACCGGGTCGACACGATCAATCCACGGACCACTAAAGGTCGCGACGACGAACCGCGTCAAAAAGACGGCGCCAATCAACAGGGCAAGCTGAAATGCCGTCAACCGTTCTGCACTCGTCCAGTAGATGGCGATATAGGAGATACTCGCACCGACGACGGCAAATAAATCAGATAGATAAAAATAGCGGAACACTTTAGGCACGTCGTTTCCTCCTTGATTTTATGTCACATGTTTCTTCATTTTACACTTATTTACATATCCTGTCGAAATGTTTTTTGACTTTTACAAATTCAAGACGGCGCGACATCTGGATGTCATCTAGAAGTCAAATTGTTATGTAGTTCTTACGGGACTGTAACGAGGTTTCACCGTCCCTTCCTTTATACTGAAATAGAAGGAGGTGACGATCCATGAAAATGTACACACGTATCGATCCGAACGATGAAGCAACTGAAGTTCCATCAGAAACGCGGCTTGGTTTCTATTTTTTACTGATTGTTTTACCGCTTGGTTTAGCCCACTTGGCTCAATCGCTCGTTCCTTCAACGGATCAACACCACTTGTTGTCGTTATCACTACTTACGTTTTTGGCGATTTTGTTATTTGCGATTCTCGGACATAAACATGATCGAAACGCAAAAGCGACGTTTTTCAGCTATGCCTTATTCTTAGGTGTCAGCTTACTTTCGACGCTTGCGATTCCAATCATTTAACTTAAAAAAAACGCCATTCCTCGCTTTGGGGGATGGCGTTTTCAGATTGTAGACAAACTCTGTGGAAAACGAGGAAAGCAACGAAAAAAAGACGCTTTTTAGGAGGTATTGTCTAATATCATTTTGTCTTCATAGTCAAACACTGCTCCTCGTTTTAGGGATGGCGCTTAAGCCGTTCATCGCTTTGAAAGCAGCGTAGCTCTATCTAAAAAATTAAATTCGCTACAGTGACGAAAATACACTTTGATATTTTTTAGATTAAGCGATTACAATTAATGGGATACTGATACATTCATAAGAAAGGATGCGCATCCCGTTGCATGAAGATACTCTAAAAGAATTTAGACCGAAAGGAATCGATTATATCGACAAGATGATGGTCAACCGCTTTCAGGCCATTCCCATCGATAAAGACGACGAAAAAATTGTCAATGTAATGGACGACCCTTTCATACCGCCTTATGAGACGATTTGTGGTGTTTACTGCATCTATCGGCGATCCATCCTGGATGTATTGCGTGGTCGTATTATGTCGTTCGAAAGCTACGAATTTAAAACCGCATTTACTGCCGATAAATTAATTGAAGAACAGCATGTGGAAGATGTTCTCGATTTTGCAACATTTGTCGTGATCGCTTCCGCGGATAAGGAAGCAATTTCGCATTACTTTATCGGCGGCGACTGCGAAAAACTCAACAGCATCTTAAACGTTTGCTCCGGTTATCCTGAAGGGACGAATGAAAAAACCTTTTCTCATACGATTCAACGCTTTAAGAAGGATATTACGACAGTCAAAAACATGGGTTACTTGGAAAATATAGTGTTTGAAAAGGCATAGGTATTCGACTGACTGTCAAAAGCGAGTGTAAATCACACACGCTTCAACAACCAAACGCAAAAACAAGCCTTCGCTCAAAAAGCGAAGGCTTGTTTTTTTACAATTAGTTCGAGTTCGCGCCACCGACGTACGTAAAGAGTGGTCCCCGTAGCTGGAAGGAATAATCTTCCGCATTGACGATCCCGACGATTGCGTCACTTTCGAGTAATTGATCGAGGAACGTCGCCATCTCTGCCGCAGTATGATACTGCGGGACATTTTTACTGTAATCGAATCCTGCCTCCCCGCGTGAACGATCGGCGAATTCGGTTTCCGTCGCTGCCGGTGCAAGGACTTTTGCCCGCAACTTCGCACCGGATTGTTGCAATTCTTGCGCAAGGCCTTCTGTGTAGGCACTGACATAGAACTTCGTCGCACAATACGTGACCGCATTCGGCACGATCCGGTAACCGCCGCCTGACGAGACGTTGAGGACGGTTGTCCCTTCGACGTCATGATGGTCGCGGACGTAGAGACTCGTCAGGACCGTCAATGCTTCGATGTTCAACCGAAGCATCTTCTCGATTTTTCCGATTTCGACGTCTTTGACGTTATCGAAATCACCGAATCCGGCGTTGTTGATCCACGTCTCAATCTCAAGGTGCTTGACGTCGTCATACAACTGATGCACGTTTTTCATCTCCGTCAAGTCGACTGAATGGAGGATGATGTCAAGTTCCGGATAGGTCTTCAGTAAATCATCCCGTAGTGCTTCGAGTTGATCGTTCCGCCGGGCGACGAGGACAAGCGATTTTCCTTTTGCGGCGAGAACTTTCGCTGTCTCAAACCCAATCCCTGAACTTGCTCCTGTAATGACTGTATACTTCATCTGTTTTTCCCCATTTCGTTTTGGTATAGTGAGAGTCTACTCCTTCGAGTGAACTCTAAGTCAAGCAGAAAAGGTGATGTTGATGTATTCCATCTCAGAAGTCAGTCGATTGACTGATACGAGTGCCCACACGATTCGTTATTACGAAAAGGAAGGACTGCTGTTTCCGGACCGGACGGCAAACGGCGTCCGCCAGTACGATGACAAGCACATCGACTGGCTCCGGTTCGTTCTCCGCCTGCGGGCGACACACATGCCGATTGACCAAATCCGGCAGTACGTCGCATTGTTCCGTGCTTCTTCAGACGATCATGATACAGCTCCGGACCGGCTCGCTTTGCTTGAACAGCACCAAACCCTTGTCCGGGCGCAGCTCGCCGAATTACAACTGACGGAACAAATGATCACCGAAAAAATCAGCAGCTACCATCGCCTACATCCGTCCATTCCCGGGAAACAGCCTTCTCAATCCCGTTAAGCAGAAAAGTCTGTCGACAAGCGGGCAATCAATTCGTCAAACGCATCGTTTGAAACCGCATCAAACGCGTCACCGAAACTGATTTCCGTCGAAAAGTATCCGTCGTGTTCGACGAGGTATCCGACGAGTCCAAGTCCGACTTCATCTTGGATGCGCGTCAATCGTGCGGCGACGTCTGCCACTTCACCATTAAAGTGGAGGTGGAACATGTTCGAGACCGGAACGCGTGGTGTCGTGAAAATGTTATCGATTGCGTTCAACCGCTCGGCGACGTGTTTTGCCTGCTCATAATAGTGCCCCATCCGGTCCTTGCGTTGCTCATAATAATAGTCGGACGAAATGACATAGGGATAAAGGCTGATCAAGTCACCCCCATAACGTCGTTTCCAAACCCGTGCTTCTGTCGTAAACGATTTTGGACCGGCAAGAATTGCACCGGCAATCCCGCCGATTCCTTTATAAAACGAGAGATAGACGCTGTCGAACAAACTTGCGACGTCGCTTGCCGGTTTGTCATAATACGGCAACAGTTCCAGTAGGCGGGCACCGTCGAGATGAAGGCGGATTCCCCGTTCCCGGCAGTAGGCGACAATCGCTTCTAGCTCGCTGAATGTTGGTGCGACCCCGCCGAGTTCCCGGTTCGGCAGTTCAAGTAAAAGACAGGCGATTTCCGGCAAGGCTTTAATCTCTTCAAGCGTCATCATCTCGTCCGGTCGCCCGACGAGGACCGGTTCAATCGGATGAAGCTGCCGTAAGCCATCCTGTTCATGTAGCTCTAAGTGACAAAGCGGATGGTAGGCGACGTGCCGATTATCCCGGTCATCGGACCAGATCCGTAACGCGATTTGCTGGGCCATCGTCCCGCTCGGGAAAAAGACGGCCGATTCATGCCCGAGCAATGCCGCGATTTTTTGTTCGAAATCGTTGATGACCGCCCCGTTGCCGTAGATGTCACTTCTCGTCTCGTCAGCGACATTCAGCAAGGCGTCTTTTAAGACACCGACGTTCCGCTTGCCGTGTCCACTGACCTGATGCCGCGCTGCTTGAAAACTTCTTCGTAATTCTTCCATCACAAAAAGCCCCCTATTATTTTTGTAAATAATGACTATATTTTGAAAAAACAAATAACAGACTGTACTTCTTTTGCTATACTCTTCCTAACGATTCATCCCGTTCAGCTCGAGAGAGGAGTAGGTCGATGCCCCAGTCATTTCGTTTAAAAGTCTGTTTGTACGTTTGTTTGACGTGTTTCCTTGTTTTACTCGCCCAATCCGTCCTCCCGTCCGTATATTCTTCGACTTTATCACTCTTACATAAAAAAACTGATTCCTCGTGCCTGGCGCGTTGTGGTGCGCAAGGCGACTCGTCCATCGTCTCCAGTGGCGACTCGTTCAACGTGGACAGTGGTGCTGTCGCCAACGTCGAATCAATCACGCCGAAAAAACCGCTCTTTCGGACGAGTTTCGACTCTTCCATCTCGGCTCCACCTTATATTCTCATCTTAATCGTTTTAAGCTTCGCGACGCTCGCCTTTTTTTATTATTACATCAAGATTTACCGACCGAGCCGGTTCCAACTCGCGGGGTTCGATTATGAGCATCACGTCACTGTCATCATCCAGCCGGATCATGATGTATCTTCCGAGCTAATTCGCGAACATATTCAATTTTTTAATTTTCGGCTACCGAAACATCTGCAGCGTTATGGTCATGAAACAATCACGGAGTGGTTCGAGCGGATTGGTTTCCCTTCACCCGTTGATCCGGGTTATTTCGAGGTTCGTTACGGCAACACGCATCAACTGAAAATCCATCAATTTACGTTTTTCAAACAAGCGACCGATGATTTTTTACGAAAGCACCACATGTAAGCAAACCGACATGACGAAGTGATGCATGAGCACGACTCCTGCCGCTTCGTTTTTTGATTTTCCCAATCCTCATCAAATTTCATTTTCTGTCGCTTTTCTGATATTTTCCGATAAAATTGGGTAATAACTACTATATAAGGCAAGCCGATATTTTTATTCAGGTTTGGACAGGTTTTTCGCAAGAGAGCGAGGTGAAACGGGATGATTTCAGCAAAGGAAGCATACTTTATAAAAAATGGATTGAATGAGCAATTTGAGGATCCCCGAATCGACTGCGACTTTTCTATTTTCTCGCTCGAACCATTCCAACTCCTATTACACGTACATGATGCAGACATGGATGAACTGAGTACCGAGATTCGTTACGGGCTAAGTCGTAAAATCCGTTCACAACTCCATCAACTCGATGCTAAACTGGGTGGAACACCGATCAACGTCGTGTTTGTGGTTTCTGCACCGTTAATTTCCGACAATTCGTACTGTGTGATTTTACATTGAATTCATTCAAAAAAAGGCAACAGCTTCCGCGGAAGCTGTTGCCTTTTACGATTACGCTCCATATTCAACTCGCATCGTGACGGACGAGCTGATTTTTCCCCGCTGCTTTTGCCGCATACAGTGCCATGTCGGCGCGATCAATTAAATGAATCTCTGTTAACGTATCATCCGGCTGAACGGTCGCCATCCCTAAACTGACACTGACTTGGCACAGGGGCGTATACCGTTCATGAGGTAACTTCAAGTCGAGAATCCCTGTCCGGATCCGCTCGGCGACAAGCTCACCTTGTGCCGACTGGCCCGAGAGAACGACTGCAAACTCCTCACCGCCGTACCGGGCGACGTGTCCGAACGGTCCAGCTTGTTTCTTCAGGACACTCGCGACCTGTTTCAGACAGGCATCCCCTTGTAAGTGCCCATACGTATCGTTATACAGTTTAAAGGCATCGACGTCGAGCAGGATGAGCGTCACTTCTGAAGCGGAAAGCCGCGCCTCTTCAAAGACACGCTCGAGGTGTTCGTCGAACGCCCGCCGGTTCGGGATCCCCGTCAAACTATCGTGCAGCGACCGGCGAATCAAGGCACGTTTACTGCGTTCGAGCCGAAACGTCTGCAAAAAGGCAAACAAAATCAAGACGGCGACACTTAACACGATGACGATGACCCATTTCGCAGAGGAGGAGGCCGCTTTTGACCGGTTTGTCGCCGACATGACAATCTGTTCGATTTCAGCCCGGATTTTAATGTCGATCGGGCGAAATTGATTGATGTACGCCATGCCGTCGTAACGATTCCGCTCGGCTTCGATTAGATTGTCTTGTTGAATATACATAAGTTGCCGTTGATAAAAGGCATCGGTCTGTTGCAGGAGCGGCACCGCCTCTTTCTGTAAAATCCGGCGCATCGTCGGATCACGATCGTCGAGCTGCTCTAACGCTTCAAGCGATGCCTGCAGGTTCACACGCGTCGTTTGGAATTGTTCGAAGTCTTGCTGACGTCGTTCCAGGTAATAGCTCCGCACCGTTAATTCTTGATCGAGCAGTAAAGGAAACAATTGGGATGCTGTATTCGAAATCGGAATCGCTTCTGCAAGAATCCGGTCGTTCTCCCGCTCGATATTAGAAAACGCAGTGTAACTCCAAATACTTGTAAACATCAATGAAAACAAAGCCGTCATTAAGAACCATTGCAATGCGGAAAATTTCACGTCCAGTCAGACCTCTCTCTTTATACGCTCTCGCAAGAACGAGAACGATTCAATTCATCACCTCTTTATCGGCATCTCGACTTCAAAGTATTAGACTTCATCGCACATTCAGTCCGTCGGAACACTTCGCTTGAGTTCGTCAAGCAACGCTTGCGTCTCTTTTGCGGCCCGGGTGACGTTATTGTTTTTCCACCAGGCGACGAGTGTGCCCAAAATGCCGACGAGCGTCGTCACTCCGAGATCGACGGCTGTCTCTGCAAATGGTAACGGATCATACCCGCTCGCAAGAAGCGTCAAATTGACAATCGAATAGAGGGGGACGATCAGCCGCAGGGCTGCTGCATATCGCTCCGTCATCCGCGTCCCTCCTGAAACAAATGACGCCATGTCACAGGGCCAACGATTCCGTCGGCTGTGATTTTCACCTGTCGCTGAAAGTCTTTGACGGCACGCGTCAGACCGTCATCAAACCGGCCGCTCGCCGGGAGACGTAACTTCATTTGGATCAAGCGAATCGTCTCCTTGTCCTGACTCCCTTTCGCTAGAGCACGTCCTAGATAAAGCGGGGCAAGGCGCGGCTTCTTCTTCCCGTTGACGGCGTCGAACAGTTGAAAGTGCGGATAATCCCGAAACGGTGTCCAGTCCCCGCCCCATTCCATCTGTCGTTGCTTCATCGCCGCGACAATCCGCGACAACCGATTGTCCGGTGGTGCTAAAAATTCAGCGCGTGTTCCGTCAGAAGAATAACAAAAGAGATCGACGGCGACACCGAAGTTATGATTCGACTGTCCCCCCCGCGCGTAGGTGACGATTTTTCCGGGGCGTGTCCGTCCTACAGCATACAAGGCATCCTGTTCCTGTTTCGTCCGGTAGCTTTGCGCGACGCCGACGTAAATCTGTTGCGGTGCGAGTTCTTTGATGACGCTCCGCGTGATCGTGACGACATCCGCGTCCATTCCCTTGACGGATAATTTCCGATCGGCGCGTTCGAGTAACCATGCTGTGCTGATAGTCATCTGTGTATCCTCCTTTATTTTTTAAATCAATTGGGCGAGCAACTCTGTCAGTTCGGCTTCTTCCGGGACTGACGCCGTCCAAGCCGCTCGTCGCTTTTGTTCGAACAACCGCTGTTCTGTCCGCTCCGTTTCGACCCAAGCCGGTAATACGGCTGACGAACGGTGCTTCGTCCTTGCCGGTCGTTCCGCCCGTCTCGATTCATGACGCTTAATTTGTTCGCCTGACGTGATCTGACGTGCATGTAACTGATCGATGACGGCTTTGACATATTGCCACTTGCGGACATTCGCCGCTGCCGCTTGTTCGATTGCATGGACGACGACGTCATGACTCGTCTTTGTCACGGCTTGCGCCAGTTGCTGTTTGATCCAAGGGGAGGTGCAGCCAATTTCCGCTTCGAACAACGCGAAGACGGAGGACGCCGTTGAGGATGGTTCTTTTTTTAAAGACTGTTTCTTCAAGACAGGTTCTTCGTCGTCACCTCGCGCCGCCCCGGTAGTCGGCTCCTGATCCCCCGGTAGTCGTACCGCGTCCGGAACTGATCGGACGTGATATTCATTTGATGTTTGTCCCCCGTGTTGATTGAAGCGTTCCTCCTTTTCAATCAACCCTTTTTCAAGTAACGACGCAAGACACGCTTTGACGGTCGTCTTGCCGCACGGGACGGCGTCCGCAATCGTCTGGTGCGACGGAAAGGCACTCCCGGATGCTCCGGCATAACTCGCCAAAATCAAATAAATCATTTTTTCATGAACCGATGAAAACTGTTGTCCGTCGCGCAGGACACGGTGCTCGACTTGTAAATAAGGGTGCATCGCTCGTTCCTCCTTTGATATGCAAAGGAGGTTCGCCTCCTTTCTCTTAAGGATTAACAGGACCGTTTCGACAATTGTTCGAAAAAAAATAAAAAAAACGTGCGTCAGCTGATTAAAAAATCAGTGACACACGTTTCGTTAGTCTTCACTCGAACCAGACACTAAATAACAACGGCAACAGGCCGGCGAGCAAGACCGCCCCGATCGACGACGAGACGGTCGCGAACACGAACAGTCCTTTTGAGATTTGTTGCCGCCGGTAAGCGATTGACCCGGCCCGGATGATCGTAAAGAGCATCCCACCCGCAATTAGAAATGAACCGATAAGAATGATAAGTTGTTCCAAGACACTACCTCCACGTTACTTAAATATCGTTAGGATGAACGGTAAGGCAAGCAGCAGAATCGCCATCGTGAAAACGATTTTGTAAGTTGCTTCCCGATCCGTATTCCGCTTCTTTTTTTGTATGTAGACGACGCCATAAATGATTGTGACGAGCATAATCAATATGGCGAGTAATGAACCGATTGTCGTACTCATTTGTCTCCCCCTTCCCTACTGACACTACGCAGCGGTCAGTGGAAAAGTTTCAGTTCTTAACGCCTCCTATCCCTTAATCATCAATCATAGCCTGTCCATCCGCGCTCAGTTTATTGATAGCCTGACGCATCTGTTCGATCTCAGTTTCCGAATGCCGTGTCCACTTGCCAAGCTCTGCCACGATTTTCAACGGCGCTTTCGAACGGTAGGACCGGGTCGGATTTCCGGGAAACTTTTTATCAGTCAAGTTCGGGTCATCTTCATACGGTCCAGTCGGTTCGACGAGATAAATATGTTCGTCCCCGTCCGAGCGGGCGAGCTCCGCTCCCCATTTCGCAGCGTCCAAAGTTGCCGTGAAATAAATATGATTGGAACGCTTATCCTGATAATTTGATTGGTTCCCGGCATCCAGTACTTGACCAATCTCTAAGCTCGCTTTTGTACCATGAAAAAACGGTCCGGAATCAAGTGGTTTCTCCATCGTGTTCCCCCTCTTTCTTTTTTGTGATATGTTCGATTATAAGTGATGCTTTCATGTATTGGGAGTCTATTCATCATTGTCAAATCAAGGTAAACTTAAAGTAGACAGTAACATCACTTGCTTTTACGTTTTCTCTCCACCTTTAGTCAAAACCGCTCTTTTATTGACAACTTTTGTCAAAGTGGTAATGTGAAAGTATCATGCGCAAGGATGTGAAAACCATGTTCATCGTCGAACTGCTCGTGAATGCCTGCATTGCCTTCACAGGATTTTATATCATTTCGAAAATTATCCATTCCACCCATTTTGAATCTTATGTCGTCAAGTCAATCATCGTCGGCCTTTTGACAGGAGCGCTCGGCGTGTTATTGATGTTCAAAGGGATCGCTGTCAATGATTCGCTCCGCATGGATTTACGGCATATTCCGCTCATTCTACTCGCTTTTTACGGTAGTCGTTTCCCCCTCATCATCGCGACATTGATCATCGCCTGTTCCCGCTTTTTATTCGGTGTGACGGAACAAGCTGCCGTCGCCTTCGTCGCCGTCCTTTGCATCAGCATCGGGATGCTTGCGATTCACCGGAGGCTACTCAATCGTCCTTTTCTCCAAAATATCTCGATGAATGTTTGGGCACTGATGATGATTACCGTTGCCGTCCTGATTAACTTAGGCTGGAACGAAACGGCATTTAACTTGATGGCGTCGACCTGGACGATCGGCTTGACGGTCGGCGTGCTGTCCAGTCTGTTGACACTCGATTTCCAACTGTTGAACCGGCAAGTCGATATCTATAAAAAGTCAGCCGAGCTTGATCATTTGACCGGTCTCTACAATCGCCGCGTTTGGGACGCTCGGACAGCAGGACTTGAACAAGAAGGTCGAATCTATAATATTCTCGCACTCGACATCGACCACTTCAAGCACGTCAATGATACATACGGGCATGGCAATGGTGACCTCGTCTTACAACAATTCGCGAACATCTTAAAAGAAGAGACGCGCCCGCATGACATCACGGCGCGGATCGGTGGCGAAGAGTTCATGATTTTGATTTATGATTTAGCCCCACAAAAAGCGACCAAAGTCGCAAACCGGATCCGGCAACGGATTGCGTCACAACGCTTTCAAATCGATGGATTCCCGGCAATCGATGTGACGACATCGATCGGTGTCGCCCACGGGAAGAACATCCATATTCAGCGGATGAGTGTCATCGCCGACGAAGCGCTGTATACCGCTAAGCAGCAAGGGCGTAACCGGACGATTTTGTTGGATAGCGAAAGTGAACAACATGTCGCAACAACAGCGAGCCGGGAGACGGTTCGCTCCTGATTGGAGGGAAAAGTATGCAAGAGAAGAAACTTGATTTCATTACGACGGCTGAAGCGATTCTATTCGTCAGTTCACTGTTCATGTGGATTTACGTCGCCCATACCTTTGTTTTCATCGATTCCTTTGCCTCGTTGTTTTTCATGCAATCGTGGTGGCTTCTGTTACCCTTGATGACCTTCCTGATGTTTTTGACATCGTTCATCAGTCGCCGGACAGAGTGGCGCTGGAGTAATCCGGAAACAAACGAGCTGAACGAAAAAAGAAAAGTCTGATTGAGACAGAACAGGAGCACAGACATGTCCGATTACCTTGGACGACGCTTGTGCTCCTTTTCGCATGCCCCGACGGACTAGTCGCGGGATTTATGTACTTTTCGATTAAAGAAATATTCGATTGTAATCAAGAGGAACGCAACACTGATCAAAATGATGAACGCTAGTAAAGAATGGAGTAGCTTTTTATCGACAGTAACGTACATCGACAAGTAATAATTGATTGTGACCATCAACCCGAAGTAAATCAGGTAACGTATGTATTTCATGACGGTTCCTCACTCCCTTAATAACTGATTTCTTCATTTTACATGATACGTGGGAATCATTCATAAGAAACTTCTCCGATTTTGAAGCGTAGGTACGAATAAGATTGTCAAAGGAGGTAGCTTCATGTTCGAATACAAGTTCGTGCGGATTGATTTTAAGCGATTGTCCGGTAATCCACAGGAAGATTACCGGGAAGTAATCGCAACACATGCCGCAGACGGTTGGCGTTTCGTACAAATTTTTGCCCCGGATTTCGTCACGTCCGGTGTTGCCGTCGGTACTTACTATGAATTGATTTTTGAGCGAACAAAACGGTTCGAAATTACGGACACGAAAACATCTTAAGGAGACTCAAACGCATGCACATCGAGACAGCTCGATTACGACTTGTTCCTTTTACACAGGAACAGCTTCCGGTTATTACCCGTCAAAACTATCGGAACGGTCCCGAAATTTCGAATCATTTAAAGGCATTGGAACAGGATCCGTCCTTATTATTCTGGGGAAGTTGGTTAATCATCCGCCAGGCAGATGATGTCATCATTGGTGATGCCGGTTTTAAAGGGAAACCGAATCCACATGGAGCGGTAGAAATCGGTTATGGTTTGCTCGAGCAATACTGGCATAATGGATACGCAACAGAAGCTGTCGCAGGACTGATTCAATGGGCGCAACAAACAACATCCGTTTTGAAAGTCGTTGCCAAAACGGAAGCAACTGATCAAGGATCAATCCGTGTCTTAAACAAAGTCAACATGGAACGAGTACGAGAAACGGATGGAATGATTTATTGGGAAATACAAACAACTTAAATTAACTAGGTCTACAACACCATGTGGTAGCGATATTATTGTCGCTAATTCAGGCTGTAGACGAACTCTTATACATCATGAAAATTCTAAATGAGGGTACAATCAGTTTGCGCTTCCTTGTCTTACCTCGTCTTCAAAGCGGCACGTTTCGTTGACTCCTGCGGGAAAAGTGCGTTTTTAACGCACTTTCAGAGGGAAACAAGACCCTGCTCGTTGTCCGTGAGGATCAAGGAGCAACGGCTTGTCCCTCGCCCGAGGAAAGCAACGAAAAAGGGACTTGCTTTTATCATTCATACTACTTTGTCTACGCACTGCAGTAGCGATATTATTATCGCTACTTTTTTTCTGTCGCATCAAACATTTGATTGCTTTCAAACAAACAATCGAGTAACATAAAATGTAATAAATTTCTATTTTAAAATTAATATTGGTTATTTATAACCAGAAGGGAGCGATTGACTATGAATCGTACAGCTTGGAAATACCCTGCTTTGCTCCTGATCGGTGTCGGAATCTCAAACTTAGGCGCCTGGGTGTACTTCATTGCCCTCAATTTGATTATTCTTGATCGAACAAGTTCTGCGTTCGCGGTGTCACTTTTATACATTTTAGTTCCTGTCGCTTCTTTAATAACGAGCTTATGGTCAGGTTCTTTGATTGACCGGGTCGACAAACGTAAATTGATGATGCTACTCGATTTATCACGTGCACTCTTAATCGCCCTTCTCCCCTTCATCGACTCGTTGTTCTTCATCTATACAGTCGTCTTTCTGATCAACGTTGGTAGCTCCTTGTTTGAATCAACATCGATGATTTATATGACGAAGCTTGTCTCAAAAGGTAATCGTCAACGTTTTAATGCGTTGAAAAATTTCATTCAATCGTGTGGGTTCATCCTCGGTCCGACGATTGCCGGTCTCCTGTTCATCATGGGTTCGCCGTCCCTTGCGATCCATATCAATGCTGTCGCGCTCGCCATTTCTGCCCTTATCTTATTTTTCCTGCCCGCTTTAGAAAAAGAATTGACCTTTGCGCAGGCAGAACGATTGAGTCTTCAAATGATTATCAGCGACTGGAGAGAAACGTTGCGCTTTACGAGCCAGCACCGTTACATCACGCTCGTCTACAGTCTCTTTTGCGTCATGATGGTTTTCATGTCGGGTCTTGATTCACTCGAGGCTTCGTTTGCGACACTTGTGCTCGGTTTCTCGGAAAGCACCTATGGATTTCTTGTCAGTATCGCCGGGATCGGGATCATCCTCGGTTCCATCATTAATGCGACCTGCACGAAATGGCTGAGTCTTCGCTTTTTGATTGGCTTCGGTGCAGTCACTACGCCCATCGGCTACCTTCTATTCGCTACTTCCGATAACTTCATGGTAGCTTCCGCCGGCTTTTTCCTACTGACATTCGCTCTATCGTTTGCGAATACGGGCTTTTTATCGTTTTACCAAAACAATGTCCCGGTCAATCTCATGGGCCGCTTTTCAGGAGTCATCAATGTCGCCGAGTCACTCTTCATCATTCTCTTGACGGCGACAATCGGTTTACTCGCCGAAGCCTTTTCCATCCGCGCGACATACATCATCTTTTCAATTGGTTTTTTACTCATCGGTTTACTCACGATACCGCTCGTCTTTAACCGTTCGAAGCAAAATCTTTATGAGCAGCCAATCGAAGAGAAGATAAAAGTCTCGTAAGAAACAACAAACCGTTTCCTTCAGCCCTTCCTCATTTCCAATGTTTCTGACGCTTGTAAACGCGGCGCCGTCGCCTCGTACCAGTGATAACAGAGAATGATGATGAGCGCGAGATCAACGACATCTCCCCCGTAATACATCAGCATGGCGCCTTGTTCCGCTTCCGCCTTCCCCACTCCACCGGGTGGATGAGCGTAGAGATATTTCGAAAGAATCTTATGCCCCGCCAACGCCAGTATTAAAATACCCGCCCGGTAGACGTGACTGTAGCGGTGCGGCGTCAAATCGATATAGATCAGGGCACTTGTAAACAAGTAACCGGCCAGGAAGACGTGGAGATGAATCAGGGCATAGAGTGCAGTCGACTGATGCATCATCGGATAGAGTCCTGTCGTATAAAGCAGGTACAAGCCGCCGATGTTTAAAACCGTTGCCGTCATCGGGTGCGTCAAGAGACGAAGCGGCTGACTGTTCAAGACGCCCGTCACCCGTCTTGCCGCCTGCACGGGTAGCGTCCGTAACAATAACGTCACCGGCTTCGCAAACACGAGCAGGAGTGGTGCGAGCATCCCGAGTAAGAGATGCCCCGTCATATGTCCCGTGAAGTTCATGTGTGCCCAGCCTGCAACCGGACCGACGAGCGCAGCACCGGCACTCAGTACCCCGCTTCCCCAAAACACGTACCGGTGGATTGGCCAGCGCCGGTAGTGATTGTTCGTTTTCCAGGCGGCAACCGGATAAACGAGAAGTAAGACGAGCACGAGGAGCGTCACACTCGTTTCAATACCGTTTCCCATGCCTTCATGCGTATGCATCACTTATTTCGCCTCCTCTGTCGTCCGCAGTTGTTTCCCGGTCTGCAGGAATAACACAATCCCTCCCGCTAAAATAAGCGCAGCGATCGCATTCCAGGCGATGTCATAGGGAAGAAGTTCCACACCATAGCGAATTTGATGAATCGCAAAGACTTTGTGATTGATCAGACCATCGTACAATTGAAAAAAACCTCCGCCGATCATCACACCACTGATCCACCGCTTCATCCAAAAGGCGGATCGTCTCCGTAAGTCTGCAACTAGAAACAGGGCTGCCACTGTCGCGAACCAACTGAATGCGTGAAACAGACCATCGGAAAACAGTCCGACCGCGGTCGTTGATTTGTCATAAAAATGATGCCAGCCTAACAATTGGTGAAAAATGACTTCGTCTAAGAATGCGACGAGACCCAGACCGAATAAAAAACCGGACGCGAGGTTGCGCAACGCATAACGCTGTTGATTTTTCTGCATGAACGGACACTTCCTTTCTTAAGATAGACGCTTCAAAACAATTTTTCCCTGTTGTCGTCGCAGTAAACGTGCTTCATTCGATGTACGTCTTGAACATTCTATTAAAAATGCCGATCGACAAATCGAACTTGAGTAAATAATATTAACATTATTCGTTTAATATTTTTTCCAAAAAGTGTATATTTAAAGCACTAGTCAAAAAGGAGGTTCCATGCATACCATGAAGTTCACCAGAACACCTCGGACATTTGAATTGAAATGGATTCCAGAAATCGACTGGCGTGACGTTTGTACACGTCGCACGCTCATTATCCGAAACCATCCGCAGGAATCGCTCATCGGATTAGCCTATAATAATGAAAACCAAGTCGTTCAAGTCACACGGAATAGTCATAAATCACATGCCCTTTATTACGTCACGTTACTGGAAAATCAGCAAGCGAACCGGTCACTCTTATCAACCCGGTCACACATGACCGTCGAGTACGTCAACACACGCCTATATGACCGGATCGAAGTCGCCGAGTACAACTTACTCGACGTCCACGTCCGTCAAGAAGGGCTTGGCGAGCGCGGCCTTTTATTGGAGGCCTTCATTCAGGATGTGCAAAACAAACATCGGCATTACCGAGTCAGCGGCAATTTCGAAATCGTCACCCATCACGGACTCGTATCAAAGGACTGCTTTACCCGGTACGGTTTTAAGCTACATCAACATGCTTTAGTCCTGCAGAATTTCGATAGTCCGCTTTTAGTGACATAACAGAAGAATCAATGCCTCAACTATTTAAAAAGATTGCGGGGAACGATGATGCAACGGATTCAGCAACTTTTAAAAAAAACGATCCATGTGACCGGGTTCTGTTTACTCATCGTCGCTTGTATCGATTTGTTTACGCGTCAGCAGACACGCGGACCGAAGTGGGTTTGGGGTCTCACCATTTTCAGTGTCAATTACATCGGGCCCCTCCTTTATTTAGCGCGGGGCCGTCACCCGGCAGGCGAGGTAAACAAGCAAAGCGCCGATTAAAAACACATCGCTTTTCAACGTATGTCCTGTTACAGGAACATACGTTGCGAAATGATGTGTTTTTTTACATAAAGAAGAACTAGTCCCGCCCCCTTTTTTATGTTATTTTGTATCTAACTAAATCGTACAATCATTTTAAAATAAGAGGTTACATATGCAACCAAATACAGAGACATTACCAATCGCATGCTGGAATACGATTACGACGTACCACAATCATCAAACGAAACAAGTCAATGCCTTCTTAAAGACGTGGGACCTCTCGCACACGATGTTCGAGGTCTTGCGCTGCTTAAAGTCGACGACGTGTACCAGTCAAAAAGAAATCGCTTGCCTGATTCATGTCACGGACGGGACGATCTCTCAAGGGATTAAAAAGCTGTTCGCTAAGCGCCTGATCGAAAAGCAACGTCACCGTAAGGTCAACTATTTCCATCTGACACCGGCTGGAGAACTGTTTTTAAACGAAGTCTTACCGAAATACGAACGTTTTCAAGCGAATCAATTTCATGTCTTGACCGCATCGCAACAACACGCGTTGCATCAACTTGTAACGCAGCTCCATAGTACGCAAAAACAGGAAGGGGAAGTTCGATGAATCCACATGCTGCCTTTTCATCGATTGGACACTGGCAATCGATCCAACGTATCCACAATCGTTACGTCAAAGAAGTCAATGATACGTTAAAACAATGGGAACTCTCGCGTTCTCAATTCGATATGCTCTATACGTTGTATCAACTAGAGAGTGCGACACAAAAGTCGCTTGAGACGACACTCGAGCTCTCGAGCGGATCGATTTCACAAACGCTAAAAAAACTGATGCAAAACCGACTACTAACCCGTAAACGGATTGACCGTGAAAAACGGATCGTTCTGACGGCGGACGGGGAAACACTTGTCCAGGCATCCGCGCCGATCATCGAAGTCATCGACGAGCGTTACTTCCAGTCCTTTACGAAAAACGATCATCAAACATTCAATCAATTGTTGAACAAAATGCAAAACAGTCAATTTTGATAGAAGAAGGAGGCCGGCCAGCGTGATTCTCAGACACTACACCCATCGTCAGTTTTTACCGGCAATCGTTGCCCGGGGCGGCATTTCTACAAACCTTCACACGGAAAGTCCGCATAGCGGCTACTTACTGTTCGAGCTGAATCCTACAACAGATCAACTCAAACAGACCGTCCATCAGTTCTATTCGGGTTCAGAACACCCTTGGGACGAGACGGATACGGTCACCCTCGACTTTGACTTCGTCAAACTGCAAGCAGCTGGCATCGAGGTGCACAAGACACTGCATCACTTCGCTGACGGCCTGGCACCGAATCAACCTACGGATTCTTTCCGCTTCGTCCAAAGCTTCTTATCGCTCGGTTATTTAACGGAAGCGTCACGAGAGCAATTATCCGAATATTACTGATAAAACAAAAGAACAGGCGCGAGTCGCCTGTTCTTTTTTGTCGTCAGTTCCTCCGGCTGTACACAAACAGCATTACCGGGAAGGTCATGACCTGAATGACGAGCACACACAACAACGCTGTCATGAGATCGTCAACGACTTGCCACTGAACGAGCATCAGCACGACAAACACATAGAGGATACTCAAGGCATATGACATGTGACCACTTTTCATCTTGATTTCTTCTTGTCGTTCATCATAAGGTTCAGCAGCCGGGAAGACGACATCGGTCGCGAGTTGACTAAGCCCCGCTAATGTCAAGATGATACTGAGTGGATACGGTCCGTCGAACAGCATCAGATAACCGCCATACAATAACATGACAGCGGCGAGTAATCGATTGATCATCGGCATGTGCTTCACAAAAGACCATCTCCTTTTTTCTTCGGTTCGGGTACAAAAATCGCTTCAATCGGACAATCGAACAGGGAGGCAATTGAAAACGCGAGCGCAAGCGACGGATTATACCGCTCCTTTTCAATCGAGATGACCGTCTGCCTCGACACGCCTAATGCGTTCGCGAGCTCACCTTGCGACCAGCGGCGTTCCTCCCGCAACAGCTTTACCTTATTTTTCATTTCGACCACCCTTCCATTTCCAATAATATGTAAAATCGAACCAACGTGTCAAGTTTCCTTTACACATAGCATAAAAAAAGTAGACACCGGAATAGGTGCCTACTTTCGTATCGTCCGTTTTCTTGGGTGCGTGGCGAGCATCGCATCCTTGATTGCCGAGACATACGGATCCGTTGCCTGGTCAAACGCTTGGGGTGTCGGATAATGCCCGACAATTTGACCCTGCTCCAAAATCATAAATTGATCACTGAGTGCTTGGGCTGCCTGGACATCATGGGTAATGAAGAGGTATGCCAGGTCATATGTTTCTTTTAACTCACGTAACAGCTTCAAAATCATCGCCTTATTGACCATATCGAGACTGCTGACGGCTTCGTCGAGCACAATCAGCTTCGGGTGCGTTGCAATCGCCCGGGCGATACAAATCCGTTGTAACTGGCCGCCGCTGAAGGCGGACGGGTACTTCGCCAAATCGGAGCCGGTCAATCCGACCTGTTCGATTAACGTGATCAGTCTCCGCTCCAGCGCTTCCGGACTGAGCCGCGTAAAATTCGTCAACGGTTCGGCGATGATCTGCCCCGCCGTCAGCTTCGGATTGACGGCTGCAAAGGAATCTTGAAAGACGACCTGAATGTCTTGCCGGTAGTCCTTCGGATGCGTCCCATAGATGTCTCGCCCTTCGAACAAGACACGTCCCGCTTTCGGTCGTTCAAGCCCCAGTAAGATCCGTCCGAGTGTACTTTTTCCGGCACCACTTTTCCCGAGCAAACCCAGGCACGTCCCAGCTTCAAGCGTCAACGAGACATCCTGTAAAACGGTCCGTTCCGCCTGCCGCGACAGGAAACGTTGTTTGCCGTAACGGTGTGATACCTGTTCTATTCGTAAAAGACTCATGCGTTCCTCGCTCCCACCTGCATACCGTGTTGCATCAATAGCCGCTGCGTATATGGGTGTTGCGGACGGTCGAACAGCTCAAAGACGTCCGCCTGTTCGACGATTTCCCCGTCCTGCATGACAAGGACATCATCTGCCATTTCAGCGATGACACTCAAGTCGTGCGAAATCAATAAAATCGCCGTTCCATAAGTGGCTCGGACCTTCTCGAGATAATACAACACCTGCTTTTGATTGTAGACGTCAAGCGCCGTCGTCGGTTCGTCGGCAATCAGGACATCCGGGCGCAGACAGACCGCGAGCGCAATCATGACCCGTTGCAGCATGCCGCCGCTCAGTTCAAACGGATAGGCTTTCAAAATCCGTTCCGGTTGATCGAGATTGACTTCCCGTAATGCTTCGACCGCCCGATTCGTTGCTTCGTGTTTACTGCACCGGTCGTGCGTCCGGATCGTTTCCATTAATTGATGACCAATTGTGTAGACCGGTGTGAAGGCGCTCATCGGATTTTGCATGATGAAGGCAATCTTCCCGCCTCGGATTGTTCGGAGCGAACGGTCGGACAACGTCATCACGTCTTGCTCCTCTAACACGATTTTTCCTGATTGACGGATTATTTTTTCATCAAGCAGACGCAGAAGCGCAAGACTCGTCACTGTCTTACCACAGCCGCTCTCCCCGACCAGACCGACGATTTGTCCGGCTGCCAGTGAAAAAGAAATATCACGGACGAGCGGCTGACCGTTTGTCGTTTCGACCGTCAAGTGTTCGACGGATAATACAGGTTTCATCCGAGTCTCTCCTTTCATTTCGTTTGTTTCGTCACGCCGAACCGTTCCGATAATGATTCCCCGAGCAGATTAAAGCTGGCAATGACGAGCATGATCATCAGGCCGGGATAAATCATCAGTTCCGGATTCGACCGGATGTACGATTTCCCCTCATGAATCATCGCCCCCCACTCGGCTGCCGGCGACTGGACACCGAGTCCGAGAAACGACATCGCCGAGATGTCCATGATTGCCCAGCCCATCTCAAGCGTCCCGATGACAAGGAGCGGCGGCAGGATGTTCGGCAGCAAGTGCGTCCGAAAGATTTTCCAGTGCGAGGAGCCGTTGACGCGTGCTGCGGCAATGAAATTCTTTTCCTTCAGCGTCATGATCAGCCCCCGGAACATCCGGGCATAATAGACCCACTGGACGAGCATTAAGGCGATGATGACCTGCTTCAGTCCCGGTCCGAAAATCCCGACGAGACCGAGGACAAGAATCAGACTCGGGAACGCCATCACTCCGTCACAAAACCGCATCAGCAGTTGGTCGACCCAGCCGCCGATGTAGCCGGCGAGTGTCCCGACCAATAAGCCGATCAGCAAGGATGAAGCAAAAATCAGGACGGCGAATCCGAGCGACACGCGGGCACCGTACAACAGACGTGACAACGTACAGCGTCCGAGATGATCGGTCCCGAGCGGATACGTCCAGGACGGATCCTGCAGTTTGACTGCCAAATTAACGAGAAACGGATCATGCGGGGCAAGCCACGGTGCAGCCAGAGCCGCGAGAAACAACAGCCCTAAAAATACGGAACAGCCGATTAAAATCAGCCGTTGATTCGACAGGCGGTCAAGCAGACGCGGTCGTCCAAGCGGAACATTCATCGTCTGTCCCCTCCTTTCCGGGCAATCCGTGGATCGATTGCCAGTTGCAATAGATCAACGAGCAGACTGCTGCCGATGAACAGCAACGCAGCGAGAAACACGTATCCTTGAATGATCGGCATGTCGCGGTCAAAAATCGCTTCGATAAAATAACGACCGAATCCCGGCCACGAGAAGACGGTCTCGACGATGATCGTCCCCGTCAACAGTTTCCCGAGATTCATCCCGAGTCCCGTCAACATCGGCGGAATCGCGACGCGGAGGACATGTTTTCCTAAGATGACCGTTTCCCGGATTCCGCGCGTCCGGGCAAACAGGACGTACGGTTCACGCATCGTCTCGATGACACTTGTCCGCAACAGCCGTGTATAAAGTGCAATCAACGGCAACGCCAGCGTGATCGCCGGCAAGATGACATGACTCGGACTGCCAATCCCGCCGACCGGTAACAAATCGAGCTGGACGGCAAAAAAGAATATCAACAGGTAGCCGAGCCAAAACGACGGAATCGACGCACCGATGAAGGCAATCGCCCGGCTTAAATGGTCAAAAAAACCATTCTTCCGGATTCCCGCGAGAAAGCCGAGCGGGATACTGACGAGAATCGCCAGCATAAGGCTCGACAGTGCCAGTTGGACCGTCGCCGGCAGACGAAGCAACACTTCGTCAAGGACCGGTTTCCCGGAAACGTACGATGTCCCGAAATCAAATCCGGCGAGCCGGACGACCGTCGTCGCGTACTGGGTCAAAAATGGCTGGTCGAGTCCGAACTCGGCCCGCTTTTGCGCGAGCACCTCTTCCGTCGGTTGAATGTGGGCGGCAGACAGATAGGCTTGTGCCGGATCGACCGGTGACAAGTGAATCATTGCCGTCAGCAAGAAAATCGCGAGGAGCAGGATCGGAATGACCGACCCGACCCGTTTCAGAATATAGAAGCCCATTCCGTACACCTCCTTTTACCAAAATCAGGCGAGAATACTCCCACTTCTAAACGTCTAGGACGAAGCCCAAGTGAAAGTGGGAGATGAATCGCCTTCGGACAAGGCGTGTCTTGCGACACGTCAATTGTTCGACAATGCTGGTTTAAAAACAATGAAAAACAGGAAAAAATTAACTGTCGCGTTCTTTGAAAACTGAAGATATGGGGTTGTGACAGGAAGTTCGTCTGTCACGTAAAATCTTCAACGTTCACCTTACGGATGACCGAAGTAGCGAAAACCAAGCAGAGTAGGCATCCGCGCAAAAGAAACGGACAAGATAGACTTACAACCGTCGGGACGACGGGGTTAGCCTGATCAATTTTCGACCGATCGGTCGGATAACTCAGGAATCCTCCACCTCTTAGCGAAGCGCAGGTGGGGGTAGTTCAATTGATGCCGATTTGAGCGAACGGGCTTTCATCCCGGTTTGCGGCAAATTTAAAGTTCGTGACCCCGTTTTGATAAATCGCCATCTTTTTCAAATACGAGATCGGAACGAGTGCTCCCTGATCCTGGAGCGACGGCAGAATTTCGGCATACATCTTCTGACGTTTCGTTTCATCCGTCGTTTTAAGGACATCTTTCATTTCCTGTAACAGTTGATCCTTGTTCGGATAAGCAGCAATCGCTTCTTTGAACCCGAATCCGTCCGTACCGATGATGTTGACGAACGTGTGCGGATCGTACGGTGCCCCGAAGTTACTGTACATGTTGATATCGAATTTATTGTCTTTGAAGCGCTGGACTTGGTCCGGTAGCTCGACACCGACGATTTTTAAATCGACGCCGATTGTCGCCCACTCTGACTGTAATGTCTCCGCCATCGCTTTTTGGACAAGTTCTGCTGCATCATACATCATTTCCATCTGTAACGGTTGTCCGTCTTTTTCGCGGACTTTTTTGCCGTCCGGCAGTTTCCAGCCGGCTTCGTCGAGCAAGGCGTTGGCTTTATCGACATCAAAGTCCCGTTTCTCGACGTTCAGGTTCGACGTGTACGGCAAGTTCGGCGGCAGGATGAAATCAGCCGGGGCTTCGAGACCGGACGTGATTCCTTTGACGAGCGTCTTTTTATCAAAGCCGTATTGCAACGCTTGACGGACGCGTTCGTCCGCAAGCTGTTTTTTCTTTGTGTTCATGATCAACAGACGCGTCGCAACCGGTTCCGACATCGTCGTCTTGTAGGACTTCGTCTCTTTCAGTTGATTAAAGGCGTCGACGCTGATTGCCCCTTCGCCGTAAATCAAATCGATGTCGCCTTTTTCAAAGGCGAGTACGCGGCTTTCGGCATCTGGAATGATGTCGACCTTGATTTTTTTGACGTCCGGCAATTTTCCCCAGTAGTTTTTATTGACTTTAAACGTCGCATATTGATCCGCTTTATACTCGTCGAGCACCCATGGACCGGTCCCGACTTCTTGTTCGACACCTTTAGACGTGTCGCCGTTTTTCGGGAAACCGGCTTCTCCTAGGAAGCGGACCGGACGGACGACCGCCAGTTCCTGAATCGTCGGGTAGTAGGCTTCCGATAACGTCATCCGGAACGTCTGCTTGTCAATCACTTCCGTCTTATCGATTTTTGAGATGAAGCCGAGCCAACTATGTAAGGCTTTATTTTTGAGGACGGCGTCAAAGTTCTTTTTAACGATTGTTGCGTCAAACACCGAACCGTCAGAGAACTTGACATCGTCGCGCAGTTTGAAGGTATAGGTTTTTCCGTCTTTTGAGATGTCCCATGACTTGGCGAGGAATGGCTCCAGCTTTCCACCTTCCGCATAATGGACGAGCGGTTCATAGACCATCGACTGGGCGAACAGTTGTGACGGGTTGTAGACGTGCGGATTCATCTCGCCGATGTCGCGCGGCCAGGCAAGCGTCAGCGTGTCGTTGTCTTTTTTATTGTCAGCACCTTCGTTCGGATTCGAACAACCGAACAACAGGGTCGTAATTGACAGGATGGAAACAGCTTGGATAATGGATTTCTTGCGGCGTGAAACGTTCATAGTAAACAGGGCCCCTTACTTGTAATGATAATCATTTTCAATTGTAAGATCGAGTACTAAGAATTGTCAATGGATAATCGGTGAAAGGGTTGACTTTTACTGTCATTTTTAAGCCAATCCGCTTCTATGTCGCCATTAAAAAACACTCACCAAATTGATGAGTGCTGAACTATTCTGATTCGTTTTATCAAAATCAGGCGAGAATACTCCCACCTCTAAGCGTCTCAGGGCGAAGGCCAGCGCAGGTGGGAGATGAATCGCCTTCGGGCAAGACGTGTCTTGAGACACGTCAATTGCACGACATTCTTGGTCTAAAAACACTCAAAATCAGGAATAAAATCAATGTCATGTTCTTTGAAAATTAAGCGACTCAAGCTTCTTGTTTCTCACTCTTTTTGAAGGAAAAGATAGAAAGCGCCCGCTGTTCTCCTACATAACACGTTTATAGAAGAATAGCATTGCCGGGTAGGTGAGCAATTGTAAGCTAATCATGATCAATAACGCCGTCATGACATGTTGAATGAGATTAAAGTGAACGAGCGCTAAGAGAGCGAACGCATACAGAATACTTAAAGCATAAGTTGTACTGCCACTTTTCGACTGGACGGACCGTTGCTTCTCATCAACCGGATCGTTCGGCGGAAAAACCAAATCAACCGTTAACTGGGTGATGCCCGCTAAAATTAAAGCGATACTGAGCGTGTCCGGTCTTTCAAATACAGCTAAGTATCCTCCATACAACAGAAAAGCAGCAGCTAGAAAACGCCTGAACACATGGACTCTTTTCATGATTCACTCTCCTCTTTTAGACGTCATTAACACATTTTCAATCGCGTAGACACCGTTCTACCTCTTATTTACGATGCAGCACACCCTCCCGATCAAGTCGGACATGCATCTGATTATCGGTCTCTAACTCGAGCGGACTCGTCAGCGCTATTTTGGGTGAAAATAACCACGGCCGTCCGGCACGTCCGAGCAACAGATGGGTCCCGTCTTCCGCTTCTCCGAGGAAGTTCAGGAAATCCGGTTTGACCGGCTGACGATCCCGCCGAACGATACCGAGTTCAGCAAATTTTGCCCCGACACCAGCGACGTCAGGCGTCGTCACGTTCATTTCACCGATATCGAGCATATCCTGTACACTAAACGTTGTAAGCGACTTATCCGGATTGACGGCATGGCGGGCAATCAACTCGACGACGTTCTCATCCGGATCGTAAAAGTAGACGGAGTGGGCATCGATGTTTTCAAAATAAATTTCGTCTTCCCCGTTCTCGATCAATAATGGGACGCGTTGCTGCAACCAGTCCTTCGCCAGCTGAAACGCATCCCCCGGAATATTGAACGCAAAGTGATATTGTTTCGCTTGCTGCGTCGTGTCCAGTTCAAACCGAAGCTGACTCGTCCCGATTTGCACCGTAAAGGATGCCTCCGTCTTCTCGACGAGTTTGACACCAAGTGTCTTCGTATAAAAGTCCTGCATCGGTTTTACCTGATCCGTCCAAAGTTTTGCCACTGTAATTTTCATTCCGCATTCCCTCCATAGTGTTTCCATTCAATTTCTTAGCTTCAGTATACAATAAATGATGTATAATAATGGTTAAAAAGTAAGAACTCACCTACCGAAACGGAGGAAATCAAATGAAACGGTATAACATTGAATGCGCAGGTACCTCTACACAAGTCACCGAATGGGGCGAATCGGGTCGTCCGGTCATTTTTTGCCTGCATGGTCTCGGCGGAACGAGTCTCAGCTTCATCGAACTGGCGGATGCCTTAAAACATGACTACCGGATTGTTTCGATTGATGCCCCGGGTCACGGGAAAACGGCACCGTTCACGGACGAACGCGATTATCAGTTCGCTCGCTTTTCCAACTGGTTGAACCAACTGTTTGAACTTCTACATATCCAAGACTTCTATTTTCTTTCGCACTCTTGGGGCAGTTTCATCGCGCTCTTTTATCAGAAGGAACAGCCGGAGCGGGTCCGCGGCTCGATTTTGATTGACGGTGGGTATCAAAGCAAACGGTTGCGTGGCACACCACTCGAGGAGGAAGCGGCCTTTTACGAGACGGACTTTGAAGAATCGGTTGCGACACTTGAAGAGTTTTTAGATGTCGCCGTCTATGGACCAAAGATGCGCCGGTCGCCGTTACTCGACTTGGCCGGACAAGATTTTGTCCGGATGCAGGACGGACGGTATTACTGGCATGCCCGTGCAAAAACGGCACGCGCGATTCTGACCGAAATGTACCAGGACGAAATTCTCGACTTCCTCGACGACGTTCCGGGAGACAACCTTGTGTTGCTGCGGGCGACGTTACCCGTCTCGGATGAACCGTTCCGCCAAGAAGCAATTGCCATTTGGCAGGAAAAAACCGGTGGGACAGTAATAGCTGCTCCGTCAACTTCCCACATCTTACACTGGGATGATCCGGAAATCGTTCTTGAAACAATTCGGGAAAACTGGTTAAAGAATGATGTTTCCGTCCCTTTCACGAGATAGGATGACACGTACACAACAAGAGACGCCCTATCCCTTGCGCATTTATGCAAGGAAAAGGCGTCTCTTCCAATGTGACCGCTTATTATGCCTCGGCGGTCAGCACCAGTCAATTCGAAACCGTCCCCCGGGTCCAATCTGTTGCAGCAACGGCCGGTCGGCTTCAATCACGCGACCGATGACATTGACCCGTTCGTCAGCCGCAAGATCCCGTTTCGTCAGCTGTAACTCACCGGCGTACCGACCGTAACGCAAATTATCGATCGTGATCGATCCGACAGGCCGGTCTGATAAGGTCGCAGGTTCAAGCCATCCATTGCCCGGACGGACGGAACTACGCGACTCGACCGACCGGATGACATCCCGTGCCGGATCCAACCGATTCGTCTGTACGTGCGTCAACAACGTGTCATCGCTTTGCCCTGTCGCCCGGAGGACAAGGATTCCCTCCTGGTACGCCGCGAACTGTCGCATCGTGCTTTCCGACAAACCGGGGTCCCCGATCAGAATCCGGTCAACGGAATCTTCCAGCTCGAGGTAACAGGCGAACGGTGATTGTCCGCGATGGTCTTCGAGTGTCGGTAATGTTTCATGGAGCGGACCACGCAGTTGTCCGTCCCCCGGAATGAAGGCTTGGACACGAATCCCCTGTTCACGGAGCCAGCGGTTTTTCGCATTAAACCAGTCCTGGTCGAGTCCTGTTTCCGGTCGCGGATAAAAATTATGCCACGCTTCGACCTGTTCGAGGACAAGGCCCTCCGCTTTCATCAGATCGAGTTCTTCCGCGGTCACGGTACTGGCGTTTAAGGCGACCATCAGTTGTTTGGACAAATCCGCGATTTGTTTGGGTGTGACACCGTAATCAACGCGTAATCCGGTCACACCCCATTCGATTAAGGTAGCAGCATCGTCCCACGTCTTGCCGAGTGCGGCAAGTGAACTTGGTGCAATATCCGCGACGAGTTCCATCTTGAGCTGTTGCGCCAGTCGCCCAAGTTCCTGCAAACGACTCGTGTACAAGGAGGAATCGTCTTCCGGAATATGTAACGACGTAAAGATCGAGGTAAAACCGAGACCGCGCATCCGGGTTAATCTGTTCGTACTTTCATCTGTCAGTGGTTCACTTAAATAAACAGCGAGTCCTTTCATCTGCTTCCCTCTTCCTGATTGACTGGATGTATGAACGCTATGAATTGTTACGAAAGTTCCAATATAAGAATTTTTTAGGAGATTTTTCATGAATTATGATACCATGAGTGTGAGATCCAAAAAGGAGAGATTGTATGAAACGAATGTTAATTCCGTTTATGGCGGTTGCCTGTCTGGTACTGATTTGGACCGGTTACAGCCAACATGCCGATTCGAAGACAGATGTGTTCCGTTATAAGCACTCCTATGTCGGCGATAACAGTGCCGTCGGGAACATCGTCAAGCAATTGGCACACCATCAAGAGTTACATCAAATTGAACTTGAAACAAAACAAACACCCTATGGGATTCATTTGACTTATCAGGAAATCGACGCTGAAGCCGTCGAACAAGAGATCAAAGAAACGGTTCTGTACAACGCAACGTATCTGTTTGCCCTCGTCGACAATGTCGACCATATCACGTTTACCTTCCCGGACAATGCATATACGGTAACTCGGGCAACACTTGACGGGTGGTACAACACGCAACTCAGCACAGTCGAACAGGAACAAGACTTGAAAAAGCTGATCCAGGATCACCTGAAGTCCGACAAATCAGTGAATCAGTTTTTCGTTCATTGATTCTGAAAGGGTCGTGCGTCAAAAAAATGGAACATCACCTCAAACGTGATGTTCCATTTTTTTGTTCTCTCTGAAATCGACAGTCCCCGTTAAATCCCATCTGCCATTTCTTCTTTAAACCCAAACCAATACGTAAAGAAGAATCCAGCGACGTATGAGATGACGAGACCGGCAATATACGTCAAGTACATCCCGTTATCAATCAACGGTGTCAACGATAGACCGGATACACCGATTCCAAGCGCCGTCGTCTTCATCGTCGCCTGGAACGCGCCACCGACGGCCGCTCCCATACACGCCGTCAAGAATGGACGACCGAGTGGTAACGTGACCCCGTACAGTAACGGTTCACCGATCCCGAGAAAACCGACCGGAATCGCCCCTTTGATGATGTTACGTAAACGCTGATTGCGCGTCTTGACGAAAATCGCCAGTGCCGCCCCGACTTGACCCGCACCTGCCATTGCAAGAATCGGTAGAAGTGGCGTATCACCAATCGTATTCAACAATTCCAGATGAATCGGCGTCAAGCCGTGATGGAGACCGACCATGACGAGCGGTAAAAAGAATCCGGCCAGCACGGCACCGGCGAGCGGTCCACCGACCTCAAGCACCGCGTTGATCCCGAACATGATGCCGTCGGACAAGATACCGGCGACCGGCATGATGGCATAAAGTGCCGTAAAGCCGACAATCAAGACGGTCAAGAGCGGTGTAAAGATGATATCGATCGAGACCGGCATGAAGCGCCGGATATGTTTTTCAAGGTAGGTCATCAACCAGGCAGCAAAGATGACACCAAACAGGCCGCCCCGACCGACAACAAGCGGTTCCCCGTAAATAACGATATCGACGAGTAACGGATTAAATAAAATCCCCCCGGCAATCGCTCCGAGGACAGGTGTGCCCCCAAACTCCTTCGCCGTATTCCAGCCGACGAGGATCGCTAAGTAGGCAAAGACGGTACTTCCGAGTAACAACAGAATCTGCATCCAGGTCACTGTTGCATCAACCCCGGCATTCTTCGCGAAGTTCGCCCCCCCGTTGATGATTCCGGACGCGACCAGTCCCGGGATGAGCGGGATGAAGATGTTTCCGATTCGTCGTAAGAAACGTTTGAACGGTGACTTTTGTTTGTCCTTTACTTTTTGCCGTTCGATGGCAGCCCGCTCTTCAAGCGTCAAGTTCTCATCAACCGATTCCTCACCGATCGCCAGTCCCGTCGTGCGGCTGAGATGGTCGGCAACCCGGTTGACCGTCCCCGGTCCGACGACGAGTTGCAACGTCTCGTCATCGATGACACCCATGACACCGTCAATTTGTTTGAGTGCCTCGATGTCTGCTTTCGTCGGGTCTTTTAGGCTCAAGCGGACCCGTGTCATACAGTGGGCGAGTTGCCGAATGTTATCCGTTCCCCCGACATGTTCAAGAATCGCGGATGCCAGCATTTCTTCCTTCTTCATGTTTATCCCCCCTTAAAGTGCATCACGGACGAATCCGTTTGCGCGGTGCAAGCGTTCGACTGCTTCATCATACGATATGTCGGCTAAAATCATCACAATCGCCGTCTTGACGTGACCATTCGCCGAAGTGAAAGTACGCGCGGCTGTCTCAAAATCAACCCCTGTCGCTTCGACGATCATCCGTTTTGCCCGGACTTCTAACTTTTCATTCGTCGATTGGACATCGACCATCAAGTTTTGATAGACCTTTCCGACGCCGATCATCGCCGCCGTCGAAATCATGTTCAAGACGAGTTTTTGTGCTGTTCCGGCTTTGAGTCGAGTTGAACCGGTCAAGACTTCCGGTCCGGTTTCGACTTCAATCCGGAATTCCGCGTGTTCACTGATGACCGCCTGCTTGTTGCAGGACAGGGCAGCCGTCGTCGCACCGATTTTGCGTGCATAATCCAGACCACCGATGACATACGGGGTCCGCCCACTCGCCGCGATGCCGATGACGGTGTCGTTTGCGTTTACTTTAAGTGCCTGTAAATCTTCGACGGCAAGCGTTTTACTGTCTTCTGCCCCTTCGACGGCTTTAATCAGTGCCCGCTCACCTCCGGCAATCAGTCCAACGACCATGTCCGGTGAGACCCCGAACGTCGGTACACATTCCGCCGCATCGAGGACACCGAGGCGCCCGCTCGTTCCGGCTCCGATGTAAATCAGGCGTCCACCTACTTGAAACGCTTGAATGACGCGCTCGACGACTTGTTTGATGACCGGGATTTCTTGTCGAATGACAGTAGCGACCGTTTGATCCTCCGCGTTCATGACAGTCAACATGTCTTCGACCGCCATGTCGTCCAGGTGCATCGTTCGTTCGTTTCGTCGTTCTGTTGCTAATTTATCTAACATCGTCAACACCCTCTCTACTCACTATGTAACCTTTTGAAAAACTTTAGTTTACTCCTTTTAAAAAACTATTGAAATTTTATTGCAAAAGAGTCAATAGGGAAAGCCCAATCTGATTGATTGAGCTCACCTATTCCCTTCACACTTACCGGTTCCAATTCCGGAACCCGTCTCCAAACTCGAGATGAAGCGCCTCTTTAAAGAGGCCGTCCTCAAATTTCGGGACATCGACCGGTAGTTTTCCCTGTGGTTTCACTTCACCAAAGATGGCACGGATTCCTGCCGGTAAATTCGGTCCGGCCGATTTCGTGTTCCCGGCTTCCGAGTCCGGACCATTCGGATCGCCCTTAAAACCGTACACAAGCAGTTGCGCTTTCGCGTCCGGTTGCACGGCGACATCATACGGATTTCGGAGACTGAGCAGGACAGACGGTGTTTTTGTGCGTTTCGCCTGATGGAAGACTTCCGCCGGTACATAATGATCCGCCGACGTCGCTTTCAGCTTGTCACTGTTGTTGACGTTTGAGCCGACGATGATGTAGTCCGCCGCATCCAGCTTTTCTTGCAAGACCTGGTTTTGCTCCAGGTGCGGTGTCGACGCTGTATAATTTTCCGTCAAGATGTTGACGCGTTTCAGGTTACCGGCGTTTTTTTCAAGCGATCGGATCGTCTTGACCATACTGTCCGTCTGATCTTTTGTCGGTGACAGGACAAGGATCGTCTCGCCTTTCTTCGGTTTGAACGGCAGTTTTTTCTTATCATTTTTGACGAGCGTGACTGCTGCCTCCGTCATTTCTCGTTCAAGTGCTTTATGTTCCGGACTACCGACGATTGTATTCGCTTGCGCCAGTTTTTCATCGAGCGTGACTGGTTTGTCCGTTTCCTTCCAGATGCCGCGTGTCGCTTTGAGCGTCAGAATCCGCTCGACGGAACGATTGATGTCCGCTTCAGACAGGTCACCGTTTTCGACTGCTGCAAGTACGTCGTCAAAAATCGATTCCAGTTTCGTTACATCGTTCGCAGATCTTAAAATCGTCGGCATCAAGGCGATATCGACGCCTGCTTTAAACGTCTTGATGACGGCTTCCGATTCCGTAAAGTTGTCGGCAATCGCCTGCATGTTCAAGGCATCGGTGACGACAAGTCCCTCATAGCCGAGCTCTTCCCGTAAGACACCGGTGATGACGTCATCCGACAACGTCGCCGGCAGCGGGAACGTTCCTTGTTTTGACTCGACGACTTCATCCTCAATTTGCGGCATCCCGATATGTGCCGTCATGATCATGTCGATGCCTTCCGCAATCGCCCGTTTAAACGGAATCAGTTCCAGCTGGTTCAGTTCAGCCAGTGATTTGTCGACGACCGGTAAGCCGTAATGCGAGTCGACTGCCGTATCTCCGTGTCCCGGGAAGTGTTTCGCCGTCGCAGCGACTCCTTGCTTCTGAATGCCTTGCGTCATCGCCGAACCCAGTTCCCCAACCAGCTGCGGGTCACTTGAAAACGAGCGGACACCGATGACAGGATTGCCCGGATTGTTGTTGACGTCTAGGACCGGACCAAAGTTGACGTTGATGCCGAGTGCATGCAGTTCGGACCCGATGATGCCGCCTGCCGCTTCCGCGTAGGATGCACTGCGGGTCGCCCCGAGCGCCATATTCCCCGGTAAATTCGTCCCCGTCCCGAGGCGTGTGACGATGCCGCCTTCCTGGTCAATCGTCACGAACAGTGGAATGTCGTTACTCGCGTCACTTTTGATGACTTCCTGCAAGTCATGGACCAGTTTCGTCGTCTGTTCCGTCGCACTGACATTTTCCGCAAACAAGATGACGCCGCCTAAATCAAACCGGTCGATGATCCGTCCAACTTCCGGTGCCAGTTGCGTATGGTTGACCCCGTTCCACAGGCGGAAATCCGGCATGATCATTTGACCGACCTTTTGTTCAAGCGTCATCTGATCGAGTTGCGCGTCGACCCGCTCCGTGACGGATGGTGTCTCGGCCGCGACCGGTTGCATCGGAAGTGATGCGGCAAGTAGCGCCGTCGTCAATCCGAGTGTTGCCGTCCAGTTGAGTTTCTGTCCCATGTGCTCAGCTCCCCTTTAATGAAATCATTGGCCGTTATAAGACAATGTAATATAAAACATCGTTTTGACTGTACATCGCTCGTTGATCTGTGATTCGTGCGCAAGTTCCCCGTGTTCACCAACAGTATAGCAAGTCCTCATTTAAGAAACAATGTTTTAATTGAAAGCGTGAACAAATTAAAATAAAATTACTGAAATGAAATAAAAAAAACCTACCTCGCTAAAGGTAGGCAGGTTGTAGAACAATTAAAAATCTGGTGTTCATGTATGTTTCGCCGCTCATTTCATTTTCTTCTCAAATCGCCTCTTAGCGCCAATCTTGTACGCCGCTACGCTACGATGCAGGGCTGGTTTTGGTTACCCTTTCCCTTAAAAGCGATTCATGTCGGAAATCACGTCAATGCCCTCGCTATCAAAAGTAAGAATTGGAACTGACATTCCAACCACTGAAGCAGCAAGTTTCCTAGCCAAAAATTCTGTGAAGACAAGCATATAAATAAGGAAATTAAGTTGAAGCAATGATTTCGTTGACGATATCTGATAAGCGCTCTTTATATTGTTCGATTTCATATACTTCATTAATTTTATGTCGCACATTCGGTTCATCACGGAAAGTTATATATTTATTTGTTAATGAATTAAGGTGCAAACGACAGACCCATTTCCGATTACTATCATCAATCAGAATGTTAAAGTAGCTCGCGTTATCCCGATAAAAAATCCGATTTTTATCGACTGTCGATCCAAGTAACACTTTTACGGTCGCATACCCCTCAATTTCTTCTTGTGTGGTTTCAATCGAAGGCTGTGATGGAATATCTACAACCGATTCATCGATGGTATTTTCTGCTTCTAACTCTGGTGAGGAAGGAACAGAAACCGTCGATGATTCCGAGTCTCCTGAAATCACATGTTTGATTCGTTCATTCATATTCTCATTCATGAACTGCGTAAACGCTTTTGAAACGATAGGTCTAAACTTATCAACCACAGTTTGCGTTTTAATCCCTTGATAGCAGTCTTGAATCAGTAATCTAATAAACTCGTCGCTCGGTAACTGTGATTGTGTTTTTAACTGTTCTTTAATCGCGCTTAAATATTTTAGTTCCTCTGCTGTAGAGAGAATCGTGTTGACGTTAAATTCTTGTTTTTTAAATTTGTACAGCTCTTTGATTTCATTATCTTTAATGGTAGACAGTGTAATTTCAAAGAATGGAACAGTATCCATTACGTTAGGTGTTTCTAAATCCGTGTAGAATCGATAAGTATCGCCATTCGTTAAAATAGCAAACTTAGCTTGCGTCGTTCCATAGTACCTAAACAGTTGCGAATCATGTTTCGTGAGAGGTTCTCGGATTGATTTAGCTTCAATAAGAATAGTCGGCTGTCCCTGATCCATGATTGCATAATCAACCTTTTCACCCTTTTTTATTCCGACGTCAGCAATATACTCAGGAGTAAACTCTGCCGGATTAAATACGTCATAACCCAACGTTTGAAAAAACGGCATAATTAAAGCAGTTTTAGTAGCTTCTTCGGTAGAAATCGAATGTTGAATTTGTTGAATCCTTTGAGAGACCAAACGAATATCCGAAGAAAATTTTCCCAATGTAAAAACCTCCTCATTTCATAGTTCAGTAAAGATGTATTTAAAGTGAACTAATGTTAATTCACATTATATAGGAATTTCCATTTACCACCAAGTAAAAACAGAAATTAACGATATTTAATCAAAAATTATCCGATTCGCTTTATTTAACTTAGTTTGACGTGTAAAAATGATAACTACATAACTCGATTCACGTAAAGGAGTACTAAAGATATGAAAAAATTCAGAGGCAAACGCCGTTACTTCCGAAATCTGCAAAAGAAACAACAACCTAGCGCTCATCCGCTCGATTTCAGTTCCGACAGCTGGTTCGATTTTTGGCACGTCCACCTTGATTTTGACGGGTTCGGAAATGGTCACCTTAAAATGCGAAAAGCACATGTCCAGGCATTGTTTCATCTGATGGATGAGTTAAACGCCGCCCTTCAAACGTGGGGTCAGCCGTACCAGCTCTGGATCGAACTGTCCCGGCTCGATGCAGGATTGGACGCCGTTTTTATCCATACAAACAATCCGAACGACGATAATTTTCCGTTTACCAATCCAACTTTAACGGAACCGACCGAAAGATTGCCGGACTATTTGAAAACCATCGATGGATTGGAGCAATACCAAATTCGATTGTCCGAACGAATCACATATGATGCGTTCGGCGATGAACCGGAAGAAATCACGGATCACATTCTCGTCATCGAACGACGAGGGAGTCGTTACCTTCTTTAACCACGTACATACGGACGGTCCTATGAAAGGAACCGTCCGTCGACAGCGACTGACCTTTAAATTCTTTTGAAAATCATTTTGGAACCGGCAAGGAACACGATCAGCAGTACGCCGCCGAATACGAGATTGAACAGCCAAGGCAACGTTCCCATAAAGACTTCTCTTGCCGCACCGTTGAACCAGTAAGCTAGAGCCGTGAACAACACTACACTCATCAGCAGGATAAACGAAAAGCCTCTGTCCTGCTTCTGCGTTTTCTTGGCAATCCCGTAACCGATGAGAAAAACAACCACTGCCCCGATGGCAAAATAAATGTAAAACCATACATCGACCGGAAACATTAACGAACTATTCAAATCGACCACCTCCTATTAAGGTATGAATTTCCTTAATAAGGAATTCGTTGTTTTAACCCCCTAATTCCTTTCGCATGGTCATACACTCCAATCGGACTAACAAAAACGACCGCCCTGACTCCAGGCGGTCGTTTTGATGTGCAGTATGATAGTTTTCTTTAAGAAGACACGACTTCCTCGCCCGTCAAATCGATATGTCCTTCCCCCCAGGCGCACATCGCGTCTAAGATTGGGCGCAACGACCAACCGTATTCGGATAAGGAATAGATGACTTTCGGCGGAACCTGTTCGTAAACGGTCCGGATGATGACACCGTCCTGTTCGAGTTCCCGTAGTTGTTGCGTCAACATTTTCTGCGTGATGTTCGGCATCAGTTTTTTCAATTCGCTTGTCCGGCGTTCGCCTTTAATGAGATGACACATGATGACGACTTTCCATTTGCCTCCGATGACTTGTAGCGTCGCTTCGACCGGAATGTTGTAGGCCATGCTGATTCTTCCTTTCGATTCTTGAAGTACAGCGGGACAGGTACTTTTTAGTGCCTATCGTACTTGAAAGTGCGTACTTCTCAAGTTGATTTGATGGGTTTATGATAACAATTGTCAACGGAAAGTACAAGCCATCTTCGTCCATTGCTTCAATCGATGAGGGTAGGGTACTTTTTAGTGCCTATGGTACTTGAAAGTACGTACTTCCAATTATAAATCTCTCGCTCTATGATGAGGTCACGCCTAAGTGTTTCTCATTCATCAAAACGAACCGGGCCCGGTCGTTCAGAGCACGCTTACGCTGCTTTACTTCATTTTACTTTAGGAGGAATCATCATGAATCAATTAAATCCGCGTGCCGAACGGGAACAGGTCCCGCAAAACGGCCGCTTCGCCCTGCTCGCACTTGCAATTAGCGCTTTTGGTATCGGTACGACGGAGTTTGTTCCCGTCGGACTGCTCGCAGCGATCGCCGATGACTTAAATATCGGTATTACACTCGCTGGTCTCATCATTTCCGGTTACGCGATCGGTGTCGCCGTCGGTGCGCCGATTTTGACTGCTTTAACAAATCGGATGAACCGCAAGACGTTACTGATGGCATTGATGGTCGTCTTCATCGCCGGTAATCTCGTCTCTGCCGTCGCTCCCAGTTTTGAACTGTTGATCGTCGCCCGTTTCATCACGGCGTTTTCGCACGGCGTCTTCTTCTCAATCGGTGCGACGATTGCCGTCCAGCTTGTACCGGAACATAAGAAAGCCAGTGCGATTGCCTTGATGTTCACAGGATTAACTGTCGCGACCGTTACAGGTGTGCCACTCGGGACGTTCATTGGTCAATCGTTCGGCTGGCGCGCGACATTTTTTGCCGTCGCAGCACTTGGAATCATTTCCATCATCGCCAGCTTCTTCTTGATTCCGAAAGACTTGAAACAATCTCCACCTGCTAAGTTCTCCGACATGTTCAAATTGTTGACGAACGGACGCTTAATGCTCGGTTTCTTGATCACGGCTCTTGGTTACGGCGGAACGTTCGTCGCCTTCACGTATTTAACACCAATCATGCAGGACGTAACGAAAATCAGCCCAAGCTTGATCAGTATCATTCTGCTCGTCTACGGGATTGCCGTTGCAATCGGCAACGCCGTCGGCGGAAAGCTTGCGAATGGTAATCCAATCAAAGCATTGTTCTATATGTTCATCGTCCATGCGATCGTCATGATCGCGATGTCCTTCATGATTCCGTTTAAAGTCGCCGGCATCATCGGCATTATTCTAATGGGGCTGCTCGCCTTCATGAACGTCCCGGGACTCCAGCTCTATATCGTCCAGTTGGCAGAAAAATATGTCCCGGCAGCGGTCGATGTCGCTTCAGCCCTAAACATCGCCGCTTTTAATATCGGAATTGCACTCGGTGCAACGATCGGCGGATTCGTCGCCGATACGATCGGACTCGTCCACACACCGTGGGTCGGCGGCATCATGGTCATTCTGGCCGTCATCTTGACTGCCGTTTCACGTCGTCTTGAACGCCTGTAAAAATGAATTTTCATATTTGCAAATGACAAAAACCGATAATCGTCAAACAAACCCAGCATCCATCAGGACGCTGGGTTTTATCTTGTCGCGACGAGCGTGAATTCCCACGGGATGTTTTCGCCGTTCCAGCCCCGGTGCTCGTCCAGTTGTGCGAGGGTGAAGCCGCTCCGGATGACCGTGTTCACAATCTCACTCATCGTATAGTGCCGCAGCATCACCTTCGGAAACTCCGTTTGTTCAGCCGGATCAAAATGCGATTGGTACGCAATTTCCGCTTCATATATCTCCTGACCGAAATAACGCGGGATGTACTGTGACTCCCCATCAATACAACGTTTGATCGGGTGATAGTCGCTTAAAATCAGCTTCCCGCCCGGCTTGAGCAAGGCAAACAAAATCGACGCGAACGCCTCCAGGTCATGAAAGTAATGTAATATCCCGCCTTCAAGATACAGGATATCGAACTGATGCTGATAGGTTTGCAAGTCGATGTCATGAATATCACCAACGATGTATTCAATTTCCGTCCCGGCACAGGCCGCAAGCTCAAGCGCATAACGGCGGTTTTCTTCCGAGATGTCGAAGACCGTGACGTCAGCACCGAGTAACGCCAGTGGAACCGCTTTGCGACCGTTCGAACCACACAGGTTAGCAATCCGTTTGCCGGTCACTTCTTGAAAATAGTCCTGATGTTTTTTAAGACTTGCTTTCGGGTTAATCAAAATCTCGTTTGCTTTATCCAGCGGCGCCCCGTCACGTTGTCGCCAAAATTCATAAGCCCGGTACTCCCAGGCGGTTTTGTTGATGGCACTTGTTTTTTCCATTCCATTCCCCCCTTTTGACGTTCCTTTTGATTTTAAGGCGAAAAAGTGTCTGACTGATTTTTTAAACAAAAGCAGCACACTCCTCTCTTTACTTTAAGTTCATTTGAACCTATAATTGAAATATGAACAGAACACCACTTAAAAGGAGGAAGCGCTGTTGACACTATTGATTGTATTTTTAGCGATCGTCTTCATCATGCTCGCACTGGACCTTGGCGTATTTCACAGGAAAGCTCATGAGGTTTCGCTTCGAGAAGCTTGGACCTGGACGTTCGTCTGGATCGGACTCGCCGTCGCCTTTGGCGGTTGGTTATTCTATGCGCAAGGCAGCGACGCCGCAATCGAATACACGAGCGTTTATTTCATCGAAAAGGCGCTCGCGATTGATAACGTCTTCGTCTTCTCACTCGTCTTTGCGTACTTTGCGATTCCACTGAAGTATCAGCACAAAGTCTTGTTCTGGGGTATTCTCGGTGCCATCCTCTTCCGCGTCATCTTCATCGTCGCCGGCGTGTCGCTTCTTGATAACTTTGCTTGGGTCTACTACATCTTCGGTGCGTTCCTCGTCTACACCGGTTACATGATGTTCAAGAACATCGGGCAGGAAACGTCGCTTGAAGAGAACAAGACGGTCCGTTGGCTTGAAAAGCGTTTGCCGATCACACAAGACATCTCGTCCGGTAAGTTCACGCAGCGAATCAACGGCAAGTTGTTCTTCACACCGCTGTTGATCGCGTTGATCTTCATCGAGATCTCGGATATCGTCTTTGCCGTCGACTCGGTCGCAGCAAGCTTTGCCTATTCGCGTGACCCGTTCATCATCTTCTATGCGAACATTATGGCAATCCTTGGTCTCCGTAGTCTCTACTTCGTCCTCGCGAACCTGATCGACCGCTTCTACTACCTGAAGCACGGACTCAGCTTCATGCTCGTCTTCATCGGAGCGAAGATGATTCTCGGTGATGTCTACAAAATGCCGATTTGGATGTCGCTTGGAACGATCGTCCTCGTCATTTTGATCAGCGTCTTCTACAGTTTCTATAAAACAAAGCCAGGAAATTAACCGACGACAGGAAAGGGAGAATGATTCTTCCTTTCCTGTTTGTTTACGTAAAAACAGCATCCCGGCAAGGATGCTGTTTCATACTTACTTCTTCATATACCGATTAATGATTTTCGTGTATAACGCGTCAAGCCGGGCATTTTCCTCGACGACGATCGTATCTTTCGCATACGTAAAGAGTTCATTCGCTTCTTCGAATTTACCGGCGTAAATCAACAGGAACATCTTGCCACGCGTATCCCCTAATCGTTCTGACGATTCTTCCCGCGCGTTTAACATCCGTTCACTGTTGAGGTCGATAATATCCGCTTTTGCATCCTTGCTGTAATGATTTTCTGTTAAATAGTTGTCCAAGCGCGTCAAATAGTCACGGTAGCTGATCAGCGTCAACGCTTCGCTGATTGAACCGTACTGGCTTTCAAACGAGAGGACTTGTTGTTTCTCATAGTTTGTGATGACTTTGTACAGGGCCTGGCCCTGTTTCAACAACGCTTGTGATTTCGTCTTCAAGCGTGCCGTTTCTTTCTTCAAGGCCGCGACACGTCGATCCGTTATCTTTTTCTCCTTCGCCGTGTTCACTTCAGGAATGAATTTTTTAATTGCTTTGACTTCTTTGACCGCAGCTGCACGGTCTTTTTTAAACGCCTCGACTTTTTTATTATACCGTTCGACTTGTGCACGGTAGACAGGATCAGTCACATAGTCCGGCACTTTGATGCCACCAAATCGATCTATGTGAAAGAGGGTGCTATCGTATGAAGCAACAACTTTCAATTGTTTCGCGCGATACTTTTTATAGTCCGTCTTCTTCTTCACGACTTGGGTCGTCTTTGTTTTTGTCGCCGCATCGGCGACTCCTCCCTGGAAGGAAGCCCCTGTCAATACGAGCGCTGTCACGACACCGCTTGCTAACACGTTCCGAAATGTTACTTTTTTCATATGAACCCACCCTTTTAAATAAAATTAAGTAAATATCAGGAGAAATATCCCATCTTTTATTTTATCACCTAAGAGCAAAATCGACCTACAACTTTTTAATCGTTTTCACTTTAATTTTTCTTCCGGGATGAGGAGGAAGACGCCGACAATGATCAAGATGCCGAATAAGACATAATCCATTACCGGAAGACCGCCTCCCCAAGCAAGACTACCGTTTTTCGTAGCGATATATGCCCCAGCTTCCGCAATCGTGTCTGTCATCTTGTCGAGTTGAATAATCAGCATGCCAAACAAGATCGTTTGTACAAGAATGATGAGACCAATCCATTTCTTCATCTTATTTCCCCCTATGTATGGTTTGGAACAGCTTAATGATTTCCGGATACCGGTGTTTCAATGCAAAGTCGAGCGCCGTTCGCCCTTTTGCATCCTGATGATCCCGCTCTGCACCGTGTGCCAGCAACACTTTCGTGATGTCCGTCAGACCATACTGACTGGCGAGCATCAAAGCTGTATTGTTATCGTCTAATCGATTTTCGATTTCGATGTCTGCCCCTGCCGCCAGTAACGCCTCTACCGCTTTGACATGTCCTTCTCCTGCTGCGAGGTGCAATGGTGTGAATCCGTTCATTTCGATGCGATTGACATCAGCTCCTGCCGCTGCCAGCATGACAATCTTCTTTACTTTTCCTTCCTGTGCGGCATAATGCAGAGGTGTATAACCTACTCCGTCATCCGTCTGCCAATCAACACGTGTGCAATCTTCAAGTAAACGACGCAAGACTCGTTTGTTGCCGGAGCGCGCGGCGATGAAGTGCAACGCCGTGAATCCGTGTCCGTCAAAATCAATAGCGGCACCACCATCAATCAGTTGCATTGCGATAGCGGACCGGTTTTCATACAACGCAAGGTGCAACGGCATTAACCCGTCCCGGCTCTGTCGGTTGATGTCTGCGCGGTGCTCAAGCAAAAGCGTGACGATTTCGTCATACCCTTCCTCGATTGCCCAGTGCAATGCCGAATTTCCTTCTTCATCCAGTGCATCCAGATCGTCCCCGCGGTCGATACACTTTTTCAGCTTTTTGATGTTTCCGTAAAAAGCATGGTCCTGCAGTGATTTTTTAGGCACTTCGATTACCACCTTCAATGAGTCATGTTTTTCTAAATTGAATATTATTAACAAAAAATTGCAGCCGTGTTACGATAACAGCATGAACAAGAAACGTATGCGTACATACTTGCCTCAGGCAACTTTAACTTTGAAACATAGAAGGAAGAACTTTGGTCTATGAAAAAGCAGTTGGCTTATGCCGGATCATTTGCGTTATCCGTCATCGTAATCGTTGCAATTCTTAAAATAATCGGAGTTGACATTTAAACAAACTACTGACGTTTGGTACTTTAACTTAACGTATAGAAAAGAAGGAGACGACTTACATCGTAACGGGTTCCGTTTCCTATCGCAAAACTTTAAAATGTGATACAAAATGTAATAGAAATTGTATAACAAAATGCGCCCTAATTTGCGAGAAATTCTGGTAATACAGAGCTTTAGCGGTTGGGGTGTTTTTTATAGATATTTCAGGGTATTTGGATTTTATATGGAAAATAGTTGTAATATGAATAACGAAATGTTCTGAAGTATAAAAGAAGGAAAGAAGCTTGTAGTGAATATACAAAATAACAATGTAAATTAGTTTGAGAAAAAAATAAGGGGGTATAAAAAATGAAAAGAATTTTAGGTACTCTTTCCACTGTTTTATTTTTTGTTGGATTAGTATTCTATATTATTATGCTTTTCGGAAATGACAATCTTTTGTTGAGCAATGTTATTTTATCTGCAATAGGGTTCGTTTTAGCACTATTTGCCGAAAAAGGTGTATATAAGAAGATTGGTTTAATTGGAAATGGTTTAATCTTACTCATTGCGATTATTATTCCTTTTATAGTCACAACTTTCTTTTGGAACACACCTTAATGAACAATTCATCTAATGAAATTGCTTTAGTTTAATAAGACAATAATTTAGTATAGGGTTTCCATATAATTGGGAGTCCTATTTTTTCTATAAATATCAACTTCAACCTTTAACACAGTCCTTCCTTAAAACTCTCGACTCATTAGAAAACGCCTAGCCGAAGATTGGTTAAGCGTTTTTTGTTTTAACGTTTATAAATAATGTCTTCCCAGGTATAAACACGATTGGCAATGCCAAGTTTTTGAGCTGGAGTTTTTTAGCTTTTTAATCTTCTTTACGTCAGGTCCGATTTCTGGTTTGCCAACTTGATAGGTCTTGCAGAAATTATAGTAGGTTCGTAAAATCGTAATACTCATTTGTGCGTAGCGCGGATTGAAGTTTGAATAGATATTACTTTTCCCATCGCCACGACTTGTAATAAGTGGTCTCTCTAAAATTGAGATTGACCGTCGGATTTCTTGAAAGAATGTGTTAACCGAATTATCATTAGCTCTTACGATCAATCGCGCCAAATGCTCATCCGATAGTTTCGATGTATCGCTCAGAACATTAATGTATCGATTTCCTCTGTCAGCCATTGCTATTGGATGTTCAATTTCATTCGGCTTATGGATATTATAATCTGTTCCGTTAGGTGCTGTTTTGGTTTCGTAGAATTTGTGTGTAGCTAATTTTTCTGTCAGGTAGGCAACCGCTTTTTCATAATGCGGTAAGTCTTTCATTCCTTTGGTTTCGGCCCAGTCCCGAAGATATTTACTTAATTCGATGAATTCCTTGTAAGCCTCTTCTCTGGAAAGCGTTTTGTCAAAGTTGTTCACCAGATAGTGAGCTTGTCCATTTTTCATTTCTTCTGCGAAAGCCTTTTTAATCGCCACTTTCAACACACGATCATCATCACTTACAAATCGCCATTTAGGTGTTTTGACCATCTGCTTGATTAAAAACAGTTGAGCCATCGCAGTATAAGTATGCTTCACGTGAAGACCATCCACATATTCTTTTCTGCGGTTTAATTCAATCATCTCGCGACTGTAATCAGCGTTGGTTTGATTGTCATTAAGTGTCGGAAACTGCGGGTAATATGAATGCTTTGTGTATTTTGCATTCTTTCGTAGCTCTTCTTTTAAATGGTCGTCTTTGTAAGTGAAGGTATCAAATTCAATTTGGTCGAACGAAATATCCCAATCATAAGCAACATTGGCACGGAATACATATCTTGAACTCATATCCGTAGAAATGACAACTTGTGTCGGCAATTGTTTTTGGTTTCCTCTTTTGAATTTTTTCGTTTGCCCTTTCTTTCGGACATTGTTGAGGACGTACATCATAATATCGGTGTTTACCCAGATTCTTGGGAACACTTTCTTTTCGAATGCTTTTTCCCTTGTCTCAAGGAATTCCAAGTAACAGCGATACAACCATTCCAATTTTTCATAATAAGTCGAACGACCAATTTTCAAGACCTTACAAGTGCCTGATACAGGAATGTGATGAATAATCATATCCGCGAACATCGGCAAAATGTCGTTCCGTTTTTGATGATAAGAAGTCGTTTCCACTTTGGATGGTAGAATGTTCGTGTACTTATTACACGTTTTACACTGGACAATCTGTGCGCTTGAAGACGCCTTTCCACGTTTATAAAATGTCTTTGGCTGCGTGAAAAAGGTTTCTGGATTGGCACACCCATCTTTGTGAAACTGATAAACGGGATTTAAGGGTACGACTGAGTTTATTAGGACCAAGCGTTCAATTTCGGTTGCCAAAGACCCATTGGAATACGATTTGGTGTTGCAGTTCAAAGTGGGTATGATGTTCGGATCGGTTGGATCGGGATTTCAAATAACGCTTCGGTCAGGAGTGGTTCCTGTGATGTTATAGCGTTGGTTTTTGCCGATTCCTTATTTCGTTTGTGGTTCTAAATGATTTTTACAAAATGGATTGGAGCAGTAGTTGATTTGGATTTCGTGTGTTTTTCCTTTCCAAGTAAAGTGCGTAGGTCTGAAAGTAAATTTGGCGTATTGAGTTCCCATAGTTTTGTCTGACAAGGTGAGGTAATCGAGGTGTCGTTGTGTGGTTTCTGAGGAGGGTATATTCGGGTCTGTTAGGCAAATACGGTCGGTGAAGTTTGTGATACGTTTGATTTTAAGCATCTCATAATCCCAACTCTCGCTTGACGCGTGTGTTGTTGCGTTTGCTTTCGATGTGTGCGATAAAGTCTTTGTCATTCAGTAAATGCGGTAAGACTTCCTCTAAAACCTGTGATTCCGTTAAGCCTGTGTAATCAGAGTAATGCTCCAAAATCTTGTGCGACTTGAAGGAAAGCTTAAACTGTTTCGGTTTGGCGCTCGGTTACTTTGGTTCGATTTTCATTTGTCCATCTCCCTTTTTTAGGTAAATTTGTGTAAGGCAATTTGCCAGTCAATTTGTCGCCTTACACTACTGATTGTGTGCTAACAAATCGAGGTATCAATTACATTACAAAAAAAGATGATATTTTAATGAAAACCTCAATATAACAACAAAAAATGACTAACAAATTAGCGTACAATTTGCCAGTCATTTTGTTATACATTTTAGAGTTTTGCGATAGGAAACGGAACCCGTTACTTACATCGTTCCCTTCTTTTTTGCACACCGCGTCAAAAAGTGTGCCAGATACACGAATAAAAATTATAACTACCAGCATGATGAAGCAACTGTGTCCCATCATCAACAGCTTTTTGTCAGATGTCAGATACATCGAAATATATTAAAAGACCGTGACAAGAATCATGAAGTACGAAAAATAGCGGACATAATGCATGATTTTAGTTGGTTGAAAGCTCAAGACCAGCAATCGTCCGTGTGAACTTCGGATGATCTACAATCCGATAAGTAAAATTTTGAACCCAGTACTCTGCAACCATCGGTGTCTCTTGCCGTTGAATGACTTGTAAAATAGCTAAAAACTGTGGCGCATACTCAAGTTCCATCGATTCTACGATCGTCAATCCTTCTACGAAATATCGACTCGCTTCTTGCTCTTCCGCGAGTTCCAGATGCAGCATACCGATTTGGAGCAACATACTCGATTTTTCTCTTGGTTCTCCGAGACGCACGACGTGCTTCCCTAACAATCTAATCGCTCGTCGTCTCATGTCGAACATCGACAATAGTACAGCGGCGCGAGTGGCCCTGGTATAACGATTCATGCTTAACTCCTTCCCCTGTCGACCGATTCAGTTGATGAATCATGAAAATCAACATGATACCTATATTTTACAGTATTCTAATATCCATAAGCCTTCCCAAAATGGAGAGACTGAGATTTTTACTTTTACTCATCAAAATCAGGATATTCTTTTATTTTTCGAATACTGATACTTTCACCATGTCCGATTTGATCGGTTCTCTTCCAATGGTATTGTACGACAAGCAATACCAACATCACTGCTGAAAACACGCAGATTGCAGCGGAATACGGTTGCACTTCCCGTTCCAATTCAATCGCTGATAACACCTGTAAGATCGTCAACCCCGCAAGCATCCCGTGAAAATATCTTTGATAACTGCGCGGCATTCCCGCTTGCCCAAACGTCTCATACCAGACGTATAAGCCGAGTGCGAACGCGAGTCCGTTTAGGATTGGTGAAGGCAGCAGAAACAGAAGGATTCCAAGACCGAGCATCAACCAAGCGTACCGAATAGCGGGCTTGAAGAAAGCTGAATCAAGCATAGGTTCTTCTGTCTCGATGATGTTCGCTGTGCGTTCTTCTTCAGTCAACGGTCGAAAGCCGTTTGTTTCCTTCTCTTCTGCTAACTCGAGCATCCGTTTCTTCATCCCGAAGTAGAACGGAAAACGTTCTTTGATGACTTCCCCTTCATCCGTTTGACCATCCGCTTGTTCCTGAACGGACACTTGATAGAGCGTGCGCCCCATCCGTTAACTAACCCAGTAATCGGTCGCTTGACCATTGGCGCGCTTGAGTTCAATCACCTTGTTTGATTGATTCGTCATGATACGTGATTCCTTTCGTCGCAAGTTTCTGTAATTGTTCTGTCGTATACAACAGGAGAATGAATCCTGAGATGAGACAGACCGCTCCGTTAATCGAAAGATTGATTGGTGTTAAGTAATTTTTCGATGAGCCAGCTAACGCAAACAGGAAAAGTACTCCTGACCAGCGATAAAAGCGCTCACGTACTGATTTCCCTTCGAGATGCATCGGCCAGAAAAGCATCAGAACGACGAGTGTTATGTATCCTGGGATTGGTAAGATATCGGTCAGCGTCAGTAACCCACTCAATAGGACGAGTAAAGCGCTTAAAATACGCAACTTTATGATCCGTCGGTCTGTGCGGTATTCAATCGCTTCTGATTGCGAAAACGTTGAGCGCATATAGCCGTCTTCCAGCTTCTCACGAATCCATTCTTTTTTCTGACGATAGGCGACAATCGTATTTCGACAGGGTACGCGGACAGTCGACGACTCTTCATTGATTTCCATCATGTCTTCACTATTCTTTATCTGTTCTTTGCGGGCAATCCCTTCCCGGTAAAACAACGTTCGTCCTTCCTGGTGATAGACGATGTGGTGCACTTGATCGTCGATTTGTTTTAATAATTGAATCATTGTGCTCTCCCTTTACTCCGCTTTATGTACTACTTCCAAGATGAGTCAATTCCTCATCTCAATCGTTTACCAGACAGAATTGACACCGTACAGTACGAACAATCCTCCTGCGATACATATATAACCGTACTGTCTGACGGTCAACGAAAAAAAAATGATCGTTCCGATTGAGAGTAGGATGCCAAGAACGAATGAATCGATGTTGTCGACGTAACTCCCATGTCCCTCTAACGGCGTCTGCTTCGCATGCTTCGACCGGATGAGGTACGTTCCTACTATCAATAAGAAGAGACCGGCAACAAGACCGATGAATGGTAAGATCACAAGCGTTTCCTCCAAAATATTTATTATCGATTTTCATAAAGCAAACTGTTTTTCGGCATAAGAATGTTAGGATGTTAGTAACTACGATATTTTATTTTATTAAGTTTCGTTAAAGAAAAAGTTCCAAAGATTAAACTTCTTTTAGTCGTCAATCTCTTCTTCATCAACCTATTTACTTTAAAATTCTTTTTACGATTTTATTGTCTATCTCGTTTTTCGGAGGTACAACCAAAGAAGCGCTCCAGTTCCGATTGAAAGCACAGGGTACAAATATGGAGTATACGATTCCTGGCGATAACTGACATGCATAATAAAATAACTAATAAAACAAATCACCCGAAGCCATGTCGGCAGATGGTCTTTACTTAGGAAAACTAACCACATCATGAGTATGGCGACCCCGAGAATAATAATTGGTGAAACGGAAAATGGCATCAAAATAGAGAACAGCCCTAGTCCAACAAGAAGATAAGCGAGCCATGTCGTCCGGCGTCGAAACGTCTCGCGTTCCTTTCGTCCGAGCTGCATCCCGTAAATATCATCCTGCTTGTATCCTTCCGCCTCCTTCTCTGCAATCAATTCCTCCATCCGTCGTTTTGCTTGGCGCCGAAATGTATACTGTTCTTCGATTGAATCGCTGACATCTTGATCGAGCTTCCATTGTTCGGTGACACCGTGATACATCTGAATCGTTCGACCGTCGCGGTACAAGAACCAGACATAGGTGATGCCTCCCACTTGTTTACTGAGTGTCTGAATCATGTTAACCTTCCAGATCTGCCAGAACATCTTCCGGATCAAGCTCAAGTCCGACGAGCTCCGGTTCCCAATTCAGTCCGCAATACAGTCCGTCGTCGATCATGTTCGGTAACCATCCTTCAACGAGCAGGTCGACGTCTAAACGAATCAGATGATAGTTCGCCCATTCCTTCGTCTGCAGTGCTTTTGCCGACGCTTCCGTCGAAAAGAATAACAGCACGTCCGTCTCGTCTTGATTTGACGGACAATACGCCCAGCCCGACTGTTCGAACTTTGATAGCCCATAAACAACGCCTGTCTCAAGAACCGTCTGTAAGAAGAGTTCTGCTTGTTCTGCACTACGGTCCACTTGTTGTTCTTTTTCAATGAACGCCTTCAACGTCGGCGCTACCGGCAACAATTCTTGTTCCTCGTGATCCCACAAGACGATCGTCTCCGTATTCGGAAGCTGATACCCGAGTTCGTCACCACTTCCGTCCGCCGCAATCCGGAAGAACCCTTCTGGATAATCATCCGAGTCCTCCTTGTTGACACGAACGAGATCGTCCCATGTCCGTTTGATATATTGCTCGTCCTTGATCGGATGAAATTCCCATTCACCGACGCTGAACTTGTTTTCGCGCTTGTACCTGTTTCGTAGTTCTTTCGGAAGCTCGAAGCCGAGTTCTGACTCTATCTCTTGGAGTCGTTCTTCCGTGATGCCTGGTAAGCCGATTTGCTGTTTCATGTTCAATACTCCTTTTACGAAATTTCGAATTAATTTTTCCGATTAAAGTTCTTCCCTGTAGGATAAAGTCCGGTCAAGTGTCGGCCGTAATGAACCTTTGCCTGCCCCACCCGGATCTTCGTCACGCCATACTGTTTCTTAAAATAATCAATGACGGGTTCGACGATCTGAGACGGTTCGAGAACATAAAGGACGAATTCGATTGCTTCCGGACCATAGTCATCCTCTAAGAAATAACCGTTTCCCGACGAAAAAAGAAATTCATTGAGGTCCTCTTCGATGTTCGCGCGATGCTCCGAGATGACGTCATATTCTTTCTCCTGACCAAAGATCTCGACGACAACTTCTTGGTAATCCGCTTCTTGAACGACGGAGTATCCGTCTTGTTCTTTCTCAGCTGCGAGCTCCCGAATATAAGCATCCAGATGAAAAAAGCGCGAGAACTTCTGCTCGCTCATTGGTTCTTCTAACCGTTCTCCCATGATGCCGTGAAACGTGTAAAGTGTCCGTCCATCCTTCTCGAACAGCCAAAAATGATTCTGACCGTTAATTGGTTTGATGAGTTGCATGACTTCCCTCCCGTTCTTATAGGTCGGCGAACCATTCTCCATTCAACTGGCGAATCACCGTATCGCTTGGTAACTGTTGACGCAATCGTTTCGCCCAGTCCGTCCGAAGATCAAGGCGTCTCCTGATTTCAACGCCTCTAGCGTCAAGCGATAGCAATTCAATCAGTCACTCGGCTTCTTCTTTCATCACGGACAGCATCGCTTAATGATCGACGACGGCTCCGTTCTCGAATTGTAGCGGAAACCGTAATAATCCGAGAGACGTCATCGTAGCCGCATTCGGAAACGGTGCATCCTGAAACTGCATCAATTGAGCGCATCTTTTTGTAATTCTTCAATCTCGAGATGACCCGTTATCACGCCACACTGAGCTTCTAGGTGTTCTATGTAATTAATAGATTCTGCTCGGTGATTACTTTTCTTAAAAAATCAAATTTTCTTATTCATTATAAAATGGATAACCATTTATGGGAATTTTTATTTTATGATGTTAATCCAAGCTGGTCGATTCGTCTAAAGAAAAAAGGTTAAAACACATCCCATCCGGGTGGTTTTAACCTTTTTGTAGCATCACCGATACATTTACAATCGAGTCAGCTATTGACGACTTTTTCAGCTGTTTCTGCAGCCATGACCGATCGGTTGATCGACAGTTGTTCCCCTTCCTTCAAACGTTTTTTATATTCAGCTGTCGCTGTGAATAAAACGTCTGTTGACGAGTTGAGTCCTGTCTCAAACGAATCTTGCAGGACACTGATGATCAGTCCGACGGCTACGACCTGCATCGCTAAATCATTCGGAATCCCGAACAGGCTACAAGCGAGCGGAATCAGGAGGAGCGATCCACCTGCAACGCCGGAAGCTCCGCATGCACAAACGGCAGCTAAGACGCTTAAGAGAATGGCTGTCGGAAGATCGACCGCGATATCTAGCGTGTTGACCGCTGCAAGCGTCAAGACGGAAATCGTGATTGCCGCGCCGCCCATATTGATCGTCGCACCGAGCGGAATCGAAATCCCGTAGGTCTCTTTATCGAGGCCAAGCTTTTTACAGAGTTCCATGTTGACCGGTATGTTCGCTGCCGAGCTCCGTGTGAAGAAGGCCGTAATCCCGCTCTCACGGAGACACTTGAAGACGAGCGGATAGGGATTTTGACGGACATTGATGAAAACGATTAATGGATTGACGACCAGTGCAACGACGAGCATCGTCCCGATCAGGACCAATAATAAATTACCGTAATCAAGCAGTGATTTAAGACCATTTTCCGTCACCGAACCGATGACGATTCCCATGATGCCAAGTGGAGCGAGTTTAATGATCCACCCGACGACTTGTGCGATTGAGTCGGAGATGTTCGAGATGAACGTCTTCGTCGTATCTGAGGCATTTTTAAGTGCTAACCCTAAGACGATTGCCCACGCTAAAATGCCGATATAGTTGGCATTGATCAATGCGTTGACAGGATTGTCGACCACGTTCAGGACGAGTGTCCGGAGCACGTCGACGGCATTATCCGGAGCAGCCAATTTCTCTGCACTCTCCGTCAGCGTGATGGAGACAGGGAACAGGAAGCTGATGATGACAGCAATCGATCCCGCTAGGAACGTACCGAGAAGATACAGGAAGATGATCGACTTCATGTTCGTCTGCTGTCCCTTTTTATGTTGTACAATCGCAGCCATGACTAGGAAAAATACTAAAACAGGTGCGACTGCCTTCAATGCGGAAACAAACAGTGTGCCAAAGATGGTTAAGGATTTTGCGGTTTCAGGAATCGATACCGCTAAGATAATACCAAAAATTAAGCCAATTACAATTTGTTTCACTAAACTAATCCGGTTCCATCTTTTCAACACTTTCATACTTTCCCCTCCAGGCTTAAAGCAAATAAATTATTTAGAATTTGAAAAATGACGATTTCTCTCTCCTATCCCGAAAAGCAGATAGTCTGTTCGTTCATTTTTCTAAAAATTCTCTCAGTTTATTGTTTTCTATTCTTACACAAAAACTAAGAAATAAAAACTAGTTTTTTGCAAGAAATATGATTCTTTTAGGACAAGGTATTAAAAGAATAGGAATGCAATCGCTTGCATAAATACAAAAGGAAGACACCCTCGTTGCGAGACGTCCTCCTTTGACTTTTCTTCTTTTCTGTTAGATATTGCACTTAATATTACAAGTCGTCAAAAATTGATAGATTTTCATGTAACTCCTCCTGGCCACCTACTTTTGAGTACGTTAACTTCAGCCTGTTTCTTGAAATACACTTTCTCTGTGTCTACCTCTTCGCGAAGATGAGATACCACCTTTATGTCGTTCCACGCACAATCAGTTCAAGTGGCATCGGCTGACTGACGGGCATTTCTTTTCCTCGGATCAACTGATTGAGCACTTGGACCGCTTCTTTTCCGAGTCGTTCAATCGGTTGGGCAACGGTCGTCATCCCTATCGCCTCCGCAATCGCCTGATTGTCAAAACCGGTCACAGCAAGCATATCCGGAATTTTAACACCTTCTTGTTTCGCCTGATGAATGATGCCGGCAGCGACATAATCGTTGCCGACAATCATCGCCGTTGGTCGGTCTGTGAGCGTCAACAACTGATTCATGACCTTTTGTCCATCGGCAAAGGAATAGTTCTCCTCAAAATACCAATCCGGCGAAACGAGTAGTCCGTGTTCCTGAACGAACGCTTTGAAAGTATGACGGCGAATCAAACCAACTCCGCTCGCCGGATTTCCGAGACACAGTCCGAGAGAAGAATGCCCCTTTTCCACTAAATGAGATAACACTGCTAAGACTCCGCTTTGATGATCAACAGCGACCTGCGCGAGACTTTCTTCCCGCTGTTCGCAGATTACGACCGGACCATCGCGTCGAACACGCTCAAGTACTTCCGGCGGACTGACTGACGATCCGATGATCAGCCCGTCGATTTGTTTATGCCGCAGTTGTGTAAACGACAGCTGTTCCTGTTGCCTGTCATTAAACGTTTGATGGATGAGCATCGAAATGTTCTGTTCGGCACAGGCAATACCGATGCCCTCGATCAGTTGACTGAAAAACGGATGGTTGATTTGCGGGACCATCACACCGATGACATTTGTTTTGCCACGCGACAAATGAACCGCGTTTTGATTCGGCCGGTAATCCAGTAGCTTCATTGCCCGTAAGACAGCCTCCCGTTTTTCAGCAATGACATATGGCTGATTGTTCAACACACGGGAGACCGTCGAGCGGGAAACGCCGGCGGTTTTTGCAATCTCAGTAATATTTGCCATCCTGTACTCCTTTATGTCCGACTTGAATCGAACAGAACGTTTCTAACGCCATGGCAACTCCATCGTCATCATGATGTCCTGTCTTGTAAGTCGCCAGTCGTTTAACGGCGTCTTCCGCATTCCCCATTGCAATACTTGTCCCGGCCACCCGAAACATCGGCAAGTCATTGTGATGATCGCCGATCGCTACGGTTGCCGACAGTGGAATTCCCATCCGTTCAGCAAATTGTTGCAATGCCATACCTTTATCGCTTCCGTTCGCCGTTACCTCGAGGTTAAATGGGCCGGAACATGTAACGGTACAGTTTTGCGATGATAAGTCATTTTGAATCTGTTTCAGTACGGTTGCGTTCGGACTGACGATCATATATTTCATGACTTTCGCGAAATCGACATTTAAGAAATCCGTTACTTCCCGGATACCGTATTGTTTCAATTGTGGTTGCACGGATTGAAGGAATTCGTCAGCTTGAAACAACGGATTGGTTCTCTGTTCCTTTTTGATTTGTTTCATCAACTGATTCGTCGCGTCATACGTCATCAGAATTTCGTCTTCCAAGTAAATTTGAAGATATACGTCCTGCTTCAGCAAACAGTTTAAGATGGCTTCACTCTCATCAGAGGGGACATAAACATTTTTCCGTATCGTTATTCCTTCGTGTTCTATCCGGAGTTCAGCTCCGTTTGAACCGATGATCGGACAGTCAAGCTGATGCATCCGTAACAGATGCGCTGCATCAAACGCCGCTCGCCCTGTCGCGATCACGACGATATCTCTGTTCTCCTGACATCGCTTGATGGCTGAGACATTTCGTTTTGAAATTATATGAGTTGAGTGTAACAAGGTACCGTCTAAATCAATGGCAAATAAGCGCATGGTGTTCCTCCTCACGGGATGATGTACTGTTCGTTTCCAGTCTAGCTTCTGAAACGCATCCCAGAGCAACCTCTTTATTCCCATTCCACATAGTTTAAAATGAATGTCTCTTTTTTGTGAAATGACTCATAATTAATCAAGTAAGCCTTTAATCTGCTTTGTCAGCTGCATCCTTTAATTTTTACCTCACCAATTACTTTACTCCATCACAGAAAGGAGGATTCATCTCCTATGACAACTATTTACTTTGTAAGGCACGCTGAATCTCCGAAAACCGATTTGGATGAACGAACACGCGGTTTAACTGATGGCGGACAAATGGCTGCACAACACGTCACAACCTACTTAAAAGATAAAAAGATTGATCTGTTTTTCTCCAGTCCGTATCAACGTTCATTGTTGACGATCGAAGCGGCAGCGCGTCATTTTGGGAAAGACATCTTGATTGATGACGACTTACGGGAATGTGCCTTTTCCGGACGACATCAGACGATGCCGCAAGCTGACGTCTATCCGCTCGTCCAACACATGTTTATCGATCATGCTTTTTCGCGTGACGGTTCGGAAACATTTCGTTCGTGTCAGCACCGTGGAATTCAGGCATTGATGTTGATTTTGCAAAAGAACGCTGGAAAACGAATCGTCATCGGTACGCACGGATTGATCATGACGACGATTCTCCATCATTTTGATGCGATGTACGATTTTGATTTTCTACGGCAGACGACAAAACCGGATATCTATCGACTTACCTTTACCGGAACAAAACTCGTAACTGTGTCACGGATTACATTGCCCCTTTATGATTGATGCGCCTTAATGAACTCGAGCAAAATCGGATGTTCCGGCGGATTGATTCTGTCCGGTAAATTGTCGAGACGGAAGAACGTTAATAGCAAGACTTGATAGTCGGTTTTCGTTTAAGATCGTTGCCATAATCGAATACCCGACAATCCGGCAAAAAGGATTGTCAGAACACCAACCCGTTGGACTTTTGATTGGTAAAGAGGATCGGTCAGATTATCATCGAACTGAAAAACGTGTGGCCATGGCATGAACTGTCCTCTTGTGACGATTTCTAATAAGGTGTACATCAAGATTAAGGCGAGCGCGTATTCAAACTTCTGAGTCCACAACATCAGACTCATCCCGACAAATAAAAATAACAACAGCAACAAGATATGATGAACATATACAAGAAATGGCAAGGCGCTAAAATCTAATTCGAGAATTGTCGCCATCAACACGATGTATCCACCAAAATAAACGAGGAAAAACCTGCCTGCATCTACCCAAATCCACTTTCGATACTGCAAAACTAACGTGTGATACGCTCCTTCTTCAAATAGAGGGTGGAGGTGTAACATAATGGTCCACGCCACACACGGAATAAACACGGTATGAACGATTTGAATTCCGGACGTCAGGCAATCCGATAACGCAGACACCTCCAGCACAAGGAAGACCAGCACCGGAAGCAATGCAGCGATGCCGTGCAGTTTCCAATCGAACATAAATAAGTGATGGAGAATCCGCCTTTTCTTCATGTCGCACGTCGCATGACCATCAAGTAGCCATCCATTAACTTCGGTTCGATTGTAGAAATGCCAGTCGCCTCATCTTCTAAAAAACGAACTTCCACAACATCACCTTTTTCATTTAAATGTACGACACGCTCATCCTGCATCCACCTTCCAAGATCATCTGCCATGATGTCAACTTGTCCGATGTAGCCAACCGCTTGTGCTTTTAACTCGGACGGAGTACCTTCAAACTGGACGGAGCCACCTTTGATAATCCCAATCTTTGTACAGAGGAACTCGATGTCCTCGACGAGATGCGAGGAGATGACAATCGTGTGGTCTACCCCCAACTCATGTAACAGATTACGAAAACGAATCCGTTCCTCGATATCTAAACCAGCTGTCGGCTCATCAAAAATTAAAATCTCCGGTTTCCGCAACAACAGTTGCGCAATACCGACCCGGCGGCGCATCCCTCCGGACAACTCACTCATCCGTGTCTGTGCTTTGTCTTGCAGATTGACGCGTCTCAATGCTTCCTCCACCCGTTCCTGCCGCTGGTTCATCTCCATGATTCCTTGCAATAAAGCAAAATGAAGAAGTACTTCTTCCACTTTTAAAGTCGGATAGACATTAAAATCTTGCGGTAGGAAACCGACTCGATCGGAAACATCGGCATACTTTCTCCGGACAACGGATTGACCGTCAATCACAATCTGCCCGCCGGTAATCGACGTCAATCCACAGAGCATTTTCATTAATGTTGTTTTCCCGGCTCCGTTTGGACCAAGCAATCCATAGATACCTTCGATTTCTAGCGAGACTTGATGCAGAATGTGTTTTTTGCGGTAAGACTTGGACAGATGTTGCACTTCAATCATCCCTGTTCCCTCCCTTCTGCTTGGCATTCAACTCACGGTACCATTTCTGTAACAGCACCAACTGCTGGTCATGACTGCGATCAGAAAACATTTTGATCCAACCGTTAAGTTGCTTCATATCCCGTCCGGTTTGTTGAAGATAAAATGAATCAATCTCAATCGGTTCGAGTTTCAGTTCGATTTGCAACCAGTAGGCAAGTGCGGCATTAAACAGCTTCCACTTTGGATCTATTTTGACGTGGCTTGGTGCTTCCGACCACATCAAGCCCGGTACATAGGCCGCAATCACTTCATTTAAGCTTTGATCCAGTCTGAGGTTAGTGCCTACTTGCAATAATAAATGATGACTATCATAGAAACTGTTTCGCTCAAGATTCGGCGAAATAAGCACCACCTTATCCGGAAAAGTCACTTTTTTCCCAAACGTGCGCCGAATAACTGTATTTGTATGTTTCAGTACCTGCTCGACCGGCGACCAATAAGTCGAAGGATTGGACCAGGAAGAATCCGTTACGATCTGGATCCCTCTAGCTTCATAGGTCGACAGGTTCCCGCGAAGCAACGTCACACCTGATACTCGTCCTATGTACGTATTTTCATCCTGTCTTGTTAAATTCGATACGAGATCATTCGGCAACTCACCTATGATTCGCACGTTCATCAGATTAGATCGGTCAACAATCAGATCAAGCGTCTCCATGCCTAAACGATTGATGGGCTCAACTTGGCGGGCCGGGTACCAATTTGTCGTCGCCGGCAGATACCATTCTTCCTTCGTCACCGGAAAATGAGGACTGTTATGGAGTTGATAACGAATCGTCACGGTGTGCGTTCGTGCCTGCGGAGGAAGCGACATGCTAATAAAGTCGCCGTACCGTTTATACTGCAACTTTTTTTGTCCGGCTGATACGGATGTGATGCGGTACTCGTGCCATAAAGACAATACAATATGCGCCTGATCTGACTGGATGTTCAGTTCCGCCTCCGTCTCTATCTGATTTTCGACAGGATTTAAAGTTAAATTCATCTTTTGAATCGTATAGTCCAAATTTTTATGATTCGGCTGAAACCGATAAGGTGTTTTATAATGTTGGGCTAGCTCAGCATCGTGACTCCGGTCAAAGCTCTGTTGGTTGTTCGCCAGCGCATAAGGTGAGATTATGATCAGCAGGCAAAGCACGAGTAATGAAATGACTACTGTCATCCATTGTCGTGACAATCTGAGGTGCCACTGACCAATTAACAGAAACAGAATGATACTTTGAAGCACGATGTGAATGAAGATTTTCAACAGTAATGCTTGGTTTCCAAGATATCCAACGAGCGGCACATATACACTACCAGGTTGCAAAGGACCAATAAACAGAAAACTACGGTCTCCTTCCAATCCACCTTCATAAAAATAAGCAGAAAAGAACTCGGTATTCAGAGGTCCGAGGAACACCCAGATGAGAACCAATACAAGCATTCCGACTTTTTGTTTCCCGAAAATCATCGCACAATTTATTCCCCATAAGGCTGCGAGGACAAGTGGAAGAAAATAAAAAATCAAGATGTGCCGTAATATGTCCAGTTGGAAGCTAGACCACGGAACTTGTTCCTGATGAAAATAGACAAACACTCCTGTGGCACCAAACAAAAGAGTCATACCGGTAAACAGAGCATGATTCATGAGTATTGCTATCACGCGTTGATACTGAATCCGGACGATGTCTGGAAAAAGAATGCTTTGTCGGTACTGGATTTCATCCGCGACAAGTCGGTACATATAGACGGCAACCAATAACATGATTCCCTGCATCGGGATGACGAGCCCATCCAGTAAACTAGCAAAGTCCATATAGGTATAGGTTTCACGAATATCGGCAACAACTTTCATGAGAACACTAAAAGGAAACACAAGTAATGCCCCTATGTAAAACAGGCTCGTCCCCATCTGTTTTCCATAAAATTTTAGCAGTTCGCCTAAGATGATTTTTTTCATGGTTGGCCCCCTCTTATTACATAAACACCATGATAAAGAGCAGAATTTTTCTTTTTATCTCGCATCTATTTTACCACTATATGGTTTTAAACTTAATCAAATGTTAAAATGATGGAAATGTATTTTGGTCGTAAAATCAATACATGTTTTCAGAACAGGAGTCGAGACAAGTGATTGATCATAAAAAACAAATTGAAGTCCTGCTGTACGGAAATCCATTACAGTTCGCCTGCGAAACACTAAGTGTCCTGAATATGCGAAATCATTCCTACGCAGACGTTTTTACTGTCAGTCGAGCGGAAGTCTTGGCTTATACGACGGCACACGGAATACCTGAACCATCTTCGACCGAATCCAATCGTTTGCTGGACGGATTTCATTATTATGAAGAACAAGGTACGTGGTACACGTTTTTTCGGGAACGTGGCATGACGTTTGACCAAAAGAAATTCAGCGACGAAACGATCGCCAAAGAATACATTGTATCGATGCTTCTGAAGCTGACCATGACCGGATTATATTAAATCCATGGAAAGAAGGGATTACTTTGACTACTTCTCCATTCCCCATCCTGCAAACCACAAGACTGACGCTCCGCGAGGTGACACCGCTCGACGCTCCGAGTCTACTGACGTATCTCGCTGATGAACGTGTCGTTAAACCGATGGGGCTCGCTCCCTTCCAATCGGAAGCAGATGCGTTGGACGAAATCAACTGGTATCACTCCATCCGAACAGAACAGACCGGTCTCCGCTGGGGCATCACCGAACATGCAACTCCTGATATCATTGGCAGTTGCGGTTTCCTGAACCGTTCTTCCCGGCAACAGCGGGCGGAACTCGGCTTTGAACTGAGTCCTGCTCACTGGGGCAAAGGACTGGCACAAGAAGCCGTTCAGGCCGTACTCGCTCACGGTTTTAATGAATGGGACCTAAACCGGATCGAAGCGCTTGTTCTGCCGGACAATACGGCCTCTCAACGGTTGCTCGAACGGCTTGGTTTCAAGCGGGAAGGACTGCTGCGTCAGTACGAGAAGACACGTGGTCAATTCGATGATTTGTATATGTATTCCTTGTTGCAGAAAGAATGGCATGACGGCTCAATGTACAATAAAAACACGTCCATTTAATGCGACGTGTTTTATACTTTCTTAACCTCTTGGAGGAAACGGATCATTGCCGTACGAATCTTTATCGCGGATCTGACCTTCCTTGTTATGAATGATCAGCTCGACCTGTTGTTTTTTCGCAATTTCCCGTCCGGCTGCGATCGCTTCTTTTTGTGTCGGAAATCGCTTCGTTGCTCTCGATGCCCCTTCCGCAATGACCTGATAACCGCCATCCGGATGTGGTGTAACATGCTGATTCGCCATGCGTTCACTTCCTTTTGAGTGGATTGTTTTATTTTGATTCTATCTTTGATCCCCTTAACTGGAAATCTTCATTCATCCGGAGACGTTCTTAAATATAATAGGAAAGTACACAACAACTGCCAAGGAAGGAACACTTTATGAAACTAAACGATTATTTCCGCATCCACTTTGACAATCCAGATGTTTTGGAAGAATCTTTTGCGAAGCGTCCGCTGACACTCAGTCTCGACTTGCAAAAAGAACTTTACCAAATACAAGAGGATTCCGACGAATTGAATATGGCATACTTTGAGAAGGTCTATCAAAAATCCCTCGCTTTGTTTGAAGATCTGTTTCAGGAAGACGACCGTCTGTACCTCATTGTACGTGTCAGAAAAGAACTCCAGTCTCCTCCGGCGAAAAGTACGGAGATCTTTGAGCGTTATCTCAAAAATAACAAGAATCGATACGCGCTTGAGTTCGAAAAAAAGGCTGTCCGCGATGAGGAAGAGGTCATTTACCAATATGCCCGCTTATTGCCGAGCAGACAGTCCATTCGCTATAAAAAGTTGCTTCAAGCAATCTGCAATCAGGACTTTCCTGAATTGTATCCCCGCTTTAAGGCGAGACAGACGTACTATCCTGAAATTTTTTTCGTCAACCCTGCCAAAGACATCATCCTGTATATTTTTGACGACCGGGGTTGTTTCATTCTGCTCAATGAGAAAGAGACCTTTTATCGTCTGCACGAAAAATATAAATCTGACCAATCAGAAGGCTTTCTTAATTGCTTTGACACGCAGTAAGTTCATGTATTGCACAACTCAGTAATCCGACCTAATGGTCGAAAATTGATTAGGCTACCCCCGTCGTCCCGACGGTTGAAGAAGCTAAGATGCGTTCAGCTTCTTGTTTGAGGTTCAGTCCTGCGTTCACATCACGGTCGTAGTGGATGCCACAACTCGGGCACGTCCATTCACGCAAGCCAAGATGTTTCACATCTTTGTGTTGATGTCCGCAACTGGAGCACAGTTGACTAGAGGCGAAGGTCTTGAGTCCGACATCGACGCCGACGGACAAGCCCGTCTTCGGCATTTCGTTGATCTCCTGCTTACGGGAGTTCTTTTGAGCAAGAACCGTAAGACAGTCCCTTACCTGTCGCGTTATACCTCTCATCCCACTTCGCTAAAAAGTGATTGAAGACGAAGCGCGAACAACCAATGGTTTTCGCAATCAGGATTTCCTGCTCTTTTGTCGGATAGATTCTGAATTTGTTGGCCTTCTGTGTCAACATGATGTTCACCACATTCAAAGGATATACCTAAAAGATAGGGTCGCGATTCATCTCCCACTTTCATTCAGGCTTCATCCGGATCGTTTAGAAGTAGGCGTTTTTCCGCCTAATTCTGATAAAGTATCCTCTAGTTCTCCTTTAATAATTGATAAGCTACCGTCTGTTTCAAGAACAACAGCTTTCACCTCCTCTAATCCCCCGATTCCTTTATTACGCATAGCTTGTAAGATCTCGTTCTTGCTGATTCTTTCTTTTTTCATAGCCCTTTCAAGAAATTTGCCTCTTAAATATAGCAATCGTGGTTCTGACTTAATGAGTTTATTGAATTTTTCAAAACGAACAGCTATGAATGTCATTATGAATTGCATTAAAATTAATAGAGTAAGTGCAGTCAATCCTTCTAATAAACTGACATCCTTACTAAGTAAAATAGTAGATAAAGTAGAACCAAGTGCGACTGTAATCACTAAATCGAAAGCGTTCAACTTAGTTAATGTCCGCTTCCCAGAAATTCGTAAAAAAATTATTAGACTGATATAAGCTAAAAATCCTACAGTGGTAATGCGTATAAAACTCTCTATTGTTATTGAAAACATTTAGTCATCCCCTGTCTTTTCAAAATTTCATGCTACTGAACCGTTAGTTCAGTCTGTCGTGGAAAGGCTCAAATTGAACTACCTCTACCTACGCTTCGCTTAGAGGTTAAGGTCTTGCCGTACCATTCCGCTTTGTATTCGAGCATGCGGAAAGTTTTCCTTTCTTGTCCAAGGCCAACCGTTGACGACGAGAAAGCTTGCGTTGCTCACACGCCAGCTTTTTCTCAAGCGAACGAAAAAAAAACGGTCATTCTTGTACACCGTGCCGTTCGACAGGATGGCGAAGGTCTTGAGTCCGACATCGACGCCGACGGATGAGCCCGTCTTCGGGAAGTTGAGACTTGCCCTGAATGTTCGTCCTATACGATTGAACAGGGTTGCACTTTGACTTGAAGCGTGGCCGTTCGTTCAGCTTCTTGAAGAAGCGGTCAAAAGCACCGTCAAGATGTTTGACGTTCGTTTGAATAGACGTGCTATCAACTTCTTTCAACCAGTCGAACGCCTGCTTCAACATCGGAATTTCTTCCGAACAAGAACCGTAAGACAGTCCCTTACCTGTCGCGTTATACCTCTCATCCCACTTCAATAAGAAGTGATTGAAGATGAAGCGCGAACAACCAATGGTCTTCGCGATAAGGATTTCCTGTTCTTTTGTCGGGTATATTCTGAAGTTGTTGGCCTTGTGTTTCAACATGATATTCCCCTCCTTGCAACGTATATACCCGAAAGAGAGGGTGGCGATTCATCTCCCACTTTCACTCGAGCTTCACGCGTTGTGCTCTCTGATAATAAATAAAGAATTTGATCGGTATACGATCATATTTAGTGCAGACCCTGTCGATTTTGAAATCAACGTCAAAGGACTTCGGGTGACGGCCGAAGGACTAGATACGGTGTCTACAGTCATTTCACCCGTGTTAACAAAGTAATTCTCCTTTCATGCACCATGAGCTCTCATCTTTGAAGTATTTCTTAACTTTAAGTGGCGCACTCAAAGGAGTTCACACACGAAAAATACTGCACAATAAAGCACGTCCAGTTTGTATGGACGTGCTTTATTGTGCAGTTCTACCAAACGTTCGTCATCCACGTGGCGGAAAAGGATCGTTTCCGTACGAATCCCGATCGCGTATTTGACCTTCTTTGTTATGAATGATTAATTCTACCTGTTGCTTCTTCGCAATTTCACGACCTGCGGCAATAGCTTCTTTTTGCGTCGAAAAACGTTTTGTGGCTTTGGAGGCTCCTGCTGCTTTGACTTGATAACCACCATCCGGATGTGGTGTGACATGCTGATTTTTTTTCGTCATGAGTTCACTTCCTATCGTTAAAAATTCTCTTGCAAATGCAAAAAATGCTTTTATGGAAACTCGCGGTGATCCGGGTGTGTAATACCATCCCGATGGTGCCCCATGCAATCATCACTAGTCCTACAAGTGTTAAGATAATTTTGGGAAATGAAATCATTTCAGTATTTGACAAAAACTCATACTTACGATTTCATCCACTGTTAACCTCACTTAAAATTGAACAGCCCTTATCAATTCATTTCACCCGTCTAAGAAAGTGAACTACTCACCACTTATTTTCTTTGCAAATTGAAGTGGGAGCTTCTTGGGAAGATCGTACTTTTACTAGCTACGGTTATTTACCAAGCTCATCGGGTGGTTCCCACCCTGAAGGGTTTTCAGTCTGCTAACATCAACAAGTTGACACTCGCATTAATATCTCTGTCATGATGAGCGCCGCAAGTACACGTCCATTCGCGTACATCGATCGTTTTCTTCTCGCCTTTTACTCCACAAGAAGAACAGATTTGAGTAGAGGCGTACCATTGATCCGCTTTGATAAGTGTTCGTCCATAGAATTTGCATTTGTATTCTAACTGTCGGATGAACTCATACCAACTGACGTCTCCAATCGATTTGGCGATCTTATGGTTCTTCATCATGTTCTTCGACTTTAGTGTCTCAACGACGATGACTTGGTTTTCGTCAACGATCCGTTTCGACAGCTTATGAAGAAAATCTTTACGTTGATGTGCAATCTTTTCATGCTTCTTGGCGAGGATCATCCTCGCCTTCTCTCGGTTCTTACTTCCCTTTTTTTTGCGGGACAAGGCGCGTTGCGCCTTCTTGATCTTCTCTTCGGACTTTCGAAGGAAACGGGGATTGGCAACTTTCTCAGAAACCCACTCATCGTTTGTCATGATGGCGAAGTGCTCCAAACCAAGGTCGATTCCTACTTTATTCTTGGCTGGAACCCATTGCTCTTCGGTTTGATCGACTAGGATCGAGATGAAGAATTTCCGGGTCTTCGTCATCGAGACCGTCGCGGACTTGATCACACCATCAAACGGACGATGTTGTTTCAACTTCACAAAACCGATTTTTGGAAGTTTCACCTTACGATCTTCGATGCGGATGCTCCCCTTCAGATTGTTTGTCGTGTAAGAGGCCCGGTCATTGTGCTTCGATTTGAATTTCGGAAACCCGACAGACCGATCTCGAAAAAAGTTGGTATACGCCTTGTTTAAGTCCATCTGAGCGTTCGCAAGAGAAAGACTGTCGACTTCTTTGAGGAAAGGGAATTCGGGCTTGTACTTCGCTGGGGTTGGGAGCTTCTGCTTCGTGTCAGGATTGAGCTTCGAATCTTCATACAATCGGATACGCTCTTCAAGCATCTTATTGTAGACGAAACGGACACAACCGAACGTCTTCACGAAATATTCTCGTTGGGGTTTCGTTGGATAGAGTCGAAACTTGTACGCCTTCAGCAAAGCAATCACTCCTTTCCTTGTTTTTCGATATAGTGTCTGATGACGTCGATTGTCGCACCTCCGGTCGTCACCAGACAGTAACTTCGAGACCAAAACATTTCTTTCCATAATCGTTTCTTGACGTGCGGAAAGTCTCGTTTGATCAGTCGGCTGCTTGCGCTCTTGTAAGCGTTCAGAAACTTTGACATCTCCGTGTTCGGGTGTGCTTTGAATAGCACATGGATATGATCGCCGTCATGATTCCACTCGTTCAGCGTGATATGATACGACGCGCCGATTCGTTCGAACGTCTGTCTCGCGAACTCCGAGATGGCGTCATCGATCACTTTGCGTCTGTATTTCACGACTAGGACAAGATGATAATTCAGAAGAAAGACTGAATGTTTATTTGTGTCCATTTTCATTGATATATCAGTCCTTTTGATTAGTTACACTGATTGTATCAAACGATTGCAATCTTGCCAAGACGGGCGATTCATCTCCCACCTACGCTGGGCTTCGTCCCGGTACGCTTAGAGGTGGGAGAATTCTCGCTAAATTTAGTTAAATTTTCTCCATCGTCTTTTTTGCTTCCAATTGTTCCTGCTTTTTTGCCTGCCGCTTTACATCTTCTTGCCACCAGCCGTTGATCAACAGGACACTGCCAATAGCAAGGGCAATGATTGGGAAGTACATCAAATGATATGCCCCGAGTTCCTCACCTGCATAATCCGGTGACAGCTTTATGTAGGCACTGAATAGTTGAACGATGAAAAACAAGAAAAAGCTGACAATCAATGCCCACGTACCGTAACGATAATTTGGATTCTTCAATAGGTGTTCCTCCTGGATTGAATTATTTTAATCGAATTTCGCCGTCACCGGCTGTAGCTTCCCCTATGTTGTCACGGACGATGTAGTCAATGTCGTACACACCCGCTGGAATGGCACCGGCTTCAACGGTTTTCTTCAGTGTCACCGTTGTATGCGGTTGAACTTCTTTTGACAATCGTTTTGGCTCGACTTCTTGGTACGAATCGTAGACGATTTTTTGCGTATCGTGCTTGCGCACTTGCACGTTCAACAAATGTCCGGCACGGGAGGCGACTTTAATAGGATAATCACCTGTATTCGACAGTTTGTATTCAAACGTAAATCCCTCTTTGACACTGCCTTGAACACGGTTTTCGACTGTTGTACTGCTCGGTTTCGTATCGAGGGACATGCATCCGCCTAAACTGAACAATAACGGGACGATGAGTAATTTTTTCATTTCATGATGCTCCTTTTTAAACGTGATTCTTGCTTATTCCCAGCCCGGTAAAGAGCATGACCAATAACTAGGCGTTCATCGGTTCGAGCAAATTAAATTTTGCTTGACCGATTTCGTTATACTTCCGTTGAATGAACGTCGATCCATGCTGATTTTCTGTTTGAGTCCATCTAGGACAACTGCGATTTGATTCATGATCTCCATCCTTTTTGTATCTCTATCTGAGGCTCGCTGATACGTCTTCCTCGATTCTACCATTTTACCAATAAATTAGGTGATTCTTCTTTCTTGGTTCTGTGGTATTCTTTTTCTAATCAAAAATGATCCTCAAACAGCATCTATGTCTATAAATTCGGAGGTAATCCATGCAGAAACAATCGTCGATGTTGCTGATTTTACTCGCAGCAATGCTGTGGGGCACGACCGGCACGTCGCAAGCCTTTGCGCCGGAAGCGGCTCATCCGATTGCGATCGGCGCCGTTCGTTTGGCGGTCGGCGGATTATTTTTACTGTGCCTCGTCTTACTGACGGGAAAGCTGACCTTAAAAGATTGGCCGCTGCTCACGGTTTTTCTAGCCGCCCTCAGCATGGCCGCCTATCAGCCATTGTTCTTTTCCGCTGTTCTCATGACCGGTGTCGCCGTCGGAACGGTCGTCGCGATCGGCAGTGCGCCGATTTTTTCCGGAGGGATTGAATGGTTGGTCTTAAAAAACCGCCCCGGTACGATTTGGTGGCTGTCGACATTACTCTCGATTGCCGGTTGTTTGCTGCTCGTCATGAATCAAGCGGCAGTCTCGGTCAATCCGCTCGGCATTTTGCTCGCTCTTGGTGCCGGACTGTCGTTCGCCGCATACACGTTCGTCAGCCGGAATCTGGTGAAAACCCATCCCCCGCTGTCGGTCGTCGCCGTCGTCTTTACACTCAGCGCTCTCTTGTTGTCGCCGCTCCTGTTCCTGTTCGATCTGTCATGGGTCTTTAGTCTGCGCGGTGCCGGCATCAGTCTGCATCTTGGCGTCTTCGCAACAGGTGTTGCCTATCTGTTGTTCGCACGAGGTCTTGCGCACGTCTCGTCTTCGACTGCCGTCACGCTGTCGCTCGGTGAACCGTTGACCGCTGCTTTACTCGGCGTCTTTGTCCTCGGGGAAACGCTCAGTCTGTTATCGTGGGTCGGCATTTCGCTTTTATTCTGCGGTATCGGACTACTCGTCTGGTCGTCGCGTTCGACACGACAGCCGGACATCCTCGAACTCGCCAAGGAAAAACACTCTTAAGGAGGAATAGTCATGCACATCACATTTGAGAAACTGTTGTACCGGGAAGACTATCAGATTGCACTTGATCACTTAGTCATAGATGAGAAAAACAGCGATCGGTTAGCACTTTATTTTCGCGGCCATACGGACGAAATCATGGTGCTCATCGGCGACTATTCCTGCAATTATTTTGAACTATTGTTTGAAGCAGATTGTGTCTTACTCCGGTCGTCGGATTTGCATGAACTGGATGACGGGGTGGAGTTTAATACGGTTCCACTCGTCCTTTATAAGGACTCCGCACTTCTAACCTTTGCGACGGCCTGGATGGGATTGAAGCGAGACCCGTCGCGAGACTGGACCCATTACTCCATTCGAGCCTTCGAACAGGACTTTCATATCCTGTCCCCGCGTCCGCCTGTTTTTACGGATCTTGGTCACAAGATGAGTGATTTTACCATCCGACATTCTTTTAATCTGCCGAAAGAGAACTGACATAAAAAAAACCTACCTCGCCAAAGGTAGGGTGATGCGATACGCCCTGCCCGACGGCTTGCGCCGGACGGGACGTGGTTTCATTATACATAGCGCGCCAGTGTTTTTTCAATCGTCTGGATCGAATCAACCGGGGCAAACCGTTTAACGACCCGCCCTTGCCGATCAACAAGAAACTTCGTGAAATTCCACTTGATGTTTGACGACAATAGTCCTCCCTGCTGTTGTTTTAAATACGTATATAACCGGTGTTCCGTCGGTCCGTTGACGTCAATCTTCTGAAACATCGGAAACGTTACACCGTAATTCCGCTGACAAAACTGCATCGTTTCTTGCTGATCAGCAAATTCCTGATGGTTGAACTGGTCACACGGGAATCCGAGGACTTTGACGCCTTGATTCGCATACGTGTCATACAACCGTTGCAAGTCTCCTAGCTGTCCGACGAGCCCGCATTTGCTCGCTGTATTGACGATGAGAAGTACCTCTCCCGCATAATCTTGTAATGAAACGGTCTGTCCGGTTGCGTCTTTCACTTCAATCTCATAGAGTGATGGCATCCCGTCGCGCCCCCTTTTCCGTCAGTATACGCCGCTGAAAAAACTCCGTCTTTTTTGAACATGCAACCAGTTGCTTACCAGATGTGTTCTTCCCGGTCACTCAGCTTAACGACAAACGGCATGATCAGTAAAAAAAACAGGCTGACGTATCCGAGCGACAGATAATGCTGCGTATCTTTTGAAAGATACTGCTTCTCACCACAGTTCGGGCATGGCTTGCCATGCTTCGCAAAACCAACCGCCAGTACTTCTTTCGTCTTCCACTTGTAGTCACAATTCGTACATCGTACCATTTCATCATCCCCTTTGCTCTCTTCTACTTCTTCTTCTCAAAGCAGGTTTCACGATTTCGATAACTTCTTATTCGATCAGTTTTCAAAACAATTTAATACACGATATTTTTTGTAAATAAAAGGAATTATCGAAACCTTATGCAGCGGTCTACCGTATAAAGTAATGTCGCTTCACTACATTGAACTTACGCTCACTGAAGCATTCATTCCTACATATTGACAAAATAATAAACACTAATGGAGGTCATCCCGTTGAAAAAAGTAATCGTTCCTATGCTTTGTGTCCCGTTCCTTCTGTTATCCGCATGTTCAGATGAAAAAGAAAAAGCAGTGACACATTCCGAAAGTAAAGAATTCAAACCGGAAACTGTGAAAATCGGTAAGGATAGTGAATTAAACATCGTGCCGCTTTATACCCCCTATCAAAACTATTTGAAGGCATCCCTTAAAGAAAATGATCCAGAAGCGGATAAAAAAAATTATGCTAATTCTGTCCTCGGCTACATAGATGAAATCGGAAAGAAAGAAAACTTTGATACGACCAGTCTAAAAGGCTACTTCATGTTGCAATCAACTGCTTACGAGCAAGAACTGGTGGATCGGACAAACGACTTGATGAAACACCATGACGAAATCAAAGACATCATCATAAAAAACTATACCGCTGCAAATAAGGTACTTCCTAAAAAGAAAAGTACGATTTTCATCGCACCTACCAACTCGGAGTATTTTTCTATGAGTGAATCCATGAAGGGAGTATTCGGCGCAGCATATAAAGACACGTTCATTCTGTATCTCGATACAAACTTTGATAAAAATATACTCGCCTATTCAATCGCGCATGAATACCATCACTTGATTCTTCATGATACACCTGAATATAAGATGAATACGATTCTTGATTCAATCATCACCGAAGGCAAGGCGGATGCCTTTGCCGATCGTGTCGTCAAAGACGTTTCAACGCCATGGAACGTCCGAATGGATGACAAGACCAAGAAACATGTAGCAAGTCTGATTGAGAGCGGTGAAGCTACTTATGAAGAAGTTGTAGGCGGTAACCACCAAAAGGATATTCCTCAATGGAGTAACTACATCTTAGGACGGGATATCATGAATCATTACTTTAAAACGAATCCTGACCGTTCCATATCAGACTGGACATTTGCCGATCAACAAGACATCTTAAAGGGGTATAAGTACCAAGATCTTCTTAAGTGATGCGTAAGCAAAATAGTAGTGAAAAGAGCACAGATTCAATTGAGTCAGGTTCGGTGAATACAAAAAAATATCGTTGCAGGATGCTTTCTTAAACGTCGAGCCCGTCCTTACATTACGTTTGATAATGGCCGAATTATCTTTTTGATGATGTCGAGAGAAGCCGGAATCTGAATCCATCTTTCCATCTCCGGATCAAAATAAAGTCCCTGTTCTCGCATGTTTTCTTTACTGTTTATTTCATCATATTCTAAAATTTGATCCAGATTTTGATCGGACTCTTCAAAGTCATCGAACGGTCCCGACCCATAATAAGAGATAATAAATAATTTTTAGGAGAGAGAGCTTATGAAATTTGTTCTTATTTTTGGTCCTCAAGCAGTTGGCAAAATGACAGTAGGACAGGAATTAGCAAAAATAACAGATTTGAAACTATTTCATAATCATATGACTATTGATTTGGTTAATCATTTCTTTGACTACGGTACGAAAGAAGGAAAGAGATTAGTAAGTTTATTTCGGCAAGAGATATTTGAAGAAGTATCAAGTAGTGATTTATACGGAATGATTTTTACTTATGTATGGGCGTTTGATTTACAAGCAGATTGGGATTATGTCAATCAAGTCGCTCAGCTTTTTGAGTCTAAAGGTGGAACTGTGTACTATGTAGAACTTGAGTCTGATTTGAATGAAAGACTTGAGCGAAATAAAAGTTCTAATAGACTTGAACATAAGCCATCGAAAAGGAATATTGAATGGTCTGAAAATGACTTAATAAAAACAATGCAGACATATAGATTGAATTCCTTAGACGGCGAAATCAACTTCACCAACTATATTAAGATAAACAATACAAACTTGAGTGCGGAAGAAGTTGCACAAACAGTTAAGGGAAAATTTAATTTATAAAAAACCGCAAAAAAACGCTTGGTTCTCCAAGCGTTTTTTATTGCTAAATTTACTGCTATTTATAATGTTTTTTGGTATACCTTTTGTGCTGTTAATTTGAAGTTTCTCCACGTTATCTGAACTACTTATTCTTTTGTATATCCCTCTAATTCTTGAATCGTTTCTTCCATTAATTCGAGTGGACGTATGCGGGCTTTCGCGTAATCGATAATTGTCGGATAAACGTCAAATGGTATGTCGTGTTCTAAAAATCGTTTCGAATACCATTGCCAAATCCATTTCCACTTACAGATGAAATACACGATGTATTCGACTTGTGATGTTTCTTCCCTCTCATGCATTTCGTAAGACAACGTGATGGTGTCTTGTTCAAGCTTGAATTCAATAATAAATTCACCATTCCGATCTTCCTCTTTCAGAAGTTCATCGATTCGTAAATCGTTTAGTTCAAGGTAGTCCAACAATGGGACTGGTCGTTTCGCTTCTTCGCGAAACAACACCCTTATATTTTTAATTACTTCGATTGTCATTTGGAACCTCCAGAATGAATCAAGCAAAGAAATCTTGCTTGATTCATTAGTTTTATCAAAACTAGCCACAAATCTGCCTACTTCTAAACATTAAGGACGAAATCCTTATGAAAGTCATTACCGCGACACCTACCTATAAACAACACATACCAAAGGAAGGAGCAGGGTTCTATATGTATAGTAAAATCGATAAGCTCGGGTTTCAGATATTACTGTATATCTCACAATATGAAAATAAATGCATCGTCAGTCTAAGTAGTGATATATACAATTGGACGATCTTCGATTTTGAACTACATCATATAGAATCAATCAGAAATGAAAATGAGTGTTTAAAAATCCGAGACAATTCAGGAAAAACGGAAGTTGATATCCGATTTAAGCCACATTTCAGTTTAACTCACATCAGATGATCTGATTAAAAATATGATTGATTTTTTAAGATACTACTTGCGTAGGAGAACAGTTTCAAATGCGTAAATACTTATTGACTGGTTCTGTAATGATCATCTTTGCGTTTTTTTGTTCAATTCGAACCCTTATGTAATGAGCCGCCAGATCCCCGTGTCGAGATAAAGGGACAAAGTATTTTAACGGTCCAAGGTACATTTTGCTGGAGTGGTATGTTTAGAGGTCAATGCGTCGACAAAATCTACGCGGACGGTCTGCACATGACTGAAAAAAGTAACCCGGTTACGTTAAAAAATAAGCAACTCGTAATACCAAAAAAGAGTGGAACGTACGCATATGAACTTCAAGCAAGATGGTCGGAGAATGGTGATGGTCAGTTTGCTCTCTTAATCAAAATAGATTGAAGTGAGAACGAACTCGTATCTATACTAACATCTAAATATGTATTACAATGTATTACAAAGGAGATGATAAGGATGAGTACGATTTCTGTTCGACTCGATGATGAGGATACGCGACTTATCAAAGAATATGCGAAAGCAAAAAACATCACGATTTCTACACTTGTTCGCGATGCCGTTCTCGATCGTATTGAAGATGAGATTGATTTACAACTCTATCATGATTCCATGGCAGCACACCGCAAAAAATCAGAAGCAATCTCGTTTGATGATATGATAAAGGCACTTGATTTAGAATGACAGTATATACAGTCGAGTTTGAGCGCGGAGCTCAAAAGTCCCTTAAGAAGATGGATCCTCAACAAACGCGGATCATCATGTCCTGGATCAAGAAGAACCTGGTCGGGACGGATGATCCGCGTCGTCATGGAAAAGGATTGGTTTCGAATCGTTCGGGTGAATGGCGGTATCGCATTGGCGACTACCGTCTGATCGCTGACATCCAAGAGGACAAAGTCGTGATTTTGATTCTTGAGATTGGCCATCGTCGTGATATCTACAAACCAGGGAGCTAAGACCTATGGATGAGTAAACATATTCGTTTTCTTCTTAGTAACGATTGTTTTTGCAAACATCGCTTAACCATTATTCATACGTATGATGAAAAGGAGCAAAGTGACTTCACCTTTAACAGTGATGGGATTTTGCTCCTCTTCATTAATTCAAGATATTTTTTAACTCATACCATTCTATGTTTTTTTAATCCGCCACTTTATCAAGCTTCCAGTTATCCTGCAAAATCATCATCCGCGTATTTTCTACTTCTCTGATCTCCAGCAGCCCGTGCTTTTCTGTGTAAAAGAATTGACCGAACAGTGGTGTACAAACCAGATACTCCTCTTCATCAATTAAATACAAGGAAGTCTCTTCTTCTTGTAAATCAAACGAGATGGCACCATTCGAATAATGGCCGATCAGTGGTGTCCATTCCGCTTGAGGAAGCAACACTTTTTTCGAATCGATTCGTTTACAAGCGTGACCGTCGACAACAATATACTGTACTTTTTCATCAAAATTACCGGCAAAACCAATCGTCACGGCAGCGTTTCCTTCCGGATCTTTCGCAAAGTAGATGTCTTCGTCAAATGCATGAAGTGTCATCTCCTGTCCGTTCAGGTCCAACGTTAAGTTTTCTCCTTCTACAAAGATTCGTGCCAGTCCACTTATATTTCCTAGATAAGACCCGGTAAACCGTTCCCAATGATTGACGTTAGGTTGGATGGATTGCGGCTTGAGGTCCGTCGACTTTACGGTGAGTAACGTATCCATGACCTCATAGGCTAGATCAATCCCGTAGTCTTGGCTTGCCATCGTGACGATCGCAAGCTTTTTTTCCGGGACAGCCAGCATGAAACATATATAGGTCCCGATGGCTCCCCCATGCCGAATCGTTGAAAATCCATGATACTTTTCCGTGATGAAGGTCGTGCCGCAACCGAGTTGATTCAGATTATAGCGATTTACTTGCTTGGTCTGCATCTCCTTTGTAGCTGCAGGAGAGAGAATCGAACGCTCCTCAAATCGTCCCTGATTGAGATGCAGGATTAAAAATTTGGCATAATCCGCTACCGTCGACATGGCAAACCAAGAAGGATAATTCGCAGCATTTTCATAGAACGGTCTTACGACCTGATCCCCCTGCTCTGTTCGTTCATGACCGAGTGCTACGGAATAGGTCATCGCAAGCAGTGGATCATAGACGGTACGAGACATACCGAGTGGATTGAAAAGGACTTCTTTCATCAATTTGGGAAAGTACTTTCCATATACGAATTCCGCGACATATCCGGCAATGTTCAAGTGATGGTTACTGTACGAAAAGATCAAGCCGGGCGGAGCAACCATGGACAACGTCGGGACCTCATGCAAAAAATAGTGTTCAAGTGCCGTTACATCACGACTGCCAATAAGGTCTGTCCCGTCTTGAATCCCGGCTGAATGATTTAATAGCATACGCAGTGTGATGATCTCAGCAGCATCTTTGTCCTGTAATTCAAAATGAGGGACATATTCTTTAATCGGAAGATCGAGATTCAACAGACCTTTGTCCACCAATACCATAATCGCCGTTGCAGTTAACGGCTTACTGAGTGAGCCAATCCGAAAAAGTGTGTTAGAGGTAACAGGAACGCCGCCCTCTTCTCTGTTCGTGATACCAAATCCGTTCGAATAAATGACTTCCTGATCTTGCACGACCGCCATGGAAAATCCCGGAATCGATTGTGCCTGTATCTGTTCTTTGATTTGCTGTTCAATTTTTGCAAACATAAGCGCCCTCTCTCTTTCCTGTTTTTAATTGAAAATCAATTGTGAAGAATCCAAAATTTTAGATTGTTACAGGAGAAAACATGAAAGACTCCCCTTCCCCATGTGGCAATTTTATGTAAAAATGTATAATCATATAATAAATCAAACAGGATGTGATTGGATGCAAAAAACATTACTCTATCTTTCAATACTGAACAGTCTTTACCTCGTAATTAATTCATTCACGTATTCCGACAGTTTTCTCAACGCCCCGCTCGGTTTGACGACGCTGTTTGCTGTCATTTTGATGGTTCTCAATGACAATGCAAAGAAAACGGGAAGATCAATTTATACCAAAACAACGGATGTCCTCAATTTCATCAACATCCTGATTGGATTTTCGCTGATTGTCTTGATCTAGGAGTGGAAAATACCGATGACGATTTTTATGTACATCTTTTGTTTATTGATCTGGGGGCTTAATTTCATTGCCGTCAAGATTCAAGGTACGCCGGTCAGCTTAGAGTTATCGTTGACCTATCGCTTATTCCTGACAGCGATTTTGTTTAGTAGTCTGGTCTGGATCATGAAGCCAAAAGGAAAACCTTCGAAAGAGGATCTTCCGTATCTCCTGGTGTTTGGTATTTGTAACTTCGCACTCAGCTATCTGTGTCTCTATTACGCGACCATGTTCAGTTCAGCTGCAATCGTCACGTTGATTTTTTCATTGAAAGTCATCTTCACGCCCGTTGCTTTACGAATCTTTTTAAAAGAACATTTACATATCCGCATCCTGATGGGGGGCATATTAGGTGTGCTAGGCGTTTTGATTTTACTCTACCCGACTCTACACGACATACATCCGAATGATGTAAAAGGAATCGTGCTTGCCCTGCTCGGTACTGCCATTACAGCAATCGGCGACGCCAGTTCAGCACGGAACGCGAAGAAACAAGTTGATCCGATTTATGCGAATGCAATCGGATTTATCGCAGGTGGTGTGCTTCTCGGCACAGTCGTCGTATTGCAGGGGCAAGACATCCGTCTACCGTCCTCTATTTCTTACTTATCTGCCCTTCTCTACCTCACGCTGCTTGCTTCGTTTGGAGCGTGGCTCTTTTACTTAAAGCTGGTCGAGAAAATCGGTGGTGCCAAAAGCGGCTACATGGTAGCGCTGTTTCCAGCGATCGGAGGTATCGCCTCCGTCCTGATTGGTGAATCAGATCCATCGATGTACTTAATACTCGGTTGCTTGTCGAGCTGTATCGGTGCCGCTGTTGCGTTAGGTGCAGGAACTTATGTCCGAAAGACTTTATCACAAAAGAAACTTTCGGTTCGTGCTAGATTGAAATAATCTTTTGTATCAACCCAAAAAATCAAGATGAGCGTACACATGAAACTCATGTACGCTCATCTTTTTGTAATAACACGTATATTACCTATTGATACGCTTTTAACCAATGGTACGGCTGCAACTCATGGAGTGCTTTATAGACTAGTGCTTGCTCGGGATTCGTGACGGCAGCTTTAACGTCCGCACCAAAGTAAAACAGACGCTCCTGGCAGACACCACATGGACTCAAAATCTTGAAAGGTGCCTGTTCATCGTCCCGTACGACACAAATCGTATGTGTGATCCGACAGTTTAACTTGTGTGCTTCGAGGATGGCACCGGTCTCGATACACAATTCGGTCGACGCATTGACGACGTCGGGTGCGACACTCGTCAAGATCCGTCCGTCATCGGTCGCCATCGCTGCCGCTCCGCCCCATCCGTTCGGATATCTCGTTTCGATTAATTCTTTTGCTGCCTCAAATAACTGCTGTTCGATGTTCATTCCATCCCTCCTGTATGCAGACGCATTTTGACGAATTCATAGCTTCCGCCGTTTGTTGCCTGCTGAAACTGCTCGACCGGTTCAAAACCGCTTTTAGTGTACAGCCGGATTGCCCGTTCGTTAAACGTTGCGACGGCTAATTCAATGTGACGTGGTTGATACTGCTTGATTGCAAAGGCAAGACCGGATTCCAAAAAGGCCGTTCCGTTTCCTCGTCCCGTCAAATCAGGCCGCATCCCTAACGCCAATTCAAGGCTGTCCTGTCCGGGTTCAAACACAAAAAATCCGAACAGTTGCGTACCGTCCATCACCGCATAGTAATGTTCCGTCCGTTTGTCCGGATCCAAAAATCCCTCCAAATCCTCTTGGTCATTCGGCATATCGTAGAACGCAAAGTCACCCTCGTATTTCCAGTCATACGCAATCTGTTCCGCCTGACGTTGCGTCAGTGGTGCATAGGTATAGGTCATTGCAAGCGACCTCCTGTTCAAAATGAATTTATGCGTTAATCAAGATCGGTTTTTTCTGTATTCGAGTAACAGTGGTGTCAGATTCAGTCCAATCGACATAATCGTTAAGAACCACCAGGCGCGTTCCATTCCGGGAACAACGTCCGCGAGCGCCGCCCAGTCCTCGGCTTCGACCCAGCTCGCAATTTGACTGTATTCTGCGCACAGCGTGAGCGTCGTCAGCGATAACCCGGCAGCCATTGCCAGCTTATAGTCCTTGCCGATGAAGTACAAAATCAGATTCACCGCCGTCGCGAAGATGGCGAGTATCCCAAACAGTAACCACATGACACGATTCCCCCTCTCCTTGTTGTGTTTCCTATTGTTATTCTTTTCGGCAATTAATTAAGTATTTCCTTTCATTTACAAGTAATGACTGAAATACAAATCTTTAAAAATAAAAATTTTATTTATTTAATTACATTATATGGTAATATAGATAAGTAAATAGCTTCTTCTAAGTGCAGAGCACGATTTTACTTTATCATCAACAACTGAGGATGCTTTCCGGTTGTAATTGCGGCTTGTGTTGCACCTGAAGAAAGCGTGCGAATATTTTACTTCGCTGTAACCAATATAAAAAGTAACTGATTTACTTTCTTAGGAGGACAATACGTGAAAAAACACCTTGGTTGGATATCCGTTGCACTTATCATTGTCAGTTTTGCTCAACTGTTTTTATTAGATGTTAACGGATTTTGGGGAACCAACATTCTAATTATCGGTTTAACATCAGCACTTGTGACTGCTCTTTTCAGTACAAGAGGAGTAGGTAAATTCATCGCCTTGTTCCTGTTATCAGGATATTTGATTTTCTTTGTCGTAGGTGTGTTTATCATGATTGGATAATACAATAAAAAAAACGCTCAAATCGAGCGATTTTTTTAAGGCACATATCGGGACAGCTTCTCACTTGAAATCTTGTATTCTCATACGATTCCATTCTTTTTCTTGATTTGTCCGAAACACCTCTCGGCCTTTCCCCCACTCGGCTACCAAACAAAGCAAACCAAACCCTGTGATTAGCAAGTATTGCATTGTACTAACCGACTCGACGTTAACATACCGCCAAGTCATTCCCGCTACAAAAAGCAACGGAACAACTGCCCCTAAGTACACATTCTTTTGACTCGATAATACATACTGCACTCCGAGTATGCCTGCATAAAGTAAACCCATCCATAGAAAATCCATTCTTCGTCCTCCCTTAGTCGAGCATATTTTAAAATCTTCAACAGTCAAACGCCTTTTCATACATCCAGGCAGGTTTCTTCAACCATTTGCCAACATCAATAATTTACCATATTAAAACGAAGTATGATTTGATATTTCTGATGATTACAAAAATGTAAGCGAGCACCTAAATTAAGCAAAGCTAAAAAACGATTCTTCTCGTGTAAGAGAACAATCGTTTTTCGTCTTCAATCTGAAGTCCCTACTGGATGCTATTCTCTATACAAGCAAGGATGATGATTTGACTAACTTTAATGAAACCAAGCATAATGATAAACAGCAAAGCATTACACAACTCGCTCTGCAATGAAAGGATGTTGGTTATTATGTCATCAAAAAAAGTCTGGTCAGTAGAAGGTTATGAGGAACATGGTGTAGAGAACCATCAAAAAGCAACTATGACGGAAACGTTTACGAATGAGGCCAATGCTCGTAAAGCTGCTAAAAAAATGGCGGATAAGTACGATCAACTTGATGTATACGTCATCTATACGAATACATCAAGCGGTAAAGCAGAAGAACGCTTCTTCAATTCGGATGGATCTTACAGTGAAGAAGGATTTGAATGGTAACATCTCAGCCGTCGATTTGACGGCTTTAATTATTACTTAATGCTGTCTATTGTAAATTAACAAATTGTGTCAAGAATAATTATTTTGAATAAAAAAGAAACTTATGAGATGGTCGAGACCACTCGTGACTTCAATCGTGATACGAATATGCTTTTAACTCAATTTTTTTCGCATCACTTCATAAACTCCTCTGGCAAAAAAGAAAATTTAATTCTCTTTTTCGTATTTTCCAATCGCTTACCCTAAACCTTTTGGAAATTTAATTAACTTGACTATACTCTTCATTTAGCAACTCTTCCTTACAGTGTATATACTAAAAATATATAAAGGAGGTATTTATTGTGAATGGAGCAATTGTTAATCTTATTCTCCTGGTTCCTTTTTTAATTTTCGCTATCTTCCTATCAAAAGGAAAAGGAGCATCATTACTTGCAGGTTATAATACAATGTCTGACAGTGAAAAGTCCAAATATGATGAAGTAGCCTTGTGTAAATTCATGGGGAAAGTTATGTTTGGTATTAGCTTCAGTTTATTATTATTTGCACTGAGTGAGATATTAAAAAAGCAATTTTTATTTGTTATTGGCGTTATTTTACTTTCAACTCTCATTATTTTGGCGTTGGTATATTCAAATACAAGAAACAGATTCAAAAAGAAAGTTTAATGATGATATACAGAGATTTTCATATCTTAAAGTTTTAAATTAATTAAAACGACATTACTGTTATCATTCAGGAGACACAAAGAAACCGCCCATTCATATGAGCGGTTTCTTCAAGTTACGCTTGCGGACGTTTCCGACGCAATCCGTAGTATTGATAAAACTGAACTTCAATGTTCCCGTTATAGAGCTTACGGCGTTTCGTCGCCGGACGACCGAATGCTTTTTCGAACTCGACGTACGACGTGATCATGTAGACACTATAGTACGGGAATTCACGGAACGCATTGCCGATCTTCCGGTACAGCTGATGGACTTCACGAGCATCTTCCAAACGTTCCCCGTACGGCGGGTTCCCGATGATGACACCAAAGTCTTCCTTCGGCTTGAAGTCAGCGGCGTCGCGTTGCATGACGTTGATTGCGTCACGGACGTCAGCGAGCTCAGCGTTTTGTTTCGCCAGCTTGACCATCTCCGGATCCGTATCGTTGGCATAGATTTTGAGCGGTTTGTCCCACTCGGCTTTTTCGTTTGCTTCCTTGATCGCGTCGAACCAGGCTTTTTTCGGAATCGCTGCCCATTCCTGCGAGACGAACTCACGGTTGATCCCGGGTGCGATATTGCGTCCGATCATTGCCGCTTCGATGGCAAGCGTTCCTGATCCCGTAAAGACGTCATAGAGCGGCATGTCCGGCTTCCAGTTCGTCAACATCAGCATTGCCGCTGCCATCGTCTCTTTCAGTGGTGCCGCCGAGTGGAACTCGCGGTAGCCGCGTTTATGGAGAGCATCGCCTGACGTATCGATCGTCAGCGTCGCGATGTCTTTTAAGAGCGCAACTTCAATCGGGAAGCTCGCTCCCGTTTTCGGCAGCCACTCGTCGCCTTTGTTGTACGCTTCCTGCATGTGCGAGACGATCGCTTTTTCTGTGATTTTCTGGCAGTCACGAATCGAGAACAACTTCGATTTGACCGAGCGGCCGTTGACGACGTAGTTCGCTTCCCACGGGAGCAACTCGCTCCACGGCAGGTCCTTGACTTGATCAAATAATTTTTCGAATGATGTCGCCTTAAATTCCGCAACGACGAGTTTGACACGATCCGCTGTCCGTAACCAGAGGTTGAGACGGGGAATGTCCTCCATCTCACAGTCGATGTATACTTTTCCGTCCTCGACCGTACACTCATATCCTAAATCGCGGACTTCTTTTGCGACCAATGCCTCGATGCCCATTGCCGCCGTCGCGATGACTAAACGTTTTGCCATGATTGTTCACGCTCCTACCTGTTTTTAAAATTTCCAAGTTCAACTCAATAAAAAAAGAGCCCAGTTGGACCTGGACTCTCGTTCAAAGTAAAAATAACAGCCTATGTGGTCCTGTAAGCCATGTTCTGTTCCCTAGTGTTGCAAACGGTTTGACCCTCACACGTGGGCGACAATCATCTATCTCCGTATTTACATACGCTCTCCTTCGCGTTCAGTTCCGCTCCGGAAATTCCCCTACCAAATTTGGGTTTCTCGCTCGTGGGGTTTACCTCGTTCCACCCTTACTGTTTCCAGTAAGGCTCCGTCACTGTGGCACCTTCAAGAAGTTTCGGCCGTATCCGAAGACTTAGGCGTTCCTTCTGCCGTCAGCACGACGCTGCCTACACTTATCTTTTCGTGTAGCACGATCACTACAACCATCGCAGGTTGTGCGAGCATGGACTTTCCTCAAAGCACCGGAGTGCCCCGCAATTGTCCGAACCAACATAGTCACTGCTTAACAGTGTAGCGCACTCCCCTGTTTCCCGCAAGGTTTATTTTCAAAAAGGACAATCGAAAAAGTTGCGTTTTCACGTGATTTCGCGGTATAGTACAATGGTTCAGAAGGGGGCATGTACTATGAAAAAACGACGCTCTGGTACGAACCAGCGTACCGTCCGGAAGCTGACGTTCTTGATCGAAATCGATGAAATCAAGGCGCTGCATCTCCGCAACGGCATCTTTGCCTTTTATCGTAAAGGAGAACTCATCCACGCATTCGAACCATTTAATGTGAAACAGCCGGATGCGCTATCAAAACGAAGCTATCATTTCGACCAACACGATATTCTTTTGATGAACGAACGATTCCCGCAACAAATTCCACTCTATGATGAAGCGATGACATTACGCTCATGGGCGGAACAGGTTGAATTCGGTTTGTATCAACTAATTGATTCGGGACGCCTCTCGTTTGTCCATGAGGATGATACCGGGTATAAAATGGAAGCGAAAATCGAGTGGACAGGTGAGACGCTCACCGTGCCGACTCCCGTTTATAAAAAAGGAAAAGACCCAAAGCAAGATCTTTGAGTCTTTTCTTCGAGCCAGTTCCTCACATGAGGAATTGGCTTTTTTATTTGATTATTTGACCGTCAGGACACGTTCGACCGTTCGTGTATGGCGGCCGGCAGACGTCGTGAAGACGAGTTTATACGTCCCTTTGTCCTTTAGCTTGTAGGAAAACTTATACAAACCATTCAGTAATTTTTTATCGGTAAACGTTTTAACTACAGTGCCATTTTTATATAAACGCGTTCTGGTTTTTGCATTTGAATATTCATTAAAATAAAAAGAAAATGTTTGATTAGGCTTCACGACAGACGGTATTGAAATTTTTGAAATAGGAGCAGGGATTTTTGCCAAAACACCTGCATTCAACCGGCCATTCCCGTAATGAAGTGACGTATCCCCTGATTTTTTGGTTGCCGCTGCATAAAGTTTGTTCCGAAGTGCATTATTTGAAACAAATGGATTTTTTGATTTTGCGAGCGCTATGACGCCACTGACGATCGGCGTCGCCATCGATGTCCCATCAAGGTAGCCATATTTATTCCCGACGATTGTCGAGTAGACCCCTTCCCCCGGTGCCATGATGTTCAGTCCACGTCCGTAGTTCGAGAACGATGACGCTCGACCAAGCGCCCCAACCGATCCAACTGATATTACAGAGGTCATTGATGCCGGGAAAAGTAATTTATTGCGTCCATCGTTTCCAGCTGCACCAACAACAATAATATTTTTCGCTTCTGCTTTTTTCAGCGCTGCTTCCATATATGGATCGAATTCGTATTGACCGAGAGACAGATTGATGACGTCTGCGCCTTGCGCGATTGCGTACAAAATCCCGTCACCGATATCAATCGAACTGGCGAAATCGCCGTCAAAAACATCCGCGCCAATCAACTTGACGCCGGAAGCGACACCGACGATGCCTTTTCCGTCTTCTGCAGCTGCGACGATACCGGCGACATGCGTCCCGTGGTCATCCGGTTTACGGATTCCGGAAATCGTCGTCGTCTTATAGATGACGTTCTTGAATTCCGAGTGTTTCGTATCGATCGCGTCATCAATGATCGCAACGCGGATATCTGATTTCCCATGACTGTACTTCCAGTAAGTAGGGACTCTAGATTGATCAAGATATGTTTGTTGCAGTTGTGCGGAATCAACGGCCTTTTCGACCTCTGTTACTGGAATTAAATCTGTCTCAATTTCATCCTCATCAAGATGTGCGAGTGGCTCGACGAGCGAAAATCCGTCCTGTTTCAGCGGACGTACTTCTTTTAGGCCCTGGTCTTTTAACCAGGTTTGTTTTTGTTGGTCAGTGAACGTCGGATCGTACTGGACATATTGGGAACTAGCGAATGCCGTCGTCGGTAGACCGACCGCAAGCGCGACAGTGAGTGATACAAGTTGCTTTTTCATATAGACCCTGCCCTTCTGTTAACACACGCCGATTTGATTGATTTGCTGATTCAACGGACTTAAAAAGGAACAGTGCCACCTGATTCTTCGCTGACTTCAAATGAAGTGATTTTCCCAATCGTGACATACGCATAGTACCGTGCCAGGACGACGCGCCAGCGCGCGGCGTCAATCCCCGTCAAGTCTTCTCCGAGCGGAGAACCGTCAAATGTCTCAAACTGCTGACAAAAAAACGCTTCTTCGTCCTCGTGCCATATTACAGATTCGCCAATGAAACCCGTTGAAAATCTGACGAAATCCGCAATCGAGGGACCGATTACTTCTGCCGGAAGGCGTTCACTCATTCTCCCGACCAGTTCATAGCGGTCGCGCTGAGCTTGATCCGCGTCTTCTAACGTCTGACAAAGTAATACTTCGCGATTGATTTCAACTAGAACGATGTAGTCACCGCTCGGTACATTGACGTGTATCATCACTACACCCCTTGGATTAAATTCGTGTAGTTTCTCGATGTGACTTGCTGTTCATTATTTTATAATGTCCATTTTCGATCAAACATCAATTCAATCGGTTCGTTGTTCTTCGACTTTAACACATGGACGCGCGTCGTATCAATTTGATCGAGTAAATCAGACTTTTGGAGCGAGCGGATTTCAGTCGCTTCCGACTCGGCGATTCGCGCCCGGTGTGGCTCAAGCAACGCTTGTTGTTGACTTGCGAGGGCATACCAGGCAAGCCGCGCAAACGGCTCATCTTTCGCAGTCTCAAGAGCGTAACTTTCAAAGATGTCCGGCAAGTAGCTGCTGAATTGGTCGAGCGCATCAATACGTTCCGCTAAATCGAGGACCGTCAACCAGCTCGGTAACGATAACAACGATTCACTTGACCACCAGTCGATTAAATCGACGTGCTCTTTAAAGAGTTGTTGTGCTTCCGTCCGGTCGATGAAGTGGTGCATCGTTTGAATCAATTCATTCCAGGCGATCGTCCAATATTCTTCCGACGGGTTCGCCGAGATGAAGAATTGACGATACACCGTCAACAGCTCGGATACGTCCTGAAGCGTTTCGACTTCCAGCCGCTGGTTGAGTCGGCTGACTGCTTTCGTGAAATAACTTGGTTCTAATGTTAGCGCCATATAAAGTAATTTCGGGACATCTTTCAAATCTCCTTGATCGACAGTCTCAAATAATTCCTGAATCCATTCTGGTTGTTCGTTCGTCATAATAAGTTCTCCTCTACATAGTAAATTTATTTACTATACCCGAAAAGAAATAAACGTAATCTTCTTTTTTAAAAAGCACCAATCCGTTTAGCTGTTTCTTCTCCACATAATACGATCAACAATGAGCCGGGCGGAATCGTTTCGTCGAGCCGGCGGTTCAGGTCGAGTCGTTTTCCGTCGGACAAAATCGTCACGCCTTCTTCGAGCATCGCATGGAACGCTTCCCGGTACGTCGTCCACTCCGGCCGCACCGGAATCGAGAACATCCCGTCCCCGTGTTTCGTCAATAAGTTCGTCACGACTTTCGTCACGCCCGGGTGGTGGGAAGCGAGAATCGCCATCCGGGAAATCGTTTCGTCCCCGAGAATGACTTCGTCGACCTTGATTTGTTCAAAGCTGTCGAGATGTTCTTCGAGCATCATCTCGACGATTGTATAGATGTCTGAATTCGCGCGTTCGATACTCGAAGCAATCAGCAGCGTCCGACCGTCCGCCAGCGCCGGTGGCATTGAATGATCAGCGAGGACGATTGCACGCGCTGCCTGTTTGACGTTCGCCCGTTGTAACGTCGAAGCGAGTGCCGGGTCCCCGTTGACATAGTGGAACCGTTCATGACTGAACGGTTCCCGCTCCAAATCATCGACGAGGATGACATCTGTCGTTTCGAGCAGTTCTTCGATGACATGTTTCGACCGGCGGCTGTAGCCGAAGACAATCGTATGGCCTGACTCTTTCACTTGCAACAACCCTCTCTCTTTTTGATCACGGATCACTTGGACTCCGTCGACGAGCTTCGAAATCAAACTCCCGACGATCCCAATCCCGAAAATGAACACAAAAATCGTCATCATCCGCCCGAAATCCGTATTCGGGAAGAAATCACCGTATCCGACCGTGACGACGGTCGTCATCGTCCAGTAGACAGCACGGAAATACGAGCCGAATGTCTCCGGTTCGACGAGATACATCAGTAAGGCGACGCCGAATACAAAGAAAAACGACGCATAGCCTAACGTCCGCATCTTTAAAAAGGACATCTTTCGTAAAAATCGAAACCAAATCATCCTTTTTTTCACTTCCTTTCGAACAATATCTCTTCGCATCCTGTTAATAGGGGCGAAGGAGGTGATACACATGACACAAGCGGAAGAAATCAAAACGAGTCTCGTCGTCGTCTTCGAACGAGCGGATAAAGTTTCACCGAACGGAGATGCCCTCATCGCCCGTCGTCGCTTCAACGGACTCCGTCCAGACTTAGCACCTGAAGCTGTCGCTGCAATCGGTCAAGCCATCGGCGCAATGATCACAGGAACATACACACACAGTGAAATCAGTCGTGACTACGCTCTACTCAACGCCTAATCTTAAAGGAGGATTCTCATGGAACATACCATTTTATTGACGTTCGACACATCGACGAACAAACCGTTTCGCCTTCGGTTATCCGGTGCGAAAGCAGACACGACGGTCGCTGAGGTCAAAGCCCTCGGCAACTTGATGGTCGCACACGACCCGTTTTATAACGGCATCATCAAACTGCGTGAAGCCGAACTGCAAAACAGCTCGGAATCCGCCTACGTCCTCTAACACGTACCAGTTGTCATCATCACCGATTGAGGTGATGATGACTTTTTTTTGGTATACTAGTGTTATCAACCAGCTGGAAAGGAAGTCAATTTATGGCCAAACGCCCTCTTACCCCTCGCGAATGCGAACTCGTCGTCTGTAGTCTCTATGTAATGGAACTGATTCCATTCGAAGGAATTATGGAACGACTCGAGTCGATCACGCTCCGAGACATCATCGGACCGGTCGCGACCGGTGACGCGACCCGTCAACAAGCAGCGGAGTCGCTTGATCAATATATCAAGGTGCGGCGCCGCCGTTTCCGTAACGTCCCTCCGGAACACTTATGGTCGCTCGACGACCGGATGGAGCAAGAAGCGTTACGGATGATTCGTAAACGCTCACCCCTCTCTGCCGGTGAGAAGCTCCAACCGAAAGCAATCCCGTTCGAGATGGGTGACACCGTCGAGATGAAGGTCACGGAGATTCAGGAACGCAACAGTAAAGTGACCGTCATCGGGAAAGTCGGACAAGTCACGGCAAAACTTCCCGTCGCGAACCGTCAAGCGCTCAAAGGCAGTAAAACGATAGCAGCTTGGGTGACGGGCATCGAGAAAAAACCGGCCTTGATCCACTTGTCGACTTCCGACTACGGAAAACACCAACCGTCGGCTGAAGTCCTCGCGGCATATGTGACGGCCATCCGGGGCTTACGTCAGTTTTTCGAAACGAACGAACTGCCTTCGACGGAAGAAATCGATTTAGCGAAATCCTTATTCCAACGGATGATCCGCCGCGATCAAAATGACTGGTTCACAGTCTATGTCGCAATGGGCCGTCCACAACTCGACCATGTCCGCCGCTGGGTCAAGGTCATCCAAATGCTCGGCAAGTCACTGCGTGGCGACGAAGATGCGACACGCCAACTGGCTTCACAGGAAGATCGCTTCTTCAAGGACGCGTTACTCCGTGCCTGCCGCTCCGTCGAGAAGAATCTCGATTCGCGTACGTAACTTCTTTCGACTCTCACGCACGAAATACCTATTAAATGAAACCGATTTTCCGAAACAAAAAAATGCCGCTACCGTCGAACGCTTGCTTCGAGGTAGCGGCATTTTGAAATTAAGTGATGTCGAGCGTCGACTCGAGGGCCCGACACGTTCTGCGAATCGTCGGTAAAAAGTCCGTACGTTTCGCGACGCCGCCTTTAATATGAACATGATGAATCCCTTTTGTCCGTTGAATCGCCGTCAAGACCGTGACGAGTTCGATGAACCAATTCGAAATCAGTTCTACGACCTGCTCATCAAAAGCAGCCGCTCCATACACATCATACCCGTTCTCGCAGAGATGGTTCGGGAATTGTTGCTTAAACCGAAAAATTAACGTCTCCGTCGTCGGAATCGACCATTGCTGAAAGAGGATGCGTCGCTCATGATCCATCGACGTTTCAATCACTCCGTCCGTCTTTAACTTAGGCTGACTACCGATGTTCAAAATCCAACTCGTTTTCTTTCGTTCGCCAGTGGAAGTGATCGTTCGCATGGTTTCGTCCATCTCCTTTGATGTGTAAGCGTTTACTCTCTTATTCTACAAGCCGATTGACCTTTCGTGCAAGTGACAAACTAATGAAACTGAACGATGTCTGCGTCTGACGTTTAGTCTAACAAACTTTTCCGCTGTTGACGATGTCAGTAATTAACAACATTCCCCGCGTCTTGCTTTTTTTAACCGAATGGACACAAATTGGCACAAAAACGGCTAAATCCTTTACCACCAACCGCCTAGCAAAGAAATAGCTACTAGCCCCCTTGAAAATGTGATACCATTCAGTGGAATCATCGAAAGAGGAGAGAACATTATGCGAAAGTTTTTACGAGTTAGCATCTTGTTCGTACTGTTCGTCCTCATCGCCGGCAGCTTCGTCTACTGGCAGAATCGGGAACGTGTCCAAAATGAATTGTATCGTACCTATTACGGGCAATACGGCGTCCCTGCCGAGAACATCGACATCTACGAACAAGCCGGTGACCGTTATGAAATCGATTGGAAGCTGTTAGCAGCAATCCATCGGGTCGAGACGATTTTTTCGAACTCTTCCGCGATGCAGTCGTCCGTCGGCGCCATCGGTCCATTCCAATTCATGCCGAAAACATGGGTCGGTTGGGGATATGAAGGTGGTACGTCGCTTGGTGACATCGAGCACGACGGGATTGATTTGACGGATCCGGAAGCAATTGAAAAGTATGGCGGTCTTGGGGTCGATGCTGACCAGGACGGCAAAGCCGATCCGACGAACCTGACGGATAGCGCCCATACGGCAGCAAAGTACCTCAACCAGCATGACGTCACGAAAACATCTGAACGCCAGACGCTCGAGTCCGCACTGTTTGAATACAATCGCAGTGAACAATATGTCGTCGACGTCCTCGCACAATATGATAACTACCAACAGCAAGTCGAGACGATTGATGCGAACGACCTCGACTTCAAACAAAAGACACTCGCCCTACTTCTTCGCGTCAGCTCACGTTTACTCAATTAAAGGAGGCACCACCATGACACAACCCGATCTTTCATCACTTCAGATCGAGGAATCGTCAATCCGCGTCAAGACGACATTTGATGCAGACAAGACGAAACGTTATTTGCGAAGCTACATCTTCGACGACATCGAGGAAGGAACGCACGTCGCCGCGATGATTTATACACCGCGGACGACGGACGCCTTCTTGTCCGGGACGACGACACAACGGGCGTATAACTTGATGAAGAAACACGTCAGTGCTCCCGTCAAACAATACGATATCATCAGCTTGATGCCTGATTTACTCGTCAGTGAAGATTTACCGTTCGCCCAGGCGAGCTATGACGAAATCAACTACCAATTCGTCGAACAGACGTTACAGCAAGTCCGCGCCAAAAATGGTGTTGTCTTATGCGGATGGGGCTCCCCCGGTCGCTTGATGCACCACTTGCCTGCATTCGAAGATTTATTCAACGAATATGCCGACATATTATACTGCTCCGGCATCACGTCTAAAGGCGAACCGAACCACTTGCGTCTGACCGTCGACGACAGTCCGATGATTACGTATCGTGAGATGCAACAAAAAGCGAAAAAACTGCGGCGTAAATAATACGTCAACAAAAAGGTGTTCTTCCCGAATCATACACACGGGAGAACACCTTTTTTTAGGACGATTCAAGCATTTACGTCTGGATGCTGTCTTGTCTCATCGGTAAAGCGGTTCGAATCACTTTTCGACTTCGACTTCAAGAATAGCTTCGATTTCTGCTTCGACTTCTTTATTCACCATCTGCGAACGTTTTTTTCTCAATTCAAGATCCATTTCTTGATCGATGAACTGGTTCGTATGCTTATCAAAACAGCTGTAACAAACCGCATGAAAGTCTTTTTCATCTGTCTTCAAAGATTTAAATTCCCACGTCTCCAGTTCCAGATAACTGACTTGGTTATTCGTTTCTTTTCCACATATTTCGCACGTCATGTTCATTCCGCTCCCCTTTTCAGACATCTTGCTTACTTTTTCCTAATTGGCGTTCTTTGATTCGTTTTAGACGTCCATGATATTTCATGATGTTCGCCTGAGATTGTTTGGCCTCTTCACTCGTCGGTTCCAAGTTCTCGATATCCCAGTATTTCACGACGACATCTAATACTTGGTCGAAGTATTGGAGTGGTCCGTAATTCGTATCGACGGCGATGGTTTTCATACGCTCGGTAAAGTCCGGCATGACGGCACCTGGCATCGAGAAGTTAATGATGACATCTTCAAAGAACACGATGAAGTTCGGATCGAGTTCCAGGTGCGCTTTCACCGTGTCGCGATAGAACGCATAATGAAGGGCTTCGTCTTTCGCCAAACGGCGAAGCAGCGTCGCCAAGTCTTTGTCATGCGGCCCTGCCACTCTTGCGACGTTGTTATAGAAAACGAGCGTCGCAAGTTCCTGCAATGACGTATACGCCATTGTCGCTAAAGGATTCGTAAAGTCCGGGAACCAACCACTTTCAACGACGCGTCTTCTTAATTGATGCAACCGGGTCGGGTTGACGTTTCGTGTCACGAGTAAATACGTTTCGAGTAAGCTCGAATGCTGATCTTCCTCCGCCGTCCACGTACGGACGAAATCATTGATGACCTCCATCGAGTTTTTAAAGGTGTAATCCAAATGCGACGTGTACCAAGGTAAATTCACTTCTGTCAGTAAGGCCGTTTCCACCGCAACGATGACACCTTCCGGAAGCGTGACTTGACTTTCCTCCCAAGGAACCCGTTTAAATGACATCGCCTTGTCCCAAGGAATGAATTCGTGATAGCTCCAGTCGATATGTGCAGAGCGTTCCTTATGTAATCGATATAATTCTTGAATGCGCGGTTCTAAACGAATATCTAAATCTGAATTTAACATGATCATGTCTCCTTTAAGATGTTTTTTTAACCTTAACCCATTTAAATGTATTTAACCATTATAATGATTTAAATCAAACTTATTTATGGCTATAACATTTTAAAGAGCAGGTCGTATTAGCTACTATAGCCATTATAAAGTGAGACACCGCCCCAACCAAGACAAAAAAAGCCTGTATGCACGGATTTCGAAAAATCCATACATACAGGCTTATGACTCACTTGAGAAAAGTTGCTACGATGATGTGAATACTACTCACCCTGCCGTTGATTTTCGCGTCAGTACAGCATCAATTCAAGTAAACAGTCGACGAGATCCTTTTCAAGATCCAGTGCCTGGAGCTGATGCATCAAGTTGATCGGCTCAAGACGCTGCGTCAACAGACGATAGAGACGGTCCTTCAAGTCATAGCCGATTTCCGCCTGATCGAGGAACTCATATAAGCGTTCCATCCGGTTATCGTTCGTTGACATTTCGACTTGGAGCGATAACGTGACCGTTTCTGTCACTTCACCGAGCGACACCGTCAACGATTGTTTTTTCGGATCATATTCGCCCGGTAACGTTTCCCCGTCACGGACGACATACCCTTCGTTGACACCACGTAAAATCACGGTGATGACCCGTTTTTCAGGCAACAGTTCCTGTTTTCCGATTGGTGCTGCGATCGTCATCGTCCGGGCGACCCAGTCAAGTTCGAACGATGTCTCGACATTTTCCCCGTCCCGGTGGGCGACACCGACACTGTCATCCTCAAACAGCGTAAATTGGTTCGAGGCGCCAGGGAATACGTGGACATCGAGATGTTCCGGATTATGCAAGGCGTTCGAGTGCTCGACGTGTCGACCGAGTGGAATGATCGCGCCTGCTTTCGCGAGAACCGCCTGTTCATCAAGCTTTCGGAACAGACGCATTTGTTTCCCGCCTGTATAACGGTGACCGGAGAAGAAATCGAACCATTCCCCGTCCGGCAACCACGCCGTCGTCGCCGCGACGTGTAATTTCTGATTCATCGGTTCGACGATCGGTGCGACCATCATTTCCGTTCCGAAATAATACTGGTTCGGGACGGCATAAGCAAGTTCGTCTTCCGGATGCTCATAATACATCGGTGAGACGAGCGGCAATCCGTCAAAATGATTGCGGGCATTCATCGTGTAGATATACGGGACGAGTTGATGACGCAACCGTAAATACCGTTTCATGACTTGTTCCGCCTCGACCGAATACCGCCACGGTTCCTTCCCGTTAAAGATGCTCATCGTACTGTGCAAACGCATGATCGGACTGAAGACGCCATATTGGAGCCAGCGCGTCGATAATTCATCATCTTTTTCACCGCGCTGGTGTCCGCCGATATCGTGACTCCACCAGCCGTAACCGATGTTCGACGCCGTCGCCGTGAAGTACGGCTGGAACTTGAGTGATGCCCAGGAGATGATCGTATCACCAGAGAAACCAACTGGATAACGGTGACTGCCGGGTCCTGCGTAGCGTGAGAAGATTAACGGACGATTGCCGTCACGGGCGATATCAAGCGCATGGTAATGATTGAGCATCCAGAGCGGGTCGAGCCCTTTAATCTTCGAGTTTGCTCCCTGTTGCCAATCGATCCACCAAAAGTCGACGCCGTCCGCCTCATGCGGGTGATGCAGTTTCGTGAAGTAGTTTTCGATGAACGTCTTGTCCGAAAAATCGAACGGAATTCGGTCTTCCGTATCCGGATCAAGTCCCATCGCGACTGCCATCGCTTCATAAGCCTCTTCAAAACCGCGAACACCGTCTGCCGGGTGTAAATTGAGTGTCACCATCCGGTCATCATCCTTCAACCATTTCAGGAAGCCTCGCGGATCGGGGAACAAGTCGCGGTTCCACGTATAGCCGGTCCAACCGCTCCCGTATTTTTCCGGAATGTCGGTCACGTGCCAATCCATGTCGATGACGCTGACGGAAAACGGGACGTCCTCTTTTTTGAAACGTGTCATCAAGTCTTTGTATTCTTTTTCGTTATAGCGCCAGTAACGGCTCCACCAGTTTCCGAGAACTTGACGCGGCAACATCGGCGTCGGTCCTGTTAAATGATAGAAGTCCTTCAACGCTTGTTTATAGTCATGACCATAACCGAAGTAATAAATATCTTTTGCCCCGGCTTGACGCGGTTCGACGAAATGATCTTCTGTCAGGACGAACGAAGCCGAGTCGTCAATCGCCGCGTACCCTTGGCGGGAGATGATTCCTTCTTCAAGCGGAATCTCCCCGTCCGCATGGTCGAGTGTCCGCGCCGTCCCTTTAAGCGTCCGGAGCGGTCCGCCGAATGTATAGCGGCTGTAGTACGTACTGAAGTTCCCGAGCACGTCGACATATAACGTGTTCTCAGCGAACGGACCTTTCGTATAGTGGAGGTGCACATGTTCCGTGATGATTTGCAATTCCGTATCGTCTTCGACAATTCGGAATGACGGAACAGGAAAATCGCGATTCCAGACCGTTTGCGTCGGCCGGTCCTCAAAGCGACCATCCTCCGCATACTCCATCCGAATCATCCGACTCGTCAAAATCGTGAAGCGGTAATGATCACCTTGAATGATCGCTTCCGGTCGTGCCAGTGGTTTCATGTCTCGCGTATAGAAATGGGATTCGTCAATTGTTCGCATACGGGATCAGGACGAAATCGTCCTTTTCACTTCCTTCCAAAAAGTAAGTAGTGCAACCGATGTACACCCTAAGTGTATAAAACTGTTTGTTCCCGTTTCAAGTTCCAACTAATCCATTATTCAAAAAAAGTAGTCCCGCCAATGCATTATCGACGGAACTACGGACTCTACTTCTTATAATAAAGGTGAAATCAGCCGCGAGAATGATTCGAATAGACGGAAACGAAGTGACCGCTTGACATAATCATTGGACGACAACTGAATCGAAACTTCGAAGTCATCGATGAAGTCCCGCTCAAGCTTCGATGCACTTTCCGTATCATAGAGAAACGCCATGATTTCGTAGTTGAGGACGAAACTGCGAATATCCATGTTCGCCGTCCCGACGACGCCGATCTTGCCATCAATCAACACGATTTTCGCATGGATGAAGTGACGGTTATACGTATAAATTTTCACTCCGTCTTTGAGCAATGGTCCGAAATAAGACCGTGTCCCGTAATACGACGTGAAGCTGTCCCCTCGTCCCGGCGTCAAAATCCGGACGTCGAGCCCGGCCCGTGCCGCAAGGCGGAGCAATGTCATCGTTTCATTGTCCGGAATTAAATAGGGTGTCGCAATCCAAATCGAGCGCTGGGCAGAGATGATTGCTGCGATCAAGGCATTACGGATCGCCGGATCTTTTGACGTCGGTCCACTCGTGACGATTTGCACCGCCCCGTCCGTCTCAGCGTCGTGTTTCGGAAAGTAGCGTGCTAATCCGTCCCCGCCACCGAACGTCTCCCATGTATCCGTCCCTTCAAGATGCGCATAAATCCAGTCATCCAAAAACGTCGCCTGCAACTCCTTGACGGCACGCCCTTCGAGTCGAAGGTGCGTATCGCGCCAAAATCCAAATTTCTTGTTTTTACCATCGTACTCGTCGCCGACGTTCAATCCACCGGTAAAGCCGACTTTGCCGTCGATAACGACGATTTTCCGGTGATTCCGGAAGTTCGCCGTGAAGATGAATAAGGGACTCGAAATCGGATCATACGCGGCGATTTTTGCTCCGGCGTCACGGAGCGGACGTAAAAACCCTTCTCCGAGCATATAACTGCCGAGCCCGTCGTACATGAAGCGGACTTCGACCCCGGCTTCAAGCCGTTCAATCAATGCTTCACGAATCGCCTTCCCCGTCTCATCGTTGCGATAGATGTAATACTGGATGTGGACGTGATGCTTCGCACTCCGGATCGCCTCAAGAATCGCCGGGAACGTCTCCGTTCCGTTCGTCAAAATGTTACTTGCCGTATGGACATCGACCCCGCCGCCGCCGAAGTTTCGAATCGTGTTGGCGAGCTTCAGGTGATTTGCCGGCAATTCACTGACGGCAAGCGACCGGACCGGGCGAGTCGCTTGTTTGAGTAACATCCGCTCATCATGCGACCGGCGGTTCCGACGACGGCGACGCGGGTTCCGACCGAACATCATCCAGATGATGACCCCGAGAATCGGTAAAAAGATTAAGACTAGAAACCAGGCGATCGTCGATTCTGCCGTCCGATTTTCGATGAAGATGATCATGATGACGGCGAGCGGCACGACGACCGCGGAAATCGTTAATACAAAATAGAGGTAATCCAACTGATACAATGTCCAAATGATACCTCCAGCGACTAAAAACACGAGCGCGAACTGTAAAACCCGATTGCGCACTTTACTTCCCCCTCTATGAAACATACTCTCTTATCGTCATTTCCCTGTTCCCTTTAAAAATATAGCAAAAAAAGAAACCACAGATGTGATTTCTTCAAAAGTTGACCTGAATTTAAAAAACTTCATCGTACATCGCGCAACCCGGAAGCGGATCGGCGAGCGAGGCCCAATCAGTTTCATCTCGCTGAACGAGGCAGGCATCGAATTGTGCTTCAAGCCGCTTTTGATCCAAACCGATCCCGATCAGGACGAGTTCCGTCCGCCGGTCATTCACAGTCTCAAACCGTCCGGCGTATTCCATGTTCGATGCGTATCCTGCCTGATGAAACAAGAGTGCCACTTCCGGTCGTGTCGCGAGGAACAAAAATCCTTTCGCACGGACGATTGTTTCCGGCCACGTCTCAATCAACGCAAGCAGGCGCTCCGGATGAAACGGGACCTCCCGCCGATAGACAAAGGATTGAATCCCGTATTCTTCCGTCTCCGGGACATGTTCCTCGGCATTGAGCTCACGGATCCAACCGGCACTTCCTGCCGCCTGCTCAAAATCAAATAAATCGACGTCAAGAATTGCTGCCGGGTCGACTTGTCCGTAGGTCGTCTCAATCAGTTTTGCCACCGGGTTCAGCGCCTTCAAATAACGGATGACTTCGATACGTTCTTCCGCCGTCAGTCGGTCCACCTTGTTCAAGAGAAGGATATCCGCAAACTCGACCTGGTCGACGAGCAAGTCAACGACTTCCCGGACGTCCTGTTCATCAACTGCCTGTTGCCGTTCAATTAGTGATTCGCCGGACTCAAAATCTTTTAGGAAACTGTACCCGTCGATGACCGTCACCATCGCATTGATTTTCGTCGCGTCCGTCAAATCGATTTGGCTGTCTTCGTCGACGTACGTAAACGTTTGGGCAACCGGAATCGGTTCCGAGATCCCGCTTGATTCGATGACGATGCCATCCAGATCGCCTTGGTCGACGAGGCGACGGACTTCAACTAATAGATCATCACGAAGCGTACAACAGATGCAACCGTTCGATAACGTCACGAACGACTCCTCCGTCCGTGAAAAGCCAGCTTTTTCAATCAATGCTGCATCGATATTGACTTCACTCATGTCGTTGACGATGATGGCGAGCTTCCGCCCTGCCCGATTATGTAATAAATGATTCAAGACTGTTGTTTTTCCTGCACCGAGATAACCGGACAGGACCGTGATCGGAATGCGTGACATGTAAATCGTCCCCTTTATAAATCGTAATGATTACGTTTTAAATAGTAACGATTCCGCTTTAGACTGTCAAGTCCCGAAAAATTAAAAACGTCACGACAACGACGGTCCGTTCATTCAAAAAACGTCGTCCGGATCAACTGGACGATTCTTTCAGCAGCCTCTTTTGAAAAACCGGCAATCGTGTAATGGTTCGTATTCGCAATCAGATGGAATCTCGCATCCGGCAAACTACCGGCAAACCGTTCATGAGCCGCATTGATCCGTTTCGTCAAATCTTTGTTCAGCCATTTTTCAGGCATCCCGCCCGCCCAATCGGAAGCTGATAATACAAGAACCGGCGGCGTCACATGCGGGACGAGCTGTAGAATCTGCTGATTGTTGTGTGCGACGGTGTCCCACTCGTCAAGCGTGCCCCGCCAGTGCTGCGTCCGGCTCAACTGTCGCCACAGGGGGACACGGTCCGCTTCCGGAAGGCTTTTGAACATCCGCGCCCCAAGATTGTCCGGAATCAACCAGGCGAGAGGACGGATATGACTGAGGACATACAAAAAACGGTTCCACTTTTCCTGCATCCGCTCATACCAGTCCGGTAGTTCAACATCGACTTCCGGATGTGACGGATCGAGCAAGACGATGCCAACCGTCTCGTCCGGACGACGGTGCCCGAGTTCGAGCGAGATATAGGCCCCGAGCGAATGACCGATGAACAGAAACGGTCCGTCGATTGCGAGTACATCCAGGACGCGTCCGAGTTCAGCCGCCTGCTGACTAAAAAATCGTTTCGTTTTGCCGCGCGAGGACTTGCCGTACCCGAGCCGTGAATATTCAAAGACGCGTCCGAGCTGCAATAACTCGCCGCGTAACCAGCCCCACTGGTGGTGGTTCGACATCATCCCGTGATCGAGGATGAATGTAACTTCGCCCGTTCCCGTCAAGCGGGTGTCAAACCGTCCGTCCATCGTCTCAACAATCCGTTCCATTTTAATCCCCCCTTATTCAAATAACGCCAGCTCGATGTCGTACCCAAGCAGATTTAAGTAATCAAATAATTGTGACCGGTGATGATACAAGTGGACAGCTGCTTCCACCAACCAGCCGGACGAACTGTCTCTGACGCCCCAGTAGGTCGGTTCCGTCGCAAAACCACCTGCCAGCCGGTCTTGATAATACTGCCACGACTGGTCCAAGCGGTCGACAAGCTGACCGGTCGGCACCGGGATCGCATAAAACTGCGCCATCTCCTCTGCCGTCGCGCCGGTCGCAATCCGCACATCTGCTTCGAGTAGTACCGCAAGATGGGCGGCGACTTCATACACGGACCGTTTCCCCGCAATCGGTTGCTTCTGCCAATCGTCCGGTTGAATCACTTCCATCAATCGGCTTGTCGTCCGGACACCAACGGCGACGTGCCGTTGTAACGCCTGTTGCCACTCATTCATGCGGCCACCACGCGAGCGCCCGGTGTTCCATTTCCTTGACGAACGCATCCTTACCGGCGATGTAGGCACTGATATCGACTGGATGCTGCTTCGCTAGTTGTTCCTTGATGTCGCTGTAAGCTATTGCTTCTTGCGGATGCTGTCGTAAGTAATCGCGAAAGACGATGTGTCGCCTGATTTCCGGACTCCCGTCCGCATAGAGATGGATGTGATGCGTCCGCGCATCGCCGCCCTTGCGGTAGTAACGTCGTCCCGGCATGCCGAACTCCCCCATGACTTCGTAACCGAGTGCTTCCATCGCCGTATCGAACGATTCGATCTCATCGAGCGTATCGACGACTGGTAAGATGTCGATAATCGGTTTTGCCGACAGTCCCGCGACCGATGTACTGCCGATATGATGGATACCGCGCAACCGTCGCCCGAAAATCGCCCGCAGTTGTGCCGCCTCCGTTTCAAACAGTTCTGCCCACGCCTTTTGATACGGTGTAACGATGACTTGTCTCATAACAATCCTCTCCTCTGTTCTTTAAGTATGCCAGTTCTTTAAGCAAAACAAAACGACCTCACACGTGCGAGGTCGTTTTCGTTCAGTTATTTTTTCGTGATGAAGTAACGGGATTGATCGAGACGATCAGATGCCGTATAGACATTCATCTTGTACGAACCTGTCGCAAGACCCGTCCGCATTTTCAGGACGTAGTTGCCGTGGTTGTCGGCGACGTCTTGAGCAATCAATCGATAGCCGCTACTTGTTTTTTCAAACAGACGGACGATTTGACGTTTTTCGACTTTGCCCGTCAACGTCTTTTTACCTGTCCATTTTTTGACCGGGTAGGTGTTTTTAATCGTGAATGATGCTTTTTTCGTAACTTTATGTGAGATATCCGTCGACTTGACTGTGTATGTCCCTGTCGTCAGACCGTTTTTAACAGGAAGCTTAAAGCCGCTCGCTGTTGTTTTCGCTTTGGCGATTTTCGTTGAACCTTTGTACAGCGTGACATCAAGTCCTGCTGTCGCTTTACCCGTCAAGACCGTCGAACCGTAGACGGCCGACTTTTTATCGATCGCCGGTGTCGCGACGAAGCCTGTTCCGACTGTGACGGTTGCTGATTTTTTCATGAATCCGAGTTCCGAGACGACCGTCAGCTTGTCACGGAGCTTGACCGGACGAACCGTTACCGCATACTTTCCTGTTTCGTCAGCAGTCGCCGTTCCGAGAACTGTTGATCCGAGTTTGACCGTAATCTTCGCTCCAGCAACAGATGTTCCTGTGACGACTTTCGCCCCTGGTTTGACGGTTGCGACGTTAACATTGAAGTTTTTCATCGGCACGTTCATTTCGAACTTCAGGAACGTTCCCGTTTCACCGGCACGTGTCACGCCTGTATTCGTGATACCTTCGTAACGTTTCGTATATGCTGCTGCCGCTTCCGCTGAATCGAAGTTGACCGTCATTGGTTTACTTGCTACGAGCGACCAGTTCGCATCGGCCTTATAGTCGACCGGCTGTTTGGCTTGGATGAAGTCTGAGATGACGTTCCGTGTTTCGTACGCTGACTTGTAGACGATGTTTTTTCCGCCACCAAGACCCGGGAACGATGCACTGCCGGCACGGTAGTTGTTTGTCGCAACAAGGAATTCCTGCTCATCCGTTATTTCCTTGCCTTCGTACTTGATGTTTTGGACACGGCTCGCATCCGCGTTGACGACGTCGCCATTGTAGTCATACTTCGCCGGTTTCGTAATGTCGATTTCATACGTCAGTCCGTCGAGGATATCGAAGTTGTAGCTGCGGAAATCCTTATTCAACAAATCGGTTTGTTCACCTGATACTTCATTAAACTGACCGGCAGACATCTCGAGCCAGTTCTTGACGTCTTTGCCCGTCACCTTGACGACTTCAAGCGTGTTCGGATAGACATATAGATCGGCGACGTTCTTCAGTGCGATCGGGCCTTTTTTAATCAACGTGTAATCTGCTGCGTTGACTTGATTGCGTCCGCCCGTTTTGAATGGTGCACCGGCAGATAAGAGTGGCAAATCTTTATATTTTGCGAGTTCCGCATTGTCTTTTAACTGTTTTTCGACGTACCATTTTTGAGCGTTCGTGACGAACTGGACCGAGTCATCATCCTGGACGAGTGCAAAGAAACTTTGGATATCGTCGTTGATCGTTCCGACTTCCTGACGAATATAGTCGAGTGTTCCTTGATGCGACTTCTCGATCAGTTTGACCGCACCGGCGTCCGCGACCGTCTCTTTCGTGACGTCAGCGAGTTTCGCAGATGACGTATCGACTGTCCACTTGCCGTCGACTTGTTTCAATTGCAGATCGATGACACCGACATTTTTCCCTTGTGTGTTCGCCATGACGACCGGTTTTCCGTTGATCAGCCCTTTTTCCGCATCGACGTTCGGTAACTTATTGAATGCCGAGTCAGCTGCCGGGAATTTTCCGTGCTGGTGACCGGTCATCAAGACATCGATGTCAGCCAGTTTCGATAACGCATACCCGACGTTCTCATCGCCGTCTTTTTGGTCGATCGTATCCCCGATTCCGGAGTGGGCCAGCGCAACGACGACGTCTGCACCCTCGTCCTTTAGTTTTTTCGCCGTCGCTTTAGCGACCGGGATGATGGCTTCCGCCGTCACTTTACCGGTTAAGTTCCCCGCGTCCCACGCCATGATTTGTGGTGTGACGACACCGAAGACGCCGACTTTGATTGTTTTCGGTTGATTGTTTTGATCCATCACTTGCCGTTCAATGATTTGATAGTCTTTTCCGTCTTCATTGTAGTCCGCGACGATTGGTTGTTTCGTCACGGCGTCGAGAACGTTCGAGTTGACGAACTTAATCGAACCGCTAGAAGCACTCATCGCTGACTTCAGGAAGTCGAGTCCGAAGTTGAACTCGTGGTTGCCGAGCGTGACCGCGTCGTATCCGAGGTATTCCATTAATTCATACATCGGGTGTTTGCCTTTGTTGCCTTGATCGTACTGATTTTTGACATAATCCCCGAACGGCGTGCCTTGGAGTGTGTCCCCGTTATCGAACAGGAAGCTGTTCGTTTCGCCGACGACGTTTTGTTGCTGTTTGATGACGGTCGCTGCTTTGACGAGACCGATTGACTCATCTTGCGCGTCTTTGAAGTAATCGTAGTTCATCGAGTTCGTATGTAAATCCGTTGTTTCTAGAAAACGTAGCTTGACGACACTGTCATCTGCTGCGAGTGTTTTGACTTGGATGACGGGTGCTAACATCGGTGCGATCAACGTGGTAGCGATAATAATTTTTGTAGCCTGTTTCATCTGGTTTCCCCCTAAGAAATAAATGACTGCTCAATTAATTTAACACGCTTTCATTGTAGCTTATAGCCTCTTTGAATAGGTCGGACATCCGTCTTATTTAACCTTCTTAACTAATTCCACAAACTGGCTTTACATTAACCTTGCACCTTTACAAATTTACTTGTAAAAAAGAAAACCGCTCCCCGAACTTACGGGAAACGGTTTTTACCCTTCATCTATCACCATGATGCTGTCGTTTGATCGCGTAACCGATGAAACCAGCAATCAGTGCCAGTACCGTCGCATAGAGAATCGTCGTCATCGTCGCCGTCTCTTGACTGAATCGAACGAGAGCATCGTCCTGCCATAAGAGTGCAAACGATGTCCCCGTCAGCGAACAGATGAACCAGCTAATCAAGCCGGTCGTCACGGCAAACAGGACGGGATCGTATAATTTGTTGAAGGCGCGGATGCTGACAAGGAGATAGACGACGAACGGGACAATCAGGAACAGCCAAAACGGGAACGGCTTGTCTTGTTCGACTTGATCAGCGGCCGCCGTTTGCCCAGCCGACCGGGCGTCCATCGCGAGGACGACATTTCGCGCCGTCCCATAATCGACTGCATCAAGCGTCAAACGCGTATTCGATAAATCGGGCCGTTCGCCACCGATGACGGTCAACAGTTGATTCGTGACGCGCTCGCCGTCGATTTGGTTGACGACGTCGTCGATTGATTGTTTCAACCGCGTCACGTCGGTTTCACCGTTCAAAAACGTCACCGGGACATTTAATCTAGCCCCAAGGACGTTCGCCTTATAGGTCACTTGACTGCCGTGCATCAAATCATACCAGCCGTCACTGCCTGCGTTTAAACTCGACACGGTCAACCAGGTCCGGGTCGAGGCGTCCCCCTCATATTTCGCTTCATCCGTCACCGTAAAGAACAGTTGTGCACTACTTGCGACCATCAGGATGACGATCGCAGCACGGGCAGCCGCTGACATACCGGACAGTTGCCGCGGATAAAACGCGAGATAAAACAGACCGGTCAAAAAGAGTAAAATAAAGATTCCGTTCCAGACGGTCGCTCGATCAATTGTCAGCACATCAATCCCGAGTGCTGTGTTGAACGTAAATGCAAACAAGACGAAGCTTGCTGCTAAAAAGCTGACTGTTCGAATCGTCCATGTCACACGCGTTGCGCCGATCCGTAAAACTAAGAATAAGATTAGGAATAGACCGATTCCGAAAATCGATAAAAAGGGACTGCCGTATTCGGCGCGGAAGGATAGCGGTTCCAAGACTTGGTTGAGATCGATTCCGAAAATCGATAAGATGTTCCCCGTGTCATTTGCGCCAATCAGTTGATTCGTCAATCCTTCTTTGACGGCTTCCGGCAACGTGACAGCCATTCCGCTGATGAAAAACAGAAGGAACACGAGGGTCAATTCGAGTGTCGTCCATGAGACGTCCGCGTCCTGCATTAGTTCCACGAACGCCTGGTAATCGGCAGATTTCTCGATTTGTTGGACAAGGACGGTCATGACGCCGAACAGAACGAGAAAACCAATACAGGCGAGTCCTATACCAAACAAGATATTGCGTAACATATGCGAGCGTTCCTTTCGCTGTTGCCTCCGCTCCATAAAAGCGCCTCCCCTTGACTAGATTGTTTGTATAGTTATTCCTGTTCCGGGTGATTTGAAAACGAATCTTCTGCATTAAATACAAAAAGTAGCCCGTTCATGACGAACGGACTACTTCCCTGACTCCGAACTCCGATTGGCAGGAACGCTTAGTTTACGAAATTTTTCACGTCCGACTCCCCCACCTGATCTAAACCAAGATGTTCCCGAAGCGTAGTCCCTTGATAGGCTTTTCTAAACAACCCTCTTTTTTGCAGTTCAGGAACGATCAGATCTACAAAATCCTCTAAGCTTGACGGGAGTGACGGCGGCATCAGATTGAACCCGTCTGCGATACCCATTTCAAACCACAGCTCCATCTGATCGACGATTTCTTCCGGTGTACCTATCAGTGTCAGGTGTCCCCCACCAGCTGCCAGATAACCTAATAGTTCTCTTAGTGTAGGCTTTGTATCATCGATGATTTCAAGGATTGTTTTATAGCGTCCGACAGGTCCTGAAAACGCATCGACAGGTGGTAAGAACGGCACTGCTTTGTCAAGATCCCAATCAGAACAGTCCTGTTGCAAAAAGAAACTCAGTTGCTTCAAGGCGTTCGCGACCGGTAAATTTTCATCCAGTTCAGCTTTCTTCGCCAGCGCCTCTTCCCGGGTTTGACCGACGTATGTAACCAATCCCGGAAAGATTTTAATCTGCCGCTCCGGTGACTCACTTTCTTTGATTTGCTTCTGTAGACTTTCTCGGAATGCTTTCGCTTGCTTTACATTCCACGACACCGAATAGACGGCATCCGCGTGCTTCGATGCAAGTGCAATCCCTTGGGCAGATGCGCCCGCCTGCATCGCCACCGGCTTCCCTTGAGGACTACGCGGTGTAGACGAAGGACCTTTTACATTGAAGTAGGTCCCGCTATGATGGATCGGTTGAATCTTATCAGAATCAATCAACCGGTTGTCCGTTCGACTCGAAAGAAAAGCAGCTTGATCCCAGGACAAAAATAATTTTTCCATTACAGACGCAAATTCATCCGCCTTTTGGTACCGTTCGTCCCTTGCAGGGAGCGCATCCATACTATGGTTTAACGCTTCCCAGTCCGTCATCGACGTAACCAGGTTCCAGCCGACACGTCCGTTCGTCACGTGATCAAGGCTTAGCAGTTGTCTCGCCGCTGTATATGGATTCGAAAATGTACTCGATATCGTTGAAACTAACCCGATATGCCGGGTTACTTGAGAAATAGCGGTTAAATTGATTAAAGGATCGAGCCAAAAGGCCGGTAGTTCAGTTGCGCTTGCAGCAGGAAAAGATTGATTGTCAGCAAAAAATACGGCATCCAAACAACCCGCTTCCGCTAGTTGGGCCAATCGCTGATAATAACCGCTCTCCCCGATCTCTTCAATCGTAGAATCCGGCATTAACCATGCCGCTTGATGATGCCCACAACCGTACAATAAAACACCGACGTTTAACTGCTTCGTTTTCGTCATCTTTAGTTCCCTGACTCCTTTCTCCTGAACGCTGACATCAATTCATCGTCAATCCGCCATCTACGGTTAGATTTTGACCGGTAATGCCAGAGGCGGCTTCTGACGCTAAAAAGGCGACCATTTGCGCCACCTCTTCCGGCGTCGTCACTCTTTTTAACGGAGTTGATTGAGCAATCAATTCGAATACTTCAGCAGTCGTCACAGCACTGGCATCCGTCACTTTCAACAAGCCGCCGGAGACAACATTCACGTTTATGCCGTACTGTCCTAGCTCTGATGCAAGATTACGCGTAAAGCCGATCAATCCTGCTTTTGCCGTCGTATATTCGTGATAGGGAACTACCGGGTTTTGATACAGATTCGTGCCGATGCTGATGATGGTGCCGCTATTTCGTTCAATGAATTGCGGCAGAACACTTTGCACGACGTGGAACGCTGCTTTCAACGTGCCATCCAACTGTTTTTGATAATCTTCCCATTCCAAATCGATGAATGATTTTTGAGCGCGTGGATCGAACTTAAAATCGACTAATGCATTATTGATCACGACATCGATTTGTCCGTAATGAGCTGTCGCTGACTGCATCAATGTCTCGACGTCTTGTCGCTTCGTGACATCCGCATACAGGGCAATGGCATGTTCTGCACCAAGCTCATTTACGAGTTCCTCTGCCGCATCCTTGCTCTTATAATAATTAATCACAACTTTAAACCCCTTGTTCACCAATACTCTTGCAATCGTCGCGCCAAGTCCTCGACTGCTTCCCGTCACTAACACTGTTCTGTTCACTGTCTTCCACTCCTTCATCGTCTTTTGCAACTTAAATAGCGAAGTCGTAAACAAAAAAAAGCGCAACTCTCCAAAAGGAAAGTTGCGCACGTCTAAATAATCACATAACAAAAAACCGACAGACTGGTCTTCGCTTGTTTATTAGAGTCTACACTTCCCTACGCTAGTACGAACTAGTTCAGGTTCAAAGGGTTTGAGTATCTACTCATCTCAGTTTAGTAACACCCCTAGTGATTCTATTCAAGTTACCTTCACTTTAGCGGTCTTAGAAATATCTGTCAATAATGACAGGACAGTTTTGTCGGTGTCTCTTTTGATTACGAACGAAAGCCTTGCCTCCGTCGACCGGAAGCAAGGCTCTTTTGATTGCCATGATTTTTTTCTCTGTTATACGCCTTCGTAGGCAAGCTCCATGATGTTCCGAAGTTCCGTCACGAGCGGCATTTTCGGATTCGCTGTTGTACATTGATCCTCGAATGCATCGACTGCCATCTTATCGAGTTTTGCTTCAAAGTCGGCTTTTTTGATGCCTTGGGCTTTGAATGACATTTTGATGTTCAACTGTTGTCCGAGTTCTGTGATCGCTTGGATTAGTGATTCGACACCTTGCTCCGTCGTCGCTGCCGGTAGTCCGAGATAACGGGCGATTTCTGCGTACCGTTCATCGGCGATGAATGATTCATATTTCGGGAACGAAGCGAGTTTCGTCGGTTTCGCTGCATTGTAGCGGATGACGTGTGGCATTAGAATTGCATTCGTCCGACCATGTGGCGTGTGGAACTCCCCACCGATTTTGTGTGCGATCGAGTGGTTAATCCCGAGGAAAGCATTGGCGAACGCCATGCCGGCCATCGTTGAGGCATTGTGAACTTTTTCGCGCGCTTCGGCATCGTCACCATTCGCATAAGCGCGTGGTAAGTAGTCGAAAATCATCTTGATTGCTTTTAACGCCAGTCCATCCGTGTAGTCGTTCGCGAGGACGGAGACGAAAGCTTCTGTCGCGTGGGTCAGGACGTCCATTCCGGTATCCGCCGTGATTGATGCCGGGACCGTCATGACGAATTCCGGATCAACGATTGCGACGTCTGGTGTTAACGCATAGTCAGCAATCGGATACTTGACGTTTTTCTCTTTATCCGTGATGACGGTGAACGGTGTGACTTCAGAGCCTGTACCGGATGTCGTCGGAATCGCGACGAACTTCGCTTTGTTACCGAGCGCCGGGAATTTATAGGCCCGTTTCCGGATATCGAGGAATTTTTGACGTAAGTTCGAGAACGTTTCGTTCGGTTGCTCGTAGAAGAGCCACATGCCTTTCGCTGCATCCATCGCTGATCCGCCACCAAGGGCGATGATTAAGTCTGGTTTAAAATCGCGCATCGCTTGCGCTCCGACTTGAACGGTCGTTACCGATGGATCCGGTTCGACTTGGTCAAAGATCCGGTAGCTGACGCCTGCCGGTAAGTTGCGGATGACTTTATCCGCGTAGCCGAACTCGACCATCGCTTGATCGGTGACGATCAACGCACGTGAGACATCTTGAATCGATTTCAAGTATTGGACTGAATTTTTTTCAAAGAAAATCTTTTCCGGTACTTTGAACCACTGCATGTTCACGCGTCGTCTCGCCACCTTTTTGACATTGAGTAAATGTTTCGCCGTTACGTTTTCAGAGACGGAGTTTTTCCCGTACGATCCGCAACCGAGTGTCAGTGATGGCGTCAATTCGTTATACAGATCACCAATCCCGCCGTGTGCTGATGGGCTGTTGACGAGAATCCGGCAGGCTTTCATCCGCATTCCGAACGCCGTCATCAAGTCGTCATTCGTCGTATGGATGACTGCCGTATGACCGAGTCCACCGATTTCAAGCATCCGTTCAGCAACATGGAACGCATCTTCTGTTGACTGGACGCTATACGCACCAAGGACAGGGCTTAGTTTTTCGTGTGAGAGTGGTTCTTCTGAGCCGACTTTTTCAAGTTCTGCGACAAGCATGACAGTGTTGCTCGGGACGTCGATGCCGGCTTTTGCTGCGATCCAGGTTGCCGGTTTCCCGACGATGTCGGCATTGACGGCACATGTATCGGTTTTGATGACGAGCGCTTCGAGACGTTTTTTCTCATCTGCTGTACAGAAATAGCAACCGAGTGCTTCCATCTCCGCACGAACTTCCGCGTAGATTTCCTGATCGATGATGACCGCTTGCTCCGATGCACAAATCATTCCGTTATCAAACGTTTTTGAAAGGACAAGGTCACTGACGGCACGTTTGATTTTCGCTGTTTTTTCGATGTAACATGGAACGTTCCCTGGTCCGACACCGAGTGCCGGCTTACCTGTTGAATAGGCTGATTTGACCATGCCGGCTCCGCCGGTCGCAAGAACCATCGCGATATCCGTATGGTTCATCAAGACTTTTGTTGCTTCGAGTGACGGTTGTTCGACCCACTGGATACAATCTTTTGGTGCACCCGCTTTGACGGCAGCATCGCGTAATGTTTTTGCAGCTTCGAGTGAACAGTTTTGCGCTGACGGGTGGAAGGCGAACACGATCGGGTTTCGTGTTTTAATCGCGATCAACGCTTTGAACATCGTCGTTGATGTCGGATTCGTCACAGGTGTGACGCCACAGACGACACCGACCGGTTCCGCGATGTACGTGATACCGTTTTGAACATCTTCTTCTAAGATACCGACCGTTTTTTCTTCACGGAGACTGTTATAGATATATTCCGTCGCAAACATATTTTTAATCATTTTATCTTCAAAGACACCACGTCCTGTTTCTTCTACGGCGAGTCGTGCCAGTTCAACGTGACGTTCGAGACCGGCAAGCGCCATGTCACGGACGATCGTATCGATTTTCTCTTGATCAAATGTTAATAATTCTTGTAATGCGGTTTGACCTTTTGCGACGATTTTATTGATCGTTTGTTCGACAGGTGATACGTCTTGTTTGATTTTTTCTTTGACAGCCATGTTAGGTTTCCTCCCTATTTTGGAACGAATCTGAGTCTGCATTTCCCTACTAGATGTTAGGAATGCCAAGCTGATATTCAATAGTTTGTGCTTTCCTTCACAAATCAATCATACCGCCTTTTTGATGATTTGTGCATGACCATCCTGTGAACTATTTCACATCATTGAAAACGCTCTCATTCTCAAAAGGTGTTGTCGGACAAGGCATCCTTTTTGAATTCCTTGCCTGTGACTTTTCTCACAGCACCTATTTTCTTTGCTTGTCTGACGGACAAAACATCGTGTAATCTATTAAAAGATACATATTTATTTGTTTTGAAGGAGGAAGTTTTATGACAATCGTCAATCAAATGCTTGCGTTCAACGAACAATTCGTCGAAGAAAAACAATACGAACAATTCATCTCGGATAAATTCCCTGATAAAAAGGTCGTGATCTTAACGTGTATGGATGCCCGCTTGACGGAACTCCTCCCGCACGCGCTCGGTCTCAAAAACGGCGATGCGAAGATCATTAAAAATGCAGGGGCCGTCCTCTCGCATCCATTCGGTTCCGTCATGCGCTCGATTCTCGTTGCGCTTTATGCACTCGGTGCAGAAGAAGTCATCGTCATCGGTCACCACGACTGCGGCATGAGTACAATTGATCCGGCGAAGATGATTGCCGAGATGGAAGGACGCGGCATCAATCAACAAGTCTTAAAGACACTCGAAGCCTCCGGTGTCGACTTACAGCAATGGTTACGTGGATTCACGTCAGTCGAAGAAAACGTTGGCCATTCCGTTGGTTTAATTAAAAACCATCCGTTATTACCACCCGGCACAAACGTCCATGGACTCGTCATCGACCCAGGGACAGGGAAACTCGACCGCGTCGATTGCTAAACCTGTCTTTATATAGTAGAAAGGAGGCACGACCGACACCGGTCGTGCCTTTTCATGTTTTTTTCTTGACAGCAAAAAGAACGGTCTGTATGATACTTTAGTATAGTACAGTGATACCAAAAGAAAGTGTGGTTTTAAAGTTATGTTCAATGCTGTTGTTTTAGCCGTTATCCTTTTATTTGTCTTAGCCATCTTCCGTGTCCACATCGTCCTCGCGATGGTCATCAGCGCTCTCGCCGGTGGTTTGCTCGGCGGTCTTGGTCTAACGAAAACGATTGAAAGTTTCTCAGGTGGTCTTGGAGCCGGCGCAGAAATTGCCCTCAGTTATGCCCTGCTCGGTGCGTTTGCCGTCGCCCTGTCAAAAACCGGGCTGCCGGACGCCCTCGCACATAGCTTGATTGCTCGCTCAAAAGGCAGTGCCGATGCGACGTCGGTCAAGAAGTTAAAAGGGTTCATCATGTTCGCGATTTTATTACTCGCAATCAGTTCACAAAACGTCTTGCCGATTCACATCGCCTTCATTCCGATCATCATCCCGCCGTTACTCGGTCTGTTCAATGATTTGAAGATTGACCGGCGCCGGATGGCGATTATCATGACGTTTGGTCTCGTCACACCGTATATGTTTTTACCAATCGGTTTCGGTGATATCTATCTCAATCAGATTCTGTTACCGAACTTACAAGAAAACGGGATGGACACCGCTGGCGCATCGGTCATCAAAGCGATGGCAATCCCGGCGCTCGGGATGTTGTTCGGATTGTTACTCGGTCTATACAATTACCGAAAACCGCGTGAATATGAGATGCGGAACATCGCACCAGACGATTACGAGATTCCCGTCGTCACGAAATCCAAATTATTACTGAGTTCAATTGTCGTCATCGCGACGCTCGTCGTCCAGTTGACGACTGAATCGATGATCATCGCTGCGACGACCGGTCTCCTGCTCTTCCTCGTGTTACGACTCGTCCGCTTCAGCGAAGCAGACGATGTCATCACACGCGGTATGCGGATGATGTCGTTCATCGGATTCGTCATGATTTCAGCGAACGGCTTCTCAAACGTTTTACGTGAGACAGGTGATATCGAACCACTCGTCGAAAACTCAAAATCGTTGATGGGCGATTCGCAGCTCGTCGCTGCCTTCGTCATGTTATCGATCGGACTCCTCGTCACGGTCGGTATCGGTTCAAGTTTCTCGACAATTCCGGTCATCGCCGCCATCTTCGTCCCGCTCTGTATCCAGTACGGATTCAGTCTCGAGGCGACGATTGCCATCATCGGAACAGCCGGTGCACTCGGTGACGCCGGTAGTCCGGCGAGTGATTCAACACTCGGACCGACGAGCGGATTGAATGCCGACGGACAACACGATCACATGCGTGAAACGGTCATTCCGACATTCTTACACTACAACTTACCATTACTGATTTTCGGTACGATTGCTGCCGTCATTCTTTAATAAAGAAATCATCTCGTTTTAACGACGGGGTGATTTTTTTCTTCCCATTTCGACCGGACTTCTCTAAAATGAAGGAATGAAGTGCAACTAAAGGAGTGTGAAACGTGTTATCTAGCGTCGTCAATACCGTCTTACTATATTTAGCTGACTTAGGTTATTTCGGAATCGCGCTTGGCTTGATGATTGAAATCATCCCGAGTGAGATCGTCTTATCCTATGGTGGATTCATGATTTCTCAAGGGACGATCGGCTGGCCGCTCGCTGTCGTCGCCGCTGTCATCGGTGGATTATTCTCGCAATTATTTTTGTACTGGTTCGCCCGCTATGGCGGTCGTCCACTCATCTTAAAGTACGGAAAATATTTATTGATCACGGAACACCATCTTGATCTCGCGGAACGCTGGTTCGTCAAATACGGACAAGGTGTCATCTTCGGGGCACGGTTCATCCCCGTCGTCCGCCACGCGATCTCGATTCCGGCTGGTCTCGCGAAGATGGATCAAACAAAGTTCTCAATCTACACGATTCTCGCCATCATCCCGTGGTCGATTTTATTTCTCTACCTCGGTGAGACGCTCGGAACGAACTGGCGCTCGATTAAAGACGTCGCCGCTCCGTATACGAACGGCATCCTAATCGCAGCGGTCGTCATGATCGTCTTGTACGTCGCCCTCAAGAAACGCCAACGTACGACATAATCTGTTTACAGCCTGTCCTACTGCGACAGGCTTTTTTTAAAAGGAGTGATTTGTATTGGAGACATCCAAAACCGTAACCATGCATCTGGATCGTGTCACCGCCTCACATATCCGCGGAACGCATATCGCGACGGGACTGACGATTGCCGGTCATATTCTTCTCGTCGAACAAATCTACGATGAAAAACGGCACCGCCCCGTCTTGCATGTCCATCGAATTCACGATGAGTGGCGCAATACGATCATCATCGCCCAGGAAGACGTTGACTTCAGTTATGTCGAATCGTTTTCTGACGGACGGATCCTGCTCGTCGCCTCGCGTTGTGATGACGATGTCGACGGATCATGGTTACCGAATGCTTTTATTTACGATCAAGTCGGTCATCTGACTGACGGTTATTGTCTCGACGACGGCATTCAAAATGTCCAAGTCGATGAGCGTGACCACATTTGGGTCAGCTATTTCGATGAAGGCGTCTTTGCTGACGCCGCGACCAATTCAGTTGGATCGTTCGGTCTCGTCGCTTTTAACGACCAGGGGAAAGTCGTCTTTAAAAATCGCGACTATCCCATCGATGACTGTTACGCAATGAACGTCTCGTCCGCGAATGATGTCTGGTTCTTTTATTACTCCGACTACCGGATCGTTCAACTGCAAGGAGGAACGAGTCAGGCATTCCACGCACCGAAACGGCCGTTTACGGATTTTGCTATCTACAAAGACTATCTCGTCTCGACGGATAATCAGCAGACCCACGTCTTACAGCAACAAGGAAAACGGTATGTCGAGCAAGGGCGGATGTCCTTTTTATCGGAGCAACAGGAGCACTTATCCGGAACCATCAAGATGCGCAAAAACCAAATCGTCTTAACGACAGAAACGCGCCTTTATACAGGCGCATTAAGTGATATGATTTTTGACGCGTAACGAAAGCACCTGTCAAAGAACGGACAATCGTCCTCTGACAGGTGCTTGTTTGTGTCATTTTTTTAATGCTCCCCGTGCATTCAGTGCCGCAAACACGACCATCGCAAGACTGAGAACGGCCGCGACAAGCACCCCTTGCGTATAGACACTCCAGTCAATCGTCTCACGTAACAAAACGGCCCGCATCCCTTCCATGATGTACGTTGTCGGATTGAGTGTCGCTGCGATTTTTAACCATTCCGCTTCAATCAACTCTTTCGGGACGAACGTCGTCGATAAGAAAATCAATGGGAAGAACAACAACGTTCCGGCTTGTGCGGCCTGTGCATTGCGTGTTTTCAGGGCGACCCCGACCGAATAGCCGGCAAAGGCAAGTCCGAAGCCAAGCGCAAGGACAATCGTCAAGAAAAAACCTGCAGCTCCAGCAGGAATCGATAATCCAAGTAAAAAGCCCATGCCGAAAATCAACAGTGTTTGGACGAATAACTGTAACATCCCGGCAAGCATCGGTCCGAGGACGATGGCTGTCCGCGAAACCGGTGTCAACAGCAGCCGTGCGAAGTAACCGCTCTCGATATCCTTGACGAGGGCTTGTCCCGCGCCCCCTGCTCCACCGACGGCACCGGAGACGATTGAGACGGGTAAGATGAAGTTCAAATAATCGACGCCCCCGAACTGGGGTAAGCTCGAGATGCCGGATAATCCGCTCGTATAGACGAGCAGGAAAAAGACGCTGATGATTAAATTCGGGATGAATGAGAACGGATTCCGTAACGTCACGAGTAAACTGCGTTTTGTCAAAATCAAGGTTTCCCGCCACATGTCACTTGTCCTCCTTATACGCTTGACCGGTCAACTGAATAAACACATCATCGAGTGACGGCTGTTTGACGACGAGCGAGCGTGCCGTCAGCTGGTGATCATCCAAATAGCGGACGACCTGTTTGAGTGTCTCTGTTCCATCTGACGGCAGGAGAACGGTCTCTTTTTCAATCCGTCCCGAAAATGCCGCTCGAAACGCTTCACTGGCGGATTCGTCTTCAAGGACGACTTCAATCCGTTCAGCTCCGTTCATCGCTTTCAGTTCTGCCGCTGTTCCTTCCGCAATCAACTTGCCGTCATTGATGATCGCGATCCGGTCGGCCAATTGATCGGCTTCTTCGAGATACTGTGTCGTCAGGAAAATCGTCGTCCCGTATTCTTCGTTCAAGCGCCGGACTTCCGTCCAAATCTGTAACCGGCTTGCTGGATCAAGACCCGTCGTCGGTTCATCGAGAAAGAGGACAGTCGGTTGGTGAACGAGCGTCAGTGCCAAGTCGAGCCGCCGCTTCATCCCGCCGGAATACGTCCCGGACCGGCGCTTGCCATCTGCTGCTAAACCAACAAGCTCCAATAATTCATGGGCTCGTTCGACTGCTTTCTCTTGGGAAAAACCAAACAACTTTCCTTGCAGTACGAGCAACTCCTGACCCGTCAAATCATTATCGATACCTGTTTCCTGCAAGGCAACGCCAATCTGGAGCCGGACGTTTTTTTGATCGCGTTCGATATCATATTGATTAATCGTCGCGTGACCGGACGAGACGGCAATCAACGTCGTCAGCATTTGAACCGTCGTCGACTTGCCGGCGCCGTTCGGTCCCAAAAACGCAAAAATCTCCCCTTTTTTCACATGAAATGAAATTTGGTCGACTACTTTTTTCCCGTTGTACTCCTTCGTCAACTGCTCTACTTCAATCACGGTCATCCGTCCTTTCTGCACTAAGACTATCTTTACGTTGTTTCATTACCTTTACCCCCTTTTCCTTGTTTGCACAACAACGGGCAAATCCCAAATGGATTTGCCCGTTACTTTAATTCTCTATACCACGTCGTGTGCGACCGAAGCGACACACCACTTGTCTTTTAATTGCGCAATCCGTTGTTTTCCTTCATAGGAGTTCATCCAAAGATTCATGACATCCAGGACTTCCGTTTGCCGATCTTGAATGAGATAACTTTTTTCGGCCGGAATCCATTTTTCATTAATTTTCGGGGCACCTAACCGGACATCAAGCGATGCGTAATAAATCGCTTCGACGGTATCCGTGATCATGACATCCACTTCTCCCGTTGCGACTGCCGCCGGAATTGCCAAATTATCCGCATACATGACGATATGTGCCTGATCAAACGTTTGGCGGACAAACTGTTCATTTGTACCGCCCGGATTCAAGCCGATTGTCACATCGGGACGATTGATTGTTTCGATTGACGTCAACACATCGAGATCGGAAGCGCGGACAAGAGGTGTCTTTTGAAACGATAGATAGCTTTTCGTGAAGTCACCGACGATCTCCCGTTCGATGTTCTTCGTGACGCCGCCAACGACCATATGGAATTTCCCGGCACGTAAGTCACGTGTCAGCGTCCCCCATGTCGTCGGGACGAATTCGACTTCCAGTCCGGCTTTCTCGGCAAACGAGCGGATGACGTCGATATCAAACCCTTCATATTGATTCGTCTGACGGTTCAAGTACGTAAACGGTTTATAATCCCCGGTCGTCCCGACGACGATTTTTTTCGTCGTGAAGACGTTTTGTTTCCCGACACTGAGTGAACCGGTGACATCTTTTAATCGTGTTGCTGCCAATAGACCAGAAAGCAACAGACTTCCTCCAAGTGCTAATCCTCTTTTATTCACTCTGCTCGCTTCCTCTCTCTGTCTGACGCTTTTTTCTGTGTAATACTCAAAACAGTATCATATTGCGTTATGTTATCCAAGATTTTTTTGATTATTTCGTCAAATTGGTTCCATTCGATGTATTGTGCCAAGCCCTCTCGATTGCATTCCGGCTTACCGTTCTTCCATAATAAAAAAGAATCAATTAGCGAAATGGAGGAATGTAAGATGAGTAAAGTATTCATTATCGGAGCGAACGGGAAAGTCGGACGGCACGTCGCCAAACAATTGAGTGACTCGACTCATGAAGTCCGCGTCGGTCTGCGGTCACCTGACCAGTTTTCTGACTTTGAAGCACTCGGACTGACTCCTGTCTTGCTTGATCTCGAGCAAAACATGGCATCGATCCAGGACGCACTCGGAGATAGCGACGTCGTCATCTTCACAGCGGGATCCGGCGGACACACCGGTGCCGACAAGACGATGTTGATTGACTTAGACGGTGCCGCTAAATCAATTGCGGCAGCAGAGCAACAAAACGCGAAACAATTCATCATGGTCAGTGCCTTGAACGCCGATTCGCCAGAGACTTGGTCTGACAGCATGAAACCGTATTATGTCGCAAAACACTACGCCGATCGCTTGTTACGTGACAGCAAACTCAACTATACGATTTTGCGTCCCGGCGGTTTATCGGACGACGCCGGCACAGGTGCCGTGACGACCGACCCGTCTGATGCGGATACAAAATCAATTGCCCGCGAAGATGTCGCAGCCGTCATCGTCGCTTCAATCGGTCAAGAATCGTCGTATCGGCAAACGATCACACTCCTTGAAGGCGACACACCAATCGCTGACGTATTTGCATAAAACGAAAAGCGAGCGACCCCGATTCCGGAGGTCGCTCGTTTTTTCATGACGCTTGTTTCACTTCAACGATGTGTGCTTGATCGCGACGGATCGCCGTTACGATCAACGTAACGCCTAACGTCACAATTAAAATGATTACCAGGTTAAAGGCATACTTCGAGATATCTCCATCAAAGTAAAGTAATCGTGTCAGTCCTGCGACTGCATTCGGGACGGGAAGAAACTGACCGAGCGACTGATAGAACGGTGCGAGCATCGATGGTGGCACGATATTTCCTGCCGTCATCAACTGGAACGGAATCAGCGCGACGTTGACGAGCGGTGCGATTGGTCCAAAGATCGCAAAGTTCATTTGCGTGACACTGATACAGGCTGCTGTTAATAAGACTTGAAATCCCCAGATTTTTAAAAAGGATGCTGTACTATCCGAGAACAAGAAGGCAATCGTCACCATGACAAGTGGCACGACGACGAGGACGATGCCATGCAACAGTTGTTTACTCCAAAAGAGCGCCCACTTTTGATGGTGCTTCTGAAGAATTTGTGTCACGAGATTAAACTGAATCCCCATCGTCATGACCGCGATGTAAATGACGAAGCCGAGGATGATCGGTAACATCGACGTCGAGAAATCTGACACGCGATGTTCGATGATAATATCGGATGTGAATGGAACATCTCCATTCAGTTGATTGACGATTTGTCCTGCCCCTTGCTTCAGGATTCCATTGGCGAACTCTGCATTGGCTTGGTTGACGTGGAACGTCACGTGCTGTTCATTCGTCAAGTCGGCGACGAGGACCATTTCGACGTCACCCTGGTCGAGTTGCTTCAGTCCGGCTTCTGTTGAATTGACTTGCGAGACGGTAAATGGACTTTCAGCTTTGAACTGTTGATAGAAGTCTGCTGAGCCTTGATCCGCCACGACCGCGACGCGTAATTGATCAAGTCGTTCCGTCGCACCTTGGTACCCTGTCATCCAGACGACGAGGAAGAGAACCGGTACGACGAGGGCGAACATCAGCCCGACTTTCGTTTGTGTGATTGCAAATACGTCTTTCATTGTCTTCATTTTTTGTATCCCCTTTTTATATGCATTACTTATAATAGCATGTGCAACTATTTAACCGAAAAAGAAAACCACTCACGTCACATTTTTGTGAATGGTTTCAAGCGTCCGAATGAAGTGTTCAATCTCCGTTTTCGTCAGACCCTGAAACGCTTCCGCTTGCAACGCATCAAGCGTCGGTTCAAGGGATTCCAGGACGCGGACACCTTCTTTTGTTGTCAAAAGAATGAAGGCACGGCGATCTCTCGGGTCAGACGTTCGCATGACGAAACCTTTTTTGACAAGCTTATCAAGAATCTTCCCGACGGTTGTTTGATCCCGTTCCGTCACGAGCGCTAACTGCTTCTGGGACACTCCCTCTTGCTTATGCAGTTCACTTAAAACGGAGAATTGTTCCGGTGTCAGACCATGCACGTCCATCCGCTTCGTCGCCGCCCGTTTAAATGAGTGATAGCTGCGCGACAAGTGCATTCCAAGCGACCAATCGACTTCCTTCACATGCTTCCCCTTCTTTCCGATAAATAGTTGCACTACTTATTATTTCGACTTACTCACTATACTGGTCAGGAAGAGGAGTTGTCAATGACATTTCTTGAATCGTCGATGTTTCTATTTTTCTGTTGCGCGGAACGGATCCTTTTCAAAAATCCAGATATGATTAGCACACCAAGCATCGTCCCTAATACGTTCAACCACAAATCATCGACGTCAAAACTTCGGTAGTTGTAGCCGATGAACAGACCCGTAATCGCTTGTGTCGATTCAATGCCTATACTCATCAACAACCCAAGCAAGATGACGTTCCGTCGCTTCATCCTCGGATAAAGAACTAATACAAAGATTCCTAACGGTACAAACAAAAGGACATTTCCCATGATCTGGATCAAAAAAACTTTGCCTTGTCCTGACACTACCGTATCAAACAGCAATTTGAACGGAATGAAGTTATGCTGTTCCCCATACTGTTCACGAATTACATCATCAATCAAGCTTCGTTGAACGGGTAATGGAAATAACGTAACTGCCACGACGCCGGCAAGATAAACGGAAAATATCATCCAGTAACTAAAGCGTCGTCCTGAAATTTTACCTTGTCTAACGCGGTAAGAAAGAATAAGTAAACAGATCGTAATCATCAAAAAACAAGGAAGTTCAAAGGTTAGCATGCAAAAGGTAGTCCTTTCTTAAATGGCTTTTCATTCAGGATGAATTGCTTCTAATTCACTCGTAATGAACTGTGTCAAAGGACGTAACGTCGCTTCAGAAAAATCAAATTTGACACCGGCAAGCTCATAAATTTCTGTAACGGAACGACTGCTGCCCATCGCCAAAGCCCGTTTGAATCGTTCTAGCGTCTCCATCGGGTCTTTTTTATAGTGCATATACAGCTGGAGCGCAGCAATTTGAGCAATCGCATACTCGATATAATAAAACGGCGTTTCGAAAATATGGATGACGCTCATCCACTCTTGCCCTTTCCATGCTGATACAGTCCCCCAATCGACGACACCCGTATCATACATGTCGGTGAGCGACTCGAATTTTTTTCTTCGCTCTTCATGGCTGTGAGTAGGATGATGATAGACCCAGTCTTGAAACTGATCAACGATGATGGTTTGAGGAAGAAATTCGACGATTAATCTGAAGTGTTCCATTTTAGCTTGATAGAGCGAGAACTGATCAGTGACTGCGAGATTCCAATGCTCCATTGAGAGCAACTCTAACGACATCGCAGCAAACTCTGACACTTCCATCGTAATTCGCTTGTCTTCACTGAACGGAATGTCCTTGATTAAATCATGGTGGATGGCGTGACCGATTTCATGCATGAAAATAACAAGATCATCAAACGTCCCTGTCATATTCATAAATATAAACGATTCACGAGAAGCCGGGAGAAATTCCGAAAATCCGCCCGGTGCTTTATTCGCTCTAGGTTTTAAATCAACGTTTCCTGTACGGTGTAACGCGTTGAAGACGGTGTAAAAGTACGGATCAATTTTTCTTAAGATATCGCCAACCGTTTTTAGTAATACGTCTTCTGAATCACCGTAAACATGCGTTATGTCAGAGTAAGGTGACACTTTGCTATCCCAAGGTGAAAGGTGTTTCTTTCCTAAGTAATTTTCCTGTTCTCTTTGCAGCTTCTCTTTAATCGGTAGGAAGTGCTGTTTAATCGCTCCGGCAATTTCTCTACAATTGTTTGGTGTATAATCAGTTCGTCCGAGCTCAGTAAATGCAAATTCAGAAAACGTATTTAAACCTACTTCTCCCGCTTTTTTGATCCGCAAGTTAATGAGTCGATCAAAAATCAGGTTAACGTCTTGTTCAATTTGACCATAAGCAAGTGCTATATTACGAAATGCACGCTCTCGAACATCTTCGTTTTTGTCATATAAAGAACTGTACAAGTCGCTCAAATCCTGATTTTGATTGGACGGTGAAGTTAATCCACCTGTAATTTTTAAGTATTGATTTACGAGTTGATCTTCTTCTAGACGGACTGCTGTATTAGATTCCGAATAACTATTCTGTTTGCTCTTCAGTTTCTCTCGCAGTCTGGTGTAGTCCGGTTTATCTCCGATATACTGCAAGGTCTTCTGATCCATTTCATGCTTAAACTTCGATAACAACGGCTTTATGTTAGTTTGCACAAAATCCAGTTCTTCTTCATACAGTTGGTTTGCAGTATCTCGTTGAAAAGCAATGTACTTTTTGGTAATCAGCTCTTCGTATGTATCAATGATTTTTGAATGACGCTCAAGAAAGGCTTCAATATCTAAACCATTCGACTCGTCTTCTTTCATCAATCTTGTATAACTAGCTTCAAGTGTGCTCAAAGCATCTTTCATTAAAAGCAATCCCCCTCACGCATTTAAAATGTATACAGTTACTTACGACGTAAACGATTTTATCGATTCGATATGCGCGTCTTTAATCATTTGATCGACTTGTGACCGTTGCTTGAGCTCCTCGTAAACGTTATCGACTTGTGCTGGTGTCAAACGATTAACCGTCGCCAGTTTATTGATGGTCCGGCGTAACTCATTCCGCTTGATGACATGGACATGGCTCGAATCGACCGTGATTTTCTTCAGTTCGCACCGTTCACTGAAGACGATCAGTGATTTAAAAACATCTGCCTCAACCGTTTCAGACAAAAACTTTTGAAGACTCTTCAGGTGCTGTTCATTTTGTTTGATCGGGTTGTAGAATTTTTGCTTGAACCGATTCTTGAACATCTGTGTCCACTGGCGGTCCGCTTCTTTCCCGAAAATCCAGCCGCTGTAGTTTTTCGATTCGAGGACGTAAATCCCGCTCTCATGAATGAACGTGACGTCGATTTCCGTCAGGCCTTTCCCCCGTGCTTTTGGTACATATGTATTGATGACAAACTTTCCGTATCCGTCGATCTTTTCTAGTTGGCGTGTCGTCAAATACTCGCCCCACAGCCCTTTGTCACGGACCGCTTTGAGGAATCGTTCTTGTGTTACTTGCTTATATGTACTTCGTTCAAATGAGCGGCGCCGTAAGTAATACAGACTTGAGAGCGTCACGACGAAACCACCGAACATGACACCACCTATGAGGACTAACAACGGAATTAACGATACAATGATTTTTTCCACTTTTTTCATTCCTTTCACCTAAAAAACCTTTATTTACCACTTATTAAGAATAAACGTATTCTCATGACTTTTCCACTATTTGTTACATGGTACAGTCTATGCTACGGTGAACAAAAGGAGGTGGAGGCATTGATGGATGCTTTATTCACATGGTTGCCCGTCTTGCTTCTTGCCATCATCTGGCAATCGATTTCACAACAACTAGCCAAGCAGCGGATCCAGCAACAGCAATTAACGAAGGAAATTAAACGTATTCAAATTCACCTTGGAATGCCGGGAGTAGATGCGGATGAGGTTAAACTCCAACATCAAGTTAAACACCTTCTTCAAGAGGATCAGATGGTGGAAGCTGTTAAACTAGTCCGAAATCAACTTGGTTATTCATTACTCGAAGCTAAGCAGTATGTCGATTCTCTTCATTTTGATTCATCAAACTAAAAAGACAGGCAAACCTTCCCTAAGTGAGTGGAAAGTTTGCCTGTTTAATTCGATTGATAAATTATTTGCTTTACTTCAATTATTGTCATAATTTAAACATCATTATGAATTATATCCAAATGATAACGTGCTGACGATGAAACCAATCGTCGCAAAGATGAACAACGTACAACACATCGTCAACAGAACCAACAACGGTTTTGGCAGCTGAACTTTTACTTTCCAAATTGCCACGAGGAGCAGGGCGTTCAGGAGCAGGAATGCGAATAAAAATGCAAACAGACCGAGCCGTTCCTTCATCATGAAGATTAAATCCATGTCATTCTTCCCTTCTTCGATTTGTCGGTCAAGCGCATTAGCGATTATTTTTTTCAACTCGTCCATTATTACAAAAATATCCAAAAACGACAATCTGATTATTGATTTACTTTTTTCAACTTTGCATCATGTATCTGATAGACTTCGTCACATAACAAATCGATGTCTTGTTGATGATGGCTCGTCAAGAAAATCGTTCGACCGTCATTTTTATACTGGATCAGCATTGCCCGAATTCGCTCGACACTTTCTGCATCGAGTGCGTTAAACGGCTCATCGAGTAACAAGACCTGTTGGTTTTCCATGATGGCTTGCGCGATTCCAAGTTTTTGTTTCATCCCGAGCGAATAATGTTTAACCTTTTGCGCCAAATTCGGTGCCAGTCCGACTTGTTCCATCGCCCGACGGATTGCCGCATCATCAATTTTATTTTGAATCCGGGCGAGTTCCTTTAAATTCGTGAATCCGTCCAGTTGACCGATGTAACCCGGTCGTTCGATCAAGATGCCGAAGTCTTTCGGAAAACGGTGTTTCCCCGTCAAGATTTGTCCGTCGACTGCAATCGTTCCAGCGTCAGGAAAGACAAACCCGCACAGCATCTTGAATAAAACCGATTTGCCGGACCCGTTGATACCGGTAATGCCGTAAATCTTCCCCGTTTCGAACGAGGCGTTCAGGTCGTGAAATAATTCATATCCTTTATATTGTTTACTGACATTCGTTAATGTAATCATCGTATTTTCCTCCTTAATGATTTGTCCGGACGTGTTTTTTGAACACGAACTGGATGACGATATAAACGAAGAGGCTTGCTCCAACTAGTTGGAGGCTGATCGTGTAAGCGGAATGGTCGAGCAACTGAACCGTTCCGTTTCGTCCAATCGGAATCCAGTCGTTTTGAACGAGTGGTAACAGTGCCACCATCCCTCCTCCGATCCAGTAAATCCCTTGAACGGCTTCGCGCGTCCAGTACAAGACCAAAAACAGAATCAATCCGTACACGATGAGTTGGAGCGTCCCGTTGACGATTGTGTGATAGAGAATCGTTGAAAGATTGACCGACAAACTGTTTACCTGTGTCGTCCACACCACGTCATTCCAAACTGCGAACAGTGTCGCCAAACTGACAAGACCGATGACTGTCCCCGTTGCCGTCACAAGAAGCCAAGCCACTTGTTTGGAAAACCATCGATTCAATGACCGATGCCGGATGATATGATAGAGTCCTTGGTCGATGACATCTCGTTCATATCGTTGCGTCAATAGGTATGTATAGCCAAAAAATAAGACGGCATGATTCAAATATGCCTGCAGCGTGAAACCATCAGACCGAACGCCGCTGAATACGGTCAGTAAGTAATCACCATACGTTTGTCCCGATGGCTGCATCAAGAAAATTAATACACAACAAACTAGGTAGAGAGCGGATGCGCCGCCGCTTTTCGGCAAACGAATCGGCCGGTCAAGAAGTAAAAATCCGATGCCCAGGACAAAAACGCAACCTATCCAAAATTCATACGCCTGATGCGCAAGCAATGCGGCTAACGACAACAGGAAAAATAGGCTCGGAAGTCCGATTTTAAAGGCAAGCCCTGTCCCGAGAAACAGCAGGCCCGAAAGCAGGTACAAGAGTTTCCGCTGCTTCGTCCACAGGTAGAAAAAACCCAGTAATAAATGAATCAGCAAACCGCCGACAAATAAAAATCCAAGTTGCAGACAATGGGCAAGCAGCGGCGAAATGTTCAAAAACACCGAGTCTTTTGGGATATAAAATACCTGTCCGGCCCGTGCCGCAAGACTCCAATTCGTTTCAGCCGGTGCCTGCAGTGCAAACAGGTATCCGACAATCGCATACACTAATAACCCCATTCCCCACGATTTAGCGAACCGTCCGGTACTATGTATCAACGCACTCCGTGTATTCGGGAAGCGGATCAACCGGAAATCCGTTAAGTCCCTTTGTATTAGAACAATCGATAACAGGAGAACAAGCAACAAAATATCGTACATCAACAAATAGGTATTCATCGTCACTGCCGTCATTAAATCCCATTGATTAAATTCGATTCCTTTACTAAGCGCTTCCTGTTGATCTTGATACATCCAGATACCCGCAAAAAGCGTCACTTGAAGCCAACAAACCGCATAGACGATCCGGCTCACAGTTCCCACTCCGTCCGCTTCATCCCCGTGATCATCAGTCCGAGCAACATCAATCCCAGGACACTGAACGGAACAAATATCGTCCACAACGGCATCGCGATAATGTTAAACGGGAAAATCGTGCTGACGGGCGAAAATTGCGGGACACTGAGCAAACCGGTCGCAAAGTTCAACAGGTGATAAAACAAAAACGGAAGACCGACTGCCAGAAATAATTTCCCGGACAACACCAACAACAAGTACGCAATTGTCGCATATACCATCGCATTGAGTCCGATCCATCCCGCATAAGCGATCATATACATCCCATCCGTCGTGAAGGCTTGGGTGAACGTCGTCAATGATTCCGGACCCTGTTCATATGTCATCCAGTTCAAGCTCGGCTCTATGTACCGTAAAAACAGCATCCAGCCGAGCATCGTCACAAAAAAGACGATAAACGTGATCAAGGCGTTGACGACTCCTTTGGCAATGAGATAGTCCGTTAGCGAAACACGGGTCCGCGCGTACCGGATGAACTGATGATCGATTTCACGGGCGACCGTTGGCAGGTACAGCACACAACAGATTAACGGAAACGCGACGGCGATAATCGTTCCGGCAGATTCTTCGAACACCCCCTGCCACGTCAAGAATACGTATCCGGTCCGAACCTGGTTAAACTGTAACAGGATAATCAGCGGGAGCAGCAAAGCCAGACATAACGTCCGACGTGTCATGCTTCGTTTTAATTCTGTCCAGATAATCGATTGCAACGGCTTCTCCTCCTTTGGTTATGGTCGTTTTTTTGTGACGAAATACAACAAGATGCTGAGGGCAGGAATCACGATCGACAAGACGGTCGTCGTTCGCGATAGCCGATCCGTCCGGTGCCGCTGAATGATGATCCAGATTGCAAACAAGACATGTGCCGCCGATAATCCGAGTAATGCAAGGGCTAAACCGATGACGACCGTATCAATCTCATCAAATTCGACTTCCCACCCTTCGTCCGGTGCACCGCTAAGAGGTGATGACATGAACGGTTGAAAAACAGCGGGGACGCTTTTTCCATAGCTTTGTTCAAGTGTCAATCGCTCGCCTTCAGTCGACGTACTGTATATCCGGGCTGCCGTGACCATCCACTCTTCTTCGACAACTGTCTTCAGCGGAGCGGAATCAGTTGCCTTCCATTCTTCCCCTAGTTGGTGTCGAATACCGCTTTCCGAAATAGCCGATGTACTCCGGACGATGAAACCACTGAAACCAAACATCAGGCTCAACACCAATACAACAATCCCGGCACGTAAAATCCGTTTTGCGAATAGCTTCTGCACCAGTTGCAATTCTTGAATCAACGCCTGCGACTGTTCTTCGCCACCAAAGCGCTCGATCGCTATCTTCATCGCTAATTGTTGCGCATACCCATCTGATATCAACTCAGAAACGGTTTCTTCCAGGTGTTGCCGCGTTTCATCTTTCAGTTCCTTCGTTTCCGGCAAATCCGGATCAGCCGAGCGGTAGAGCTGATTTACATACTCATCTATCATCGGGGTCCCCTCCTAAAAATTGATCCATCAATCGTTTGACGACCTGCCATTCCTGCCGTTTCGTCCTCAGTAACGCCCGTCCCTCGTCCGTCAGATGGTAATACTTGCGGCGTGCACCGCCAGCCGCTTCATCACTCCAGTACGAGATGACGGCCGCCTTCTTTTCCAGTCGCTTCAGTGACAGGTAAAGCGTTCCTTCTTTTAACTCAAACGCATCCGCGCTTTTTTCCCGCACTTCTTTTGCGATTTCATACCCGTACCGGTCCTTGTCGACCAGTAACGCCAAAATCAAGGTGTCGATATGTCCTTTTAACAGCTCTTTATCAATTTCCATCTTCTCCCACCACCTCTTATATACAATGTAAAACAATGTACTCTATAATGCAAGGTACTTAATAAAAAAAGAATCATTTCCGCTAAAAAGCGGAAACGATTTCTCAACTACGCATCAATCTCGCGCTGCCAGACGATACAACAGATCAAGCATTTCGATGTACAACCAGATGATCGTCACGATCAATCCGAATGCGGCGACCCATTCCATCGACTTCGGTGCCCGTGCCTCGACTTGGCGCGAGATGAAATCGAAGTCCATCACGAGTGACAGCGAGGCGACGATGACGATGACGAACTGAATCCCGATCGCGAGTGGCGAGCTGCCTGTCATGAACGGAAGGTCGACACCGAACAAGGCGAGCAACAAGTTGACGCCATACAAAACAAGAATCGACAGGATTGCTGCCGTGACAGCAGAACGGAACCGTTGCGTCACTTTAATCATCCCGGTCGTATAGACGAACCACATCGCAAACGAGACGACGAAGGTCGCGAGGACCGCCTTACCGACTAACCCTGGATACATGCTTTCAAACATCAGTGAAATCGCACCGACCGCGACCCCTTCGACAATTGCGTAGACCGGTGAAAGTACCGGAGCAGTCCGTGGTTTAAAGGTGATGATCAGTGCAAAAATCAAGCCGAGGACGACCCCGCCAATCAAGGCTGGGAATAAAAATTGTGGATTCGCTGCTAAAAAGAACCACGTTCCTCCGGCAGCTGCCGTGACGAAGGCTAGCAGCAGGAAAATCTTACTCATCGTCCCTGCTTTCGTCATCGGTCGTTCACCAGCCCGTGCCGTCTCAAAACCACGGCGCAGCGCTGGGTTTACTTTAAATCGTGTTGCCATCTTGCTTTCACTCCTTTTAATTTCTCTGTGTCTTATTACGAATCGTTCCTGAAAAAGTTTCAGCTTAACCAGCTATTTAAAGCACTCAGCTGGAACATGACGACGGGAATCGATTCCTTAGTGGAGACGAGGTGTGATGTCGCACCCCCGATTTTTCCGCTCGTGACGAACGATTCGTCCGTGAACCCTTCGCCAATCGGACCGAATGGGTCACTATCAATCAAGCGGTGCCAATAGTGAACGAATACTTCGTCATCGCCTTGTTTGATTTTACACCCGCTCTCGATGTCCGGACGCTCAATCCCGTATTCGGCATAATGCCAGACCGTCGTCGAATCCCACGGTGAGCCGATATGTAGAATCTGACCGTCCGCCTCGATGAACCGTTCAATCGGTGAGCCGGGACCGAATCCGTTCTCGAGCGTGTGGTCCGCGACGAACTCGGCCGCATCTTTCCCCCAGGCTGCGACCGACCACATCGGGTGGTCGCTGCGCTCGACGTCCGGAAACGTCCGGAACAATTCCGGCACTTTGCCGACGCTCCGCGTCGGCGTCTTCCGTTTATCATACGCCGGCATTTCTTGACGGACCGTCTCCCACCACTCTTCCGGTACGGCAGGACGACTCCAGTTTTTCGGGTCCGAGTTATCGGTACTTTGTGTCGCCATCATGATCAAGCCTGTCTCGGTGACGACTTCCTGGACGGCTTCGATGACAGTTTGTGCCCCGCCCGGAACCCAGCCGATCTGTTTCATCGCACTGTGCACGAACACTTTCATCCCCGGTTCGACCCCGAGCTGTTTCAGGTCGCGGATTAAATCCGACTTCGTTACCATTTGATTGACTTCCATTTGTCTCACTCCTTATTCAACGACAAGCTGTATCGTCGAGCCTGTTTTTCCTTGCGTGACTTCGATTTTGGCATCGACCCGTGACTTCAGTTCCTGGACGTGGCTGATGATCCCGACCATCCGTCCGCTCGCTTGAATCGACAGTAACGTCTCGATCGCTTGTTCGAGCGACTCGGGGTCGAGTGTTCCGAATCCTTCATCGATGAACATCGTCTCAAGGGAAACGCCGCCACTCGCTTCTTGGACGACTTCCGACAGACCAAGCGCCAGCGCAAGCGACGCTTTAAAGCTTTCGCCCCCGGACAATGTTTTGACATGCCGCGTTTGTGACGTATAGGCATCAAAGACATTCAGGTCGAGTCCGTATTTCTTTAGACCTTTCCCGGCTTCCGTCTTCCGTTCAAGCTGGAAGCGACCTGATGTCATCTCCGTTAGGTGGCGGTTTGCCGCCTGGAGAATTTCATCGAAGTACGCCGTCTGGACGTAGGTTTCGAACGTCATCCGTTGCGCATTTTCACCGACGCCGACCCGTGCCAGCTCCCCGATGATCCCGTACCGGGCGTCCTCGACTTCAATCGTTTGTTGGAGCGTCGCCCAGGCATCAATCAGCTGTTTGACATGGATGTGTTCCTTCTCGGCACCGACACGTTGGTCTATTGCTTCCGCCAAGCGTCCTTCCGCTGTTTCGACGAGCGTCCGTAACTGCGCAAGATCCGGTCGCGCTGCGGCATTGATTTGTTGCTTCAAGCGTTCGAGTCCTGTCGCAACTTCCTGGCGCTTGACACGATCCGCTTCAAGCATTGCTGCGAGTTGTTGCATCTCCTGCCGGGACAAACGGGCCTGTTCGAACTGTTCTAATGTCTCAAAATGCTCTTCCGACAAGGCCTGTTCCAAGTCAGCCTTCGCCTGCGTCCGCGCTGCCGCATGCGTCGTCGCCTCTTCAGTAATGTTTTGAAGGCGTCCCTGTCGTTCTGCGACTTCCCGATTGAGTTGATTTTTTTGTTGATCGACCGTCGCTCGGTCGGTTTCATATTGTGTCTGTTTCGCCTGCAGTGTCTGTTGTTCCTGTTCGAGAACTGTTTTCGACGCCGACGGCCCGCCTGCTTTCGTCAGCAATGCCTCGAGTCGGGCAAGCTCAAGTTCAAGTTTTCCTTGTGACGCGAGTTGCTGATCGATTTGACTTGTCAGTGTCTCGAGTTCTGTTTCGAGCGTCCGCAAGCGTTGTTCGAGCTGACGTTTTTTGTCTTGTTGCTGTTTTTGTTCGGCTTCTGCTGCGACGAGACGGTTGATTTCTGAACGAATCAAATCGAGTTCTGTCGGCAGCGTCTGTTCTTGCCCGAGTGTCATGATATCGCGTTCGAGTTGTTGCTTCCGCTCCGCAAGCGTCCGATACGTCGCCTGTAATTCCTGATGGGCCGTCTGCGCTTTTAAGTACAGCTGATGCAATGCTTCGACGTCATCCAGTTGTGTCTTCACCGCTGGTTCCGGGTGCTCACGGCTCCCGCAAACGGGACACGCTTCCCCATCGTGCAGATGTTCAGCAAGCTCGGACGCGAGTTGCATCCGTTCTTTGCGCCGTCCTTCCGCATAGGCCGTTTCCGCCGCTTCCTTCTCTTTCCGGACACGGGTCCCGCGTTCAATCAATTGTTCGCGTTCCGTTTCACTCCGTTGCCATTCGAGCCGCTTTTGTTCGAGAGTCTGAAGACTGAAGCGCCGTTCTTGTAACGTCAGTTGCGTGTCCGAGACGTCAGCCAGTGCCGCAAGTTCTGCTTGGATGCGGGTCCGTTCGGCACGTTTGGTCTCACGCTCTGTCAGCAATGCTTGCGGGTTCAGGCGTGCGACGTCCCCCGCCAATTTTTTTTGTTTTTGTTGCAGGTGTTCCTGTTCGCGCAGTTGCTTCAATTCCGTCTCGATTTGGTCGATCCGTCGGGCTCCGTCGCGGATTTCTTGTTCGCGACTCGCTAACTGTTCCGCTTGTCCGGTGATTTGGTCGAGACGTCCTTGCAACGTCGTCAGTTCTGTCGTCAATTGTGTTTGCGCCGTCTCGAGGCGGACGACCGTCTGTTGCTCTGACAAGAAGGCATCGTATCGTCCCGTGATGGCCGCGGCACGTGTCGCAATCTCATACCGGTTCGCTTGTCGCGTGATGTCGGGTAACGTCACGGCGAGTTCTTGCTCGAGTCGCGACAGCCGTTCATGTTCGACGAAGGCATGTTCGAGTTGTTCCGCCTGGCGGAAGCGTTCACTGACCTGATTGACGTCTTGACGTGCCTGCTGTTCGACTGTTTTTGCGGCAGTGATCGTTTCATCGAGCGACGCTAGCAATTCATCCGTCACGCTCCGGATCGTCGTCTCGTTTTGATTGACCCAATCGACTTCTAATGGCAATTCCTCCAGTTTTGCGAGCTGTTTCGTTTTTGTCTCCTTGATTGCGGCTGCAAGATCGAGTGCTTTCCGGTGCAAGCGTTGCTGGAACTCACCGTACTGCTCCGTCTTGAACAATTGCTTCAGGATTTGCAGTTTGTCTTTTGACTCCGCCATCAATAGCTCCCGGAATTTATTTTGCGGCAACAGCAAAATTTGCGAAAACTGTTTATGGTCAAGCTGCAACAGACTTTGCACCCGTTGCTTGACTTCGGGAATTTTAATGGCGAGCGGTTGCCACGCCGTCCCGTCGAACCGTGCCAGTTCTGCCTCGTGCGCATAGTCCGTTTTATTGACGGGATGCGGTTGGCTCGGTTGGCGAATCACACGATAGCGTTCACCTTTCAGTAAAAATTCCAGTTCGACTTCCGTTTTGACATCCGGGCGCGCGAAATGACTCCGTAAATCCGTCATCTCCCGTTCGCCGCCTGACGTCTCCCCGTAAAGGGCAAACGTCAAGGCATCAAAAATCGTCGTTTTGCCGGCTCCCGTATTACCGGAAATGACGAACATCGTCCGTCCGGCGAGTGCCGTGAAATCAATCGTCTGTTCTTCTGCGAACGGGCCGAACGCCCGTAAGGTCAATCGTTCTGGCCGCATGTCGCTTCCTCCTCTAAGACGGTCTGCATCGCATCCGTCGGTCGTTTTTCCCGGACTGCTTCATAAAACTCACTGAATAAATCGGTTAGCGTCGCCGTCTTGACCTGGTCGCGCGATGCTTGGACGGAGCGTGTGCTCTCACGGGTAAAACCGGTCCGCTCTAGATGCAGGATGTTCGGATAAACTTTTTTCAGCTTACCCATCGGATCAATCAACGCTTCCGCGTCCGTCAAGTTGATTTTGATGTAGTCGTCCGTCGATTGTGTCGCGACGAACGTCGGATCCATCAGCTCGGCGAGCGTTCCCGTCACCTCCCGTAAATCGCGTTTCGGGGCAATCGGCTCAAAGCGACGTTCAAACGTTCCTGCGTCATTGAGCGTCAGGATATCAACGCCTTTGACGTGACTCGCTTCCGAAAACGAATACTTTAAAAGTGATCCACTGTACCGGATCGTCTCGGAACGGATCGCGAGCGGGTTATGTAGGTGACCGAGTGCCGTGTAAGTGAACGGCGCAAACGTACTGGCACTGATTTGCCCTGCCGTCCCGACCGACAGTTGACGCTCCGAGTCGGTCTCAAGTCCACCGATGACGAAAGCATGACCGACGAGGACGCTCGGTCCTGTAATTGTTAAGGGTTCGATGATTTTTCGCATCGCTTCGTCATGATTCCGAATCGTGTCGTCCTGATAGACGTAACGGACGATCGCCGGATCTGCGAACGGGACCGGATAAAACTTGACGCCTTTAATCTCGATTGGTTCAATCACCGGTGTTAATTTACCAGCGAGATGCAGACCTGACCGTTCGAGCAAGGTCGTCGCGAAACTGAGCCGTTCCGCCGAATCGTGGTTACCGCTGATCGCGATGACCGGAATCCCGCGGTCGAGGACGATGTCCGCGAGTGTCGCGTCGAGCAGTTCGACCGCCTCGGTCGGTGGGACGGCGCGATCATATAAGTCGCCCGCAATGACCACCGCGTCCGGACGTTCCCGGTCGAGTAATGCTAAAAATGCTTCGAGCGCGGCCCGTTGATTGTCAATCATCGATTCGCCGTGAACGATCTTGCCTAAATGCCAATCCGCTGTATGAATCCATTTCATCTTTCCTCACCCTCACTTTACTAATATATTAAGTCCAGTTTAACACGTCTTAAACGGCAATGACGACTCTCGTCCGCGCATACGCTTCGATCCGGCATGCGTCTGCAATCAAAAAAAAGACAGTAAAGACCGGACGCGACCGGACCTTACTATCCTTTACATTCCATGCATTCATTTCCTTAATGTTTGTGCCGCAACCGCTTGACAGAAGTGATGATGGAGACGGACCCTCCGATGATAGCACCGACTACAATTCCTGTCGTGAATTTTGAGCTACGATGTTTGTTCGGTATATGGGCTGTTTGTTGTTGCTCGAAAATTTGGGCAAGAGGGGACGCGTCTGGTTCAACTTCGATCAGATGATTGGCATGTGCTTCAACATCTTCCCGTCGTTCGACGCTACAAGGTGACAGATAGAACGGATTTAAGTTTGTCCGGTACCGATCTGGATTCCAATTCGCCTGCTGAACCGGTTCAGCTGTCTGTTCTGTCCGCTTCGTCTGGTCCGATGATTGGACCATTTTATCGAATTCTTGTTTCATCCTAATCACTCCTCTTCGCTTTCAGTCTACCTAAAACGCCATTTTATGTCTTGAAGTCTTATTTACCTCTTTTCCAAACATCTAAAACATATATTTTGAATGTTAGTTTGATTTATTTGTGACTTTTTAACCGAAAAAGGCGTGATAGAGCTGTTTCGCACGGACGAGTTCCTGTTCCCCATGAATCAGGACACGCCCGTCACGAAAGGCGACGAATCGATGCGTCTTTGTCTTAAAACTGAGCAAGTACGGATTTTTCGCGACGATACTGACGACCGGGCTCAGATTCTGTTCAAGACGTTCTAAGTCACGTGATTCATCTCCACGGACCTGGACGGCGTCACGTCCACACAATGTTGTAAACTGCACCGGCATGTGCGTCAAATACGGATAGGTCCGGTTCTCGCCGCAGGACGGGCATGATGCCTTCTTTAAAGACGCGACATTGATCCGGCTCTGTTCATTCGTCCAGACGTCGAACGCGAGCAATTCCTGCCGTAACGCGTCCGTCGCACCGACGAGGAGTTTCAAGGCTTCCGTGACTTGATAAGCGGCGACGAGTTGAATCGCCGGACCAATCACACCCGCCGTCTCGCACGTCGCTTGCCCGCGCGGTAAATGTTCGAGCAGACAATGCAGACACGGGGTCTCGTCCGGGAGGACCGTATAGGTCATGCCGTAACTCCCGACGCACCCTCCGTAAATCCACGGAATCTTGTGTTGCGCCGCCACATCATTAATCAGCATCCGGATATCGAAGTGATCGGTTGCGTCAAGAATCAAATCGACACCTGAGATCAATTGCGGTAATTCGTAACGCGTGACATCGGTGACATGGGCTATAATCTCGACTTCCTGATTGATGGCATTTAAGCGGCGCTCCGCCGCGATCGCTTTCGGGACATGCTGTGCGGCATCGTCCTCTGTATAAAGATGCTGGCGTTGAAGATTGCTCCACTCGACGTAATCACGGTCGACGATCGTCAGCTTGCCGATTCCGGCCCGGACGAGTTGTTCGGCACTTGCCGTTCCGAGTGCGCCCATGCCGATGATGAGGACATGTTTTTTTGTCAGCTCATCCTGTCCCGCCTGACCGATCGGACGAAACCGGGTTTGCCGTGAATAACGATCCGTCATCGACTCATCCCTGTCTCGGGACTACTCGCCGTCGCGTACCGTTTCTTTTCGATCCGTCCCGCTTCAAAGCCAAGTCGCCCCGCTTCGACGGCAAGCTTCATCGCTCGCGCCATCTTGACCGGGTCGTTCGCATGGGCGACAGCCGAATTAAGTAAGACGGCGTCTGCGCCGAGTTCCATTGCGTAGGCGACATCGGTCGGTGAACCGATTCCTGCATCGACGATGACCGGGACCGTCATCTGTTCGATGATGAAGCTTAAGGCCAGTGGATTTAGAATTCCTTGTCCGGATCCGATTGGGGACGCGGCAGGCATGATGGCGTGACACCCGAGTTCTTCCAGTCTTCGTGCCAACAACAAATCGTCTGACGTGTACGGTAAGACGGTGAATCCTTCTTTTAATAATTCTTCCGATGCCCGCAACGTTTCGATCGGGTCCGGTAACAGCGTTTTATCACAACCGATGACTTCAACTTTGACCATGTCGCACAGTCCGGACGCGCGGGCAAGTTTTGCCAGCCGAACCGCTTCTTCCGCTGTCTTCGCCCCCGCCGTGTTCGGTAATAAATGATACTGACTCAAATCAAGCGCCTCTAAAAAGTTCGGTTGACTCGCTTCGAAGATATCCATCCGGCGCACGGAAAAAGTCAGGATGTCTGCTCCCGATGCCTCGACTGCTTGCTGCTGTGTCGTCACGTCGGGGTATTTGCCCGTTCCGAGTAATAACCGCGACTGAAATGTCGTTTGACCAATCGTTAACATGATTAACCGCCTCCTACGAAGTGAACGATTTCAAAAGAATCGCCTGTTTGAATGGGTGTGTTTTGGTATGCTGTCCGCTCGACAATCTGTCGATTCTGTTCGATGATGACCATTTTTTCCGTCAAATTGAGATGATGAATCAATCCGTCGATTGTCGAAATCGATCCGTCAAGCGTATACGGTTGACCATTAATGGTGAGTTGCATTCGTGTTCCTCCTCGATTCATGTAATGAAAACGGACGAAGCTCATATTTCGTCGCGATGCCCGTTACCTCGTCTGCCAGGATGGACGCCGTGATTGGGGCGAGTAATATCCCGTGCCGATGATGCCCGGTCGCGACGAATAGGTGCCCGACTCCCGGGACCTGCCCGAGATAAGGCAATCCGTCCGCTGTTTGTGGACGAATCCCGGACCAGATGTCCACGATTTCCGCTTCTCTGATTGCCGGGAATAGTCGCGCCGCCGCCTGCAGGAGATGTTCAATCCCGCTGACGCTGACCGATGTCGTCTCGTCACCGATCCGTTCCGTCGCCCCGATGATGATCCGTCCGTCAAACTTCGGGACGAGGTAGACGTCGTCGCTAAACAACGTCTCGGTCAAGACATGTCCCGGAAGCCGGACGGCAAGGCATTCGCCTTTGACCGGGACCGTCGCGATCTCGATACCACTCGTCGCGAGTAACGCTTCCGCCCCCCGACCGCTTGCGACCACGACGTTCCTCGCTTCGCGCTTACCGTTACTCGTCGCAACGCCGACGACGGTCGCCCCTGCCCGGAGCAGTCCCGTGACCGTCGTCTGTTCTTCAATCACACCGCCGCGTCCGATAATTGCCTGACGGAGCGAACGCGTCAACTGGACGGGATCAATTTGACCGACGGATGCAAATTGAATTTCCTCGTGCCCCCGGATCAACCGAAAGGGATTTTCTTTATAGCCACTATCAATGCCGGTCTCATTAAACAGCTCACGGACGAGGTCGGGATAAAGCTGTCGACTCGCTGCCGCCAGTTGATGTAAGGCAGGCATCAGTTCATGATCCGTCGCAAGCATGCCGGCTGCCGCCCGCGTCGCTCCTTCGCCACACCGGCTTTGCTCAAGCACGCGTACCGGCTGTCCTCGTTTGAGCAATTCGTAGGCGAGCATCAAACCGATTACGCCTGCACCGATGATTAAAGTCTCTGTTGCTTTCATTGATCAAGCACCTCGCGATACGACCGGGCTGTTTCGACCGGATTTGCCTGACCGAGAATCCCTGACATCACAGCGATGCCAGCAACGCCGGTCGCGAGGACACCCGCGACATTCTCCGGCTGAATCCCACCGATCGCGATGACGGGGACTTTTGAAAACGTGACGATTTGCGCGAGTGCCGCGAGTCCGCGCGGGGCGACGTCCTGTTTTGACGCCGTCGCAAAGACATGACCATACATGACGAAGTCGCTGCCCGTCTCAAGCGCTTCCGTCAATGAGTGGATTGATCGGCCGATCTGTAGCTCGCCGAATTGACGGCGCACGACGGCAACGGGAATACTACGCGACGTCAACTGGACACTTGCCTTCGTCACGAGGGCGACATCGAGCCGGTCATGGACGATTAGTTTTTCACGTGGAACACCGGCACATACTAGCGCCTCGATCAATTGGACGAGTCGGTCCGCCGACCAACCCGGTTCCCGGATATGAATCTTGTCGGCGTACGGCGAAACAGCCGGCAAGACTTCTAGAAGATGTGTCAGCTCTTTTGTCCCGGTCGTCACAATATGTAACTTCGGACGCATACCTTCTCCTCCTTGCTACACAAAAAGGACCACCCCATGAACATGATGGAGTGGTCCGAAGAATGTCTAGGTAAGACCTGAGACAGGATGATAATCAGAAGCCACTTCCCTCCGCTAGTACGAACTAGATCAGGTTCAAAGGGTCCGGATATTTCCGTCTCAGTCTGCTGCGAGACTCCCCTAGTGTAGAACTATTTAGTGTTGGTTGGTTCATTCGTAGTCTACCATGACCACTCGCTTGATTTCTAGTCTGACTTGTCAGTTCAGCGTATCCTTGATCGTTTTGACCTGTTCCGTCAATTGTTCACGCGTTGGAATCAGCTTCGTGTCTGCTAAATCATACGCTTGTTTCAGACGTAAGACACGTGTCACCTTCGCGTCGAGGTCAGCCCGTGATAACGACTTGTCTTTGATCCCCTGCATAATTGCCGCATGGACATCCGCGTAAGCACCGGCTTGCGAGAACATCGCCATGTCGGCACCACGTTCTAGCGCCAGTCGCGCAGCTTGGGCGAGACCATATTGTTTCGTGATTGCACCCATTACGAGGTCGTCCGTCACGATGACGCCATCAAACTTCAACTCGTCACGCAATAGCTGTTGCATGACCGGCTCCGATAACGACGACGGATTGTTCGCATCGAGCGCCGGGAATAAAATATGTGCGACCATCACCATCTCCGCTCCAGCATCGATGGCCGCTTTGAACGGGACGAGTTCCAGTTGCTCGAGTTGCGCTTTCGTCTTCGTCACGGTCGGTAAGCCGACATGCGAGTCGACGGTCGTATCGCCGTGTCCGGGAAAATGTTTGACGACCGGAACGACGTCTTCCGACTTGATTCCTTCCATTAAGGGAATACCGAGTCGCGCGACGTCATCCGGCTCAGCACTGACTGCCCGGTCACCGATGATCGGGTTCGCCGGATTGCTGTTGACATCAAGAACCGGGGCAAAATCCATATTAAATCCATAAAACCGTGACATCGCACCAAGCGCCTGTCCGGTTTCTAACATCAATGCCGGATCGTTTTTCTGACCGAGCGTCAGACTCGGAGGTAAATGAAACGTTTGATCCGGGACACGACTGACACGTCCTCCTTCTTCATCGAAGCCGAGGAAAGCGAGCGCTTCGTCGTCTTGTGCGTTCTTGATTGCTGCCGTCAAGGTTTTCAGTTGGGCGTCTGACGTGATATTGCCTCCGAGTAACAGGACACCGCCCATCGCGTGATCGTTTAACAGACGGCGGTCCGCGTCCGATAACGTCGTCCCGCTGATCCCGATGTATAACAATTGATCGACCTTCTCAGCAGTCGAGAGTTTTTCGAGCTGACGTTTGATATCTTGCTCCGCCTGTTCAGCAGCCGTCGGTTCGTCAGCGACCGGCTGTTGCTGACTCGTCTTCGGTTCCGGTTTCGTCTTCGGTTCTGTTGCTGGTTCACTCGCACATGCCGTCAAAAAGCATGCCGTTAAAAGCAGGTAAATCGGTTTCAAAGCGGTTCCTCGTTTCGGACGCCATTGATTGAATAATAGACTTCAATTTCAGCATTCAGCGATTTCGAGACAGAACAGTATTTATCTTTTGATAACGAGACGGCACGGCGGACTTTATCGTCCGGCAAGTCGCCTTCGAGACGATAATGAATCGAAATCGTCGTAAAGCGGCGCGGGTGTTCCGTCGCCCGTTCTCCCTCAATGTCCATCTCAAACGAGGTTAACGGTAAACGCATTTTTTCTAAAATGGAGACGATGTCCATCCCCGTACAGCCGGCGACTGCGTGCAACAACAACTCGGTTGGTCGTGGTGCGCCGTTCTCCCCGTTATTTTCAGGTGCTGCATCCATTGCCAGTTGGTGTCCGGACTCCGTCATGCCACTAAAGCCCATCTTGTGATTCCACGTAATCGTCGCTTGCATTTTTCTCACTACCTTTCGATTTTTAGTTTGGTCCGGTTCGCTCTCCTTCATTATAGCGTAGTCTTGCCTGAAGAAAATTGACATGCTATTCAAAATAGTACTTCTTTTCCGTTTCCATCCGATTCCCGTTCACCTGACACACGAATCATGCTATTCTGAAAAACGATAGTTTCGCGCCGCTTGGCGCTAGAATTGAGGAATTGATATGTCATCTACTACCCGTTTACGTAAAACGGACTGGCTTTTAATCGCCACCCTCTCCCTGCTGACGTTCGTCTTAGGCACAAGCGAATTCGTCATCGTCGGGATTTTATCAGAAATCGCTTCGGCCCTCGGGATTACGATCGCGAAAGCCGGGACACTCGTCTCCGCCTTTGCGATTGCCTTCGCGATCGGGACACCGGTCACGATGTCGATCACGGGGCGGTTCGAACGTCGCAAATTGATGCTCAGCCTGATCTTTGTTTGGGTCGTCTTGAACTTTTGCAGCAGCATCGCCGACACCTACTCGCTTCTGCTCGCCACACGGATCGTCACCGCCGTCCTGACCGGTGTCTTGATTTCGCTGGCGATGGTCGTCGCGAGTGACAGTGTTCCGATTGCGAAACGCGGTGTCGCCGTGTCGTTCATCTTCGGCGGCTTTACGCTCGCGAACGTCTTCGGTGTTCCGATCGGCACGTTCATCGGGCAACACGCCGGTTTTGAAGCGACGTTTTGGCTGACGACCGGTCTCGGGTTGCTAGCATTTCTTGCCGTCTTCAAAGTCGTCCCACGGCAACAGGCGACGGCGACAAGTTCGGTTAAGGATCAACTGCGCCTGCTCGCAAATCCGCGCATCATGATCGCTTTCTTCATCCCGTCGTTCGGTTTTGGTGCGACCTATGTCGTCTACACGTACCTCGTGCCGATTCTCGAACTTGAACTTGAGCTGCCGCGGGGCTGGATCAGTCCGATCCTCCTCGCGTACGGCGTCGTCTCGATTTTCAGTAACATTCTCGCCGGGAAGATCGCCAGTCATAATCCAATCGGCCGGTTACGGTTCGTGTTCGTCGTGCAAGCCATCGTCTTAGCAGCCCTATATGTCACAACGTCTTCCGTCACGCTCGGACTGATCAACATCGCCTTGATGTCACTGATGTCGATTTTATTGACGACGTCGACACAAATCTATTTGATCGACTTGGCGGAAAAGTTCAATCCGGAAGCGAAAGGACTGGCTGCGTCCTTGATGCCGGTCGCAAGTAACGTCGGGATTGCCTTCGGCTCCGCGCTCGGTGGACTCGTGTATGCGAGCGGACCGATGATGAATACGGCGCTCGTCGGCGGACTAGTCGCTTTGCTTGCCGCGTTGTTGACTGCGATTAGCTTCCGACTCGACCGACGCGTATCATAAACGAACTGGAACGAAAAGATTCTCACTTCACTTGTTTCCTCGGACACAATGTGAAGGGAATCTTTTTTTGTCCCTTCTATCGTCAAAAAAGCCATCCTCTCAGCCCGAACCTTACAAGACTGTTAGGGAAATGTTGCCAACTTGTTGCTTTATCTGTAAATCTACATGATAGGCTGAAGTTAGCTGTTCACCCTAACTTAGTTAAAGGAGTTTTTTTCATGAAACCGTATTATGCCATCCCACTGACTGCCTTACTCGTAACGGCTTCCGTCAGTCCAGTCGTTGCGTATGCCGCAACACCAACAAAAGTCGAGACGAAAAAACCGTTGTCCGAAAAAGCACTCGCGAAAAAGAAACTTGCGATTGCAAAACTCGCCACGTCACTGATTGGGACACCGTATAAAGAAGGCGGCACGACGACAAAAGGATTTGATGCTTCAGGCTTCACGCAATACGTCTATCAAAAAAGCGGTTTGATGCTTGAGCGGACGGTTGCGAAGCAAGCACTGATGCCATTGAAGACCGTCAAACTGAAAAAAGCGATGCCGGGTGACTTATTGTTCGTCCAGGCGAAAAAAGCGAAGACGCCGAACTTCGTCGGCATTTATACGAGTAAAAATACGTTTGTTGCCGTGACGACGAAGAAAGTCGAAGCCCAGGACCTGACATGGAGCTATTACACAAAACAGGACATCCTCATTAAATCGTACCAATGACAAAAAACGCGCGGCGGACTCTGAAATGAAGTCAGCCGCGCGTTTTCACTTACTTTTCGAACTCTAAAATTGTTTGTTGCAACAGGTTTTCAGCCTTAATCACAATTATTTTATTACGAGTTCATTTAATATTATGTTTTTCCCCTTTAATCGATCTTTGATATTGCCTTCATAAATTACGTTTCCCGACAACGGATCAATCACTTGGACGTTAAAGATGCCGGTCCCTGTATTTACCCCCGTGTAGATTACTCCGTTTTCTAGTCGGAAATATGTACTTGACCCGTCAGCACCCTGCCATTTGTTAAAATCATTTGATTGATGAGTCACCTTCCTACTACTGATATCATATACAATCCACTTGAAGTTTTCCTGATCAACATCATCTATAAGCGCAACAAGTTTTTTTCCATCCTCGATGAGTTCAGATTGATACAGATCGATTGAATCTAGTGCAGTCAGAGATTGAACCGTTTTTCCATCACTGATGTACGTGTTTCGTTTAGTCGCGTCTAATCCATTGATATCTCCTTCTGTCTGATAAACGATTTTCTCACCGTTAATCCCAAGAACATTGAAGTACTCATTTGATGTCTTCGGTAAATCGACTGTTCGAATCGTATCTGCTTTTAAGTCGAACTTAAAGAAATGATTTCCTACACTCGTTGGATCTTCATCTACGACATAAACGTACAGGCTGTCACCAGAACGTTGGAACGGATTGAATTGCACTTCCCCTTTGTACTTGATTCCAGCTGGTGCTGATACTGTTTTTTTAAAGAGGCGTTGTTTTTTTTGATTAAAATATTGTAGTTCCCATCGTCCCTCTTTCTGCAGACGCATCGCATAGACAATACCATCTTGCTCTAACGTATTAACCGAATTAGGTGCAATAAAGCGTCGGAACGCAAGGGGAGCATCGACGGTGTCAAAAGGATTTTTGAAGAGTTGGTCCACAAAATCATGTGTTGTTTTTTGCACACGACCATCCAGCGTGACCTCATAATCCATTGGCTTTAGACCACGATCTAAGATTTCAGCGTGGATGGACTGGACTGCTTGTTGTTTTGGATCACCTTTGACCGTCTCGATTACAAATTCTGATTCATCCATCGAATGAATGAACCATCCGTAAATGCCGATCGTCAAGAAACTGACGACAGTCAGAATGAGTACAAATTTAAAATTTCGCATGGTTTCCTCCTTATACTGTGATTTTCCATTTTAACAAACGCAAACTTCTCCAAATTGTATAAATAAAATACAACGTAAATACTGACAGAACGATTGCTCCGAATTCTTCTTGAAGCAACCCGTCAATCATTTCTAAGCTATACTGCATACTAATTGAAATAACTATAAAGGCAACTAGTTCAATGATGATGAACAGCATCCCTTTTGATTTCCCGTATGACCGTTCAAGCAGAACGAACAGGAACAAGAAGCTGACGATGAACAGCGATAAGACGACCAGCACAAGTAAATCGACTAAGTTCATCATGTACAATTTATTAAGGCTCCTTGAAAGACCGAGCGTAGAAGACTCCCTGTACCCACCTTTAATTAACCAGTTGAAGATCACATGACTGAGTTGAATCACCGTCCACTGTAAACCAAGGAAACTGACAATCACGAGTACGAGTGAAGTAAATTTTGCGAAAAAGATTTTTGCGCGACTACCTGGTAATAGTAATAACCGATATATGTATTTGGATTCACCTAACCAATCCCGGTACCAGATTTGAATCGCATACAGCAACACAAACGCAACTCCAATCATAATGATATAACTGAAATAAGAACTGGCTTGTTCAAACGATAATTTCCCGATTTCTTGAATCGCTTCGACTTCAGACAGTTTTGCACTCTTCATGTAACTTTGAACTTGGCGTTCATGGTAAATGATTCGTCCGACAACAATTAAGATTTCGATACTCGCAATCGCAAGAATGAACGATACGATGATTTTCCAGCTTCGTTTTAACTCTTCATTCGTCAGCATCAGATATTGTTTCATCGTTGATAAACCTCCCGCATGCGGTCTTGGACCGATTTTCCGTACATTTCCCGCATTTCTTCTGTATCGTGTTCATCGATAATCCGACCATCCTGTAAAAAGACGACCCGATCAATCAAATGTTCGACTTCGACGATTTCATGCGTCGTCATCAAGATTGCACGTCCTTCCATGAAATGACTCGAAAATAGCCAGGCAATTTGTTCTTTCGTAAATAAATCAATTCCTGCGAAAGGTTCGTCAAGCAACAAATAGGGACGATCTAGTGCAAAACCGAGCACCAAACTGAACTTCGCCTGATTTCCTTTTGACAGTTCTAAAATCCGGTCGGTCGATAACAGCTTCAACAGCCCCATTAATTCTTCCGCGACCTTCGGATTCCAGTCCGGATAATAATCACTCATGTAAAGCAAAGCATCTCCAATCGTCATGTAAGAAGGCATCGTTTGAAGATCGGGAACAAAAGCAATTTTTTCGCGCGAGACTTCACCGTCGACCAGCACTGTTCCGGCGTCGATCGGCACAAGGCCCATGATTGCTTTTAAAATCGTCGATTTCCCTTCCCCGTTCAAACCAATCAGGCAGGTGATACTGTCCGGGCGAACTGAAAAGGAAACCCCTTCTAAGATCGGTTTCTTACGACCATATCGTTTCTTTAATCCATGGACTTCAAGCATCAATTTTCCTCCGTTCCGTTGATTGATAGACGGTTTCGACTTTTGTAACGACTTCGCCGAGCGGTATCTGAATCGCTTGGACCGCCTCGATGAATTGTGCGACTGCTTCGTCCAACATCTCCGTCCGGACTTTTTTTACAATGTTTTGATCCATCGTGATTTTACTCGGTACATTCCGTTCTGTCGTAATCAATTGCTGGTCCTCCATTTCTTTGTATGCTTTTTGAGCCGTATTCGGATTTATTCCAAGTTGCGCAGCGGTTTCCCGACGCGATGGAATTTCTTGCCCGCATTTTAAGTCTTCTGTCGCGATTCGTTCCTTAAACCAACGGACGACTTGAAGATACACCGGGCTTCTTTGGTCAAATTGCACGTGCCCTCGACCACCTTTCACCGTTCGTTGTATTAAAACAGTAATACACTTTCTCTCTGTATCATATCGATAGTACAGTTGACTGTCAATCATTTCCCATCTATTGATTTTATTTCTTTTTGACCAGCCTTCTAGAATTGTTAGTCTCAATTATCTATCGACATAAAAAAAGGTGCTGCCGATTTCATTTCTGAGTCGGCATCACCTTTTTTACTTACTTTTCGAACTCTAAAATCGTCTGTTGCATCGGAACACCTGACATCGAAACGGTCCGTTCAACGAACAGATAACGTTTCCCGCTTACTAAAAAACGGCGGTTTCCTAAGTACTCGACCTGTTTTCCATCCTGCTTTAATTTCTGCTCGATCGCTTTGACATGTTCATCAAGCGTATAAAAACGATCGTCAAACGTCATCGTGATATTTTTCTTTTTAAAGCCGAGTAAGTAACTGAAGAAAAACCAAAATGCTGCTCCGACGGCAATGATCCCCAAAATGATTTCCATTTGAACTTCCCCCTTTGTTTAACCTATTCTACGGATACCTACCTAAAAAGTTCCTGTTTTTTTGATTATTTTGTCATTTATCAGGATGTAAACAAATTTTATGAAGAGTAAAGATTCAGCAGTGTAAAAAGGGCTTTTATTTACATATTGATTAGAGTCATACGTTATTTTAACGACGTCAAAAGGACCTCCCGTCAACGCTGGAGGTCCTTGACTATTCTTATTTCCGGTCCCAAAAACGTGCTTGGGCGATGCCTTCGATGAACGAATCAAAATGATCCAAGTTATGTTCTTTGAATAAGAAGACACCCGGTTGATCCGTTTCAACACGGCACTTATCGAGTACTGAGTCATCATGGAGATGTAACGCCAGCGGTTTAGCATGTTTATACGTGTTCTCGATAAATTCGAGCACGTCGTCCGCTACTTTTGAAGATGCGCTAATTAAGAATGCGGCGTCAAACAAACTTGAATCGACCGTATCATACGTTTCTTTTACTTTCATTTCACCTAGTGTATAGGCTTTTTTACCAACGAGGCTGTAATTGATGTTATGCTCCGCTAGTTTTTCGACCCACGCCTTCACCTGATTTGCATCCACGTCCCCTGCAAGCAACAGAGCAACACTGCGCGTATCCGTTTTTCGAATCGTATGTTCCATACTGAGGGCATCTGAGCGTTTCTCTGATTGAACCCCTTCATCCGTCGTCGGTACCGCAACGTCAATGTTCTCCGCAACCTCTTTCGCGAGGGCATGGTCGATATGATTCAGCAGATCGACGGCATTCGCTTTGACGACATCAGATTCACACTTTCCGAGCTCGAAGCTGTAGGCATCACGAATGTGTTGTTGTTCAACAGCAGTCATGCTGTTGTAAAAGAGCTTCGCCTGTGAATAAAAGTCGAGGAAACTTTCACTCCGGCCACGTACTTTATGGCCGTCGACTTTTTCCTGGTAATGTTCAAAACCGCCTTCTTCGACCGGGACAGGCTCAGGCTGATTTTCATTCAAACCATTTTTGTGATAGCTCGTCTGTCCTTTATGGACCGCCATCTGATGCATGCCGTCCCGCTGATTGTTATGGTACGGACAAACCGGCTGATTGATCGGAATTTGATGGAAGTTCGGTCCTCCGAGTCGGGACAACTGTGTGTCCGTATATGAGAATAACCGCCCTTGTAACAACGGATCATTCGAAAAATCAATTCCCGGAACGATGTGTCCTGGGTGGAACGCTACTTGTTCTGTTTCCGCAAAGAAATTGTCGACATTTCGGTTCAATGTCATTTTACCGACGAGTCGGACCGGTACTTCTTCTTCCGGCCATAGTTTCGTTGGATCGAGAATATCAAAATCAAACTTAAACTCATCCTCTTCCGCAATCAATTGCAGTCCGAGCTCCCACTCCGGGAAATCCCCTTTATCGATTGCTTCATATAAATCAACGCGGTGGAAATCAGGATTTTTACCAAGTGCTTTTTGTGCTTCATCCCAGACTTGCGAATGAACACCAAGTTTTGGTTTCCAGTGGAACTTAACGAAGTGTGCCTTCCCTTGTGCGTTGACGAGTCGGAATGTATGGACGCCGAACCCTTCCATCATCCGAAGGCTCCGTGGAATTCCACGGTCACTCATCGCCCACATGACCGTATGTGCAGTCTCATGATTTTGACCGATGAAATCCCAAAACGTATCATGCGCGCTTGCGCCTTGCGGAACTTCCGTATGTGGCTCCGGTTTGACGGCATGGACGAAATCAGGAAACTTGATGGCATCTTGAATGAAGAATACCGGAATGTTATTCCCGACTAAATCGTAGTTGCCTTCACCCGTATAAAACTTCGTCGAGAAACCGCGGACATCACGGACCGTATCTCCTGAACCGCGTGACCCTTGGACCGTCGAAAAACGGACGAAGACCGGTGTCGTTTTCGAGGGATCGTTCAAAAAGCCCGCTTTCGTAATCTCAGCTAGCGGTTCGTATACCTGAAATTCACCATGTGCCCCGACACCTCTAGCGTGGACGATTCGTTCTGGAATCCGTTCATGGTCAAAGTGTGTCATCTTCTCTCTAAAGTGGAAGTCTTCAATCAATGTCGGTCCCCGTAGTCCTGCCTTTAGCGAAAATTCATCTTCCGCCATTTTCAACCCTTGATTCGTCGTCAGTCCCGCTTTTTTCGTGTTATCGATTTGGTGCGCCTTCATTTGTTCTTCTTTTTTATTCGTCATACTGTTACCTCCCCATAAGTAAATGCAATCGGTGTCAATCAGCTAGTTAGGTCATCGCTGCCATCAATACGGTGTCGGATCTTCTTGTGGTGCATCCGGTATTTCTGTCGGTTCCGGGAACGTGTCCGGTTCCGGTTGACGAATTGGATCTTCTTGCGGGGTGTCCGGAATCTCCGACGGTGGTGTTCCCGGCACTTCGTTCGGTTCGTGATTCGGTTCGTGTTCCGGTACTTCGTTCGGATTCTTCTTCATAAAAAAGACCTCCTTATGATGTGATGTAATCGCCGCCATTGATATGGATTGTTTGCCCCGTGACGTAACTTGAGTCGCGTGATGCGAGATAGACATAAGCCGGAGCATTTTCTGAAGGTTGTCCCCGACGCTTCAGTAACGTGTCTTCCCCATGTGCTTCGACCTTCTCTTTAGAGAACGTCGCCGGAATTAACGGTGTCCAAATCGGACCCGGTGCGACGGCATTGACACGAATGCCTTTTTCCACGAGGCTCGATGCAAGCGAACGTGTTAACGTCGTAATCGCCCCTTTTGTCGCCGAATAATCGATTAACGTCGGTGCCCCGCGATAAGCCGTCACGGACGACGTATTGATGATTGTATCTTCTTCTTTAAGATGCGGTACGGCAGCCTGCGTCAAATAAAACATCGAGAAGATGTTCGTTTCGAACGTCTCCTGCAACTGCTCCGGTGTGATGTCTAAAAAATCATCTTGCGGAAATTGTTTTCCTGCGTTGTTGACGAGAATATTCAGTTGACCGAATTCCTCAAGTACCTGATCAATGATTGGTTTTGCATTTTCCGGACGGCTGACGTCTTTCGCAAATGCAAGGGCCTTAACTCCGTACCCTTCGATTAACTGCTTCGTTTTTTCCGCGTCCTGTCCTTCATTTAAGTAAACGATCGCGACATTTGCACCTTCTTTTGCGTAAGCGATCGCGACGGCGCGACCAATCCCGCTGTCACCGCCAGTGATGAGCGCGACTTTCCCTTTCAGCTTCCCGGAGCCGACATACTCGGGATCGTCATAAATCGGTTCCGGATTCATTTCCGATTCGATTCCTGGTTGATGATCTTGTGTTTGCCCTTTTGCTTCTTCATGCATGTCCCTCAGTTGCTTTTCGCGCATCTTACTCATCCCCTCTACTTTGATAATTGACTTCCTTAGTTAACATTCCCTTGCGATATATGAATAAACGTCATTCCACAAAAAAATCCCCTTCAAAAAGGGGATACTGACTACAGACAAACTCTTATGAAACATGAATAGGCTATAACGAGAGGCAATCCGTTCGCGCTGCCTTGTTTCGCCTCGTCTTCAAAACGGCAATCGGTTCTAAGCGATTTGAGACGGGTTGCGCGCTAAACCGTCTGCATGCTAGATTTCTGTCACGGTATTACCTAAAAAGCGTCATGTTTCGTTGACTCCTACGGGAAAAGTGCGTTTTTAACGCGACTTGCCAGAGGCAGGCAAGACCCTGCTCGTTGGCCGTGAGGATCAAGGAGCAACGGCTTGCGCCTCGCCCGAGGAAAGCAACGAAACATGACGCTCAATCTCCCAATCGCACGTTGTCTACAGCCAGAATCCCCTTCAAAAAGGGGATACAAGTCTTACTCCAGGAACTCATTCTTTTATTAGACGGTCCCACTCACCTGTCTTGAGCATCGTTTTTAGCTGTAGGGGATAGAATTCAATGGATGGCAATTGGTCGATCGGGACGAACCGGTAAATCAGTTCCTCGCCCTCGACACCGTAAAAATCTTCCGTCGTCACATTGATCTCATCCAACAACTCGACTTCGTAATAAAAACCTACTTCATGAAAAGCGACGTCTTCATATGTAAAGAAATTTTCGTGGACGCACAAAAAACGTTTAACTTGTGCTTCTAATCCTAATTCTTCTTTGATTTCGCGGACAACCGCTGTCTCCCCGCTCTCCATCAGTTGAATCCGTCCTCCGGCTAAGGCCCAAAAATCATCTCGAATATTCCGATGGATTAAGAGGCACCCTTCCTTGACGATCACGGCAGCCGCCCGATGATTGAATCGTTGCTTATCAAATTTAAAGTTAATATCCAACTGTTTCACACTCCTTTGTTATGTTTCGATACAATATCACAATTTCCCATAATTGACTTTGTAATAAAAAAGTCAAACAGATGACATGGATGAACCCTCATCTCAAGGGATTGCGTAATTATTCAAAAATAAAGATTACAATATATATTATCTAAAGATATTTTAGAAATAAAATTGAAATATCGATATGTAAATTCCGAATGCTATACTCAGTTTGTTCGAAAGCACCACTCATTCTACTAACTCAATCTACTCTATATACAACACATCCTATTAAATGACTCAGTCATTTCATTTTTCATTGACCCGACACTTTGTTTTCACATCAGGAGGATTTACAACATGAAACGTATTTTGACAACTATGACGATGAGCGCGCTTGTCGTTTCAGGATTTGCAGTTACGGGTACAGGTAAGGTTGAAGCAGCTGGAACTTCTTACAAAGTAAAAGTCATGGCAGACGGACTTCGCGTTCGGACCGGCCCTTCAACAAAATACCGGATCATCGGAGGCGTCAACTCAGGCCAAACGTTTAAATACCTTGGACGTAAAGGAAACTGGACGAAAATCATCTACGGTGGAGAAAAACGCTACGTATACTCAGGATACGTTAAAAAGTACAGCCTCAAGTCTAAAACGAGCACTGCAAAAAAAGCGTCTGTCTCGTCTAGCTTCACTCGCCCGACAAGCGGGACTCTGACGCAACGCTATGGCAATGCAAGCGGCCGCTACGGATATACGTTCCATAACGGTGTCGACTTCGGAGCGAAGACAGGAACTCCTGTCTATGCGACAGCCACTGGGAAAGTCATCTCATCAAAATATCAAGGCGCGTACGGAAACTACATCATGATGTCACATAAGGTGAACGGTTTAACCTACACAAGTGTTTATGCCCACCTCAATTCACGTAAAGTTTATGCGGGTCAAACGATTGCAAAAGGAACGAAGATCGGGACAGTCGGTAGCACAGGTAATGCATTCGGTGCTCACCTTCACTTCGAACTTCATCGCGGCAGCTACGTCTACAGCAGCTCTTCAGCCGCAAGTAGTGTCAACCCACTCAACTTACTTTAAGTCAATGAAAGGCACCTCTAATCAGGTGTCTTTTTTGTTTAGATTCCTATTTTGAAAACTTAAAAAAATTTTTTAAACATCAATATTACAAAAATTCAAATTTTAAAAAATACTATTATTTCCATTTCAATTTTATCTTAAACGCCCTCATCTTGTCACACTTTTTATCAATTCCCCAGTGTATGAACATTTTTTAAACATCTAAAAAACGTTGATATATATAGAAAAACCAATAAATGTCATATATTATTTTTAGATAACTTAAATATATTCTATTGAAACATTTCCGAAATGTTAATGTAATATTTAAACATTTTAAGTAATGTTATACTCATTTATGAAATTTAGTAGAACATATTTTCAGCAAATAACTGACCTATCGTGTTGATTTTCAAGGAGGACGAACATATATGAAAAAAATTTTTACGACTTTAACAGTATCTGCCATTGCAGTAGCTGGAATGACAACATATGCAGTACCGAAAGTTGATGCTGCGACAACGTACTATAAAGTAAAAATACTTGAAGATGGATTACGAGTTCGAACTGGTCCTTCTACATCCTCAACTATTATCGCTGGTGTCAACAAAGGGTATACATATAAATATCTCGGGAAATCTGGGAACTGGACTAAAATTCTTTATGGATCACGTGAAGTATATGTATATTCTTCTTATGTGAAAAAATATTCTGTAACGAGTTATGATAAAGTAAAAATTAATGTTGATAATCTTCGCGTTCGTACAGGTTCATCGACTAGCAGCCGTATAGTTGGATCAGTCGATAATGGTGAAAGATATCTCTACCTCGGAAAAGAAGGTAATTGGTCGAAGATTCTTTATAATGGAGAAAAACGCTATGTTTACAGTAGTTATGTCACAAAGTATTCAACTACGTCACTAACAAGTACATATTTAGCAGCGAGTAAAGCTTCAAAAACCTTCATTACACCAACGAAAGGTACTATCACACAAAGATACGGTTCTTCAAGCGGCGTTTACGGTTATACGTTCCATAACGGCATCGATTATGGTGCTGCAAAAGGAACACCCGTCTACGCGACAGCTGCTGGTAAAGTCACGACGTCTAAAAACTACGGCGCGTATGGGAACTACATCATGATGACTCATACAATTGACGGATCTTCCTTCACGAGCCTTTATGCTCACTTAAACAGCCGGAGCGTCTCAGTCGGTCAAACGGTCTCGCAAGGACAACTGATCGGAACGGTCGGCGAAACAGGGAATGCCTTCGGCGCACACCTTCATTTCGAGCTTCATCGTGGTACATATGTCTACAGCGCAACATCCGCTGCAAGCAGTGTCAATCCGCTCGATTACTTATAAGACAACACCCCCGACCACATCCGGTCGGGGGTGTTTGTTTTCTGACTCATTTTAATTTTGATTGATAGGCTTTCGAGTAACGGTCCGCGGCGATGATTGCATCAGCCACTTCTTCCGCCGTCACGTCGAATCCATCATGGATCGTTTCACCATCTGCCGTCGCCGCTTCCCCGACCTTCAAGATGTCGTCGCGCGAGGCATCTTTGAGTTTGACGTCTTCGAGCGTGACCGGTAACCCGAGGTCCATATAAAATGCGATATACCGCTCGATTTCTTCTTGACTGTGTTGCTCAAGTGCGAGCTGGACGAGCGTCCCGAACGCAACTTTTTCGCCGTGTGTCAAGTGATGAATGTCCCCGTCAAGTGCTGTAAAGCCATTATGAATCGCGTGTGCCGCGGCCAGTCCCCCACTTTCGAAACCAAGTCCACTTAGTAACGTATTCGCTTCGACGACTGCTTCAAGAGCCGGCGTGACGACTTTTGCTTGAACCGACTCATACGCGAGTCGACCATGTTCGAACAATACTTCCTCACAGCGTTTCGCAATCGCTTCTGCCGCAATCGTCGGCCGACCACCGGCCATCGTCTTCCCGCCGAATGCGATGACACTTCTGACCTCGACCCAGGTCGCGAGCGCGTCGGCAATCCCGGACGCGAAGAATCGCGCCGGTGCTTCCGAGATCAGCTTCGTATCGACGAGGACAAGATCGGGATTCTTTTTATAGAAGCGATAACTCTCAAAAATCCCGGCATCAGAATAAATGACCGATAACGCGCTCGTCGGCGCATCAGTCGAAGCAATCGTCGGCACGATGACGACAGGCACCGTCAGTTCGTCCGAGACGGCTTTCGCCGTATCAAGTGTCTTCCCACCGCCGACCCCGACGACAAAGCGGACGTCCGCTTCTTTCGCCTGCTTCGTGATTCGTTCGACTTCATGCCGCGATGCTTCGCCACTAAAGTCGACTTGTTCGATACCAATCTTTTCGGTTTCAAAGGAGTCATGAATCCGTTGTCCGACGATTTTAAAGACAACTTCGTCTGCAATCAACAGTGCTTTGTTTCCGAACGGGCTCACGTATGTACCGAGCCGGTCGATGACGTTTTTTCCTTGGACGTACTTGCTTGGGCTGATGAAGACACGTTCTGACATAATCAACATCCTTTCCGAGAAAACACGAAACAATGAACAATGATCCTACAATAGAAGGAGTTCCTCTTCCGGCACCGCTTCAAACGTCTCTTGATGTGAAGAATTGATGAACGGACGTCACTTTCCGTTACGAAATCTGCTGCTCCGCCAAGAAACGCTCAAACGCGATATCTGGATTATCAGTCTCATAACGCGCGACGAAGGCATGATAGGAGCCGCTGTAGACGATTTTTCCATGATGGAGAAAATGCATCCTGCACGGCAGGTGGGCGACTTCATGCAATATGTGCGTCGACAATAATACGATTTTTTGACGGTCGAGTAACGCACCGATCGCCTCGACGACGAAACGTCGTGACTCCGGGTCAAGCCCGACCGTCGGCTCGTCAAAGATGTAGAGTGTACGATCGAGATGACAGACCGTTCGGATGACCAGCCACCGTTTTTCACCGGCTGACATCTGACCGAGCCGTAAGTCTTGCAGACGCTCTAACCGGCTTCGCTCCTGTTCGCGTAACGAGGCGACATATGTATCCCATAACGAACGGAACGGCTCCGTCCGGTCACTTTTCAAAATCAACCGGACTAAATCTTTTCCTTTTAGCATCGGCGGGAGCGGTGCCTGCTGCAATTGATAAAGAATCTCCGTCCGTTCAAACGGCGGTTGAAACCCGTCCGCCGGCAGTGCCCCGGCAACAACGTCAAACAAGGTCGATTTACCTGAACCGTTTAAACCGATTACGACATTCAACCGTTCCGGATCGAGCTCAAGTTCCGCTTTATCTAAAATCATCCGTTTTTTATCATAACTATAATCGATTGTCCCGAGTTGCATCCGTCCGTCCCCTTCCGTTAACGATTTGTTTTTGACGTAATCGACAACCGCTGATAGGCAACGTAGCCGACTACTATATAAACCAGGATACCTGTTAGAATCGATAAGCCTATTGTCCCGTCACTGACACTGCCTGTCAGGAAGCGGGCTTCATTCAAGATTAAATTCGCTGGATTCAAGAATGAAAAAAACGCAAGCAGCCGATTATCCGTCAGTTCGAATACATCGATGAAAACGAAGACGGCAAAAATTAAAATCGTCCCGAGTGGTGTCATCGTCTCCGGTTTCAACGGGAGCGCAGCAATCAGCAGACTACAGACAAAGACCGGCAGTGGGACGATCAGCGCAAGTAATCCAGTCATCAGTACGGTCTTCAGCAACGGTTGATGAAATACCATCGCCATCATCAGGCTGGCAGCGAACATGTTCAACGTGAGGAAAAACCATTGCGACATAAGACGCCCGAAGATGACCGGGAATTTTTGCCCGGACAAAAACGTATACATCTTCAAAAAGCCACTTTCCCGCTGGTTGAGTAATGAAATGCCGATTCCATTGATTGCAGTCAACACGATCATGATCGCAAAGAATTGAATCATCGCCGACTGAAAGACCGTCCACGTCGGGGAATCCTTGAACCAGTCGAAGTGGCGCAGGAGAACGATGACAAGGGGTACGGCGAGCGTATAGAGATAAGCAAACTTATTGAAGAACATTTCTTTGTTATAAAGCAAAAAGAATTCATAACTTTTCCGCACGCGATTCCCTCCTAGTTTCTAATCCAATAAAATCCATAATCAATTTGATTCTTACATTATCTTACTATACGCTAATAAAAGAAGAAATGTTTCAAAAAATGGTTTCTTCGAACGCTCTCCCACGTAACAGAAGAAAGGACGTGATTGGTATGAAACGATTGATTGTGAGTGCCGTCTTAGCTAGCTTGCTCGCCGGGTGCTCCGAGGAACCGGAAGCACAAAAAACCAAGCCGACGGGTATTACCTTCACTCAAGATGATAAAACAATTAAGATCATCCCACTTTACGATGCCTATCAGGCATATGTCGATGCAGCACTGAAAGCTCCGACGGAAAATGGAGCGCTGTTCGAAAGCTATGTATTAAAAGAAAATCACCGGATACGTGAGCAGGAGCAGGTTTCGGAACAGCTTGGTGTCTATAATCCACTCGACCAACCGATGAACGACCTCAAACACTTAAAAGAAAACGTCACCTACTTACAGCAGCATCAAACCGAGATACAGCAACAAATCAAACAATCGTTGCAACAAGCATTGAAACAGTTACCTCGCCAAAACGATTTAGTTATACTAGTCGCTCCTATCAACGCAGATAACCCCACGAACAACAAACGAATGGGTGGTGTGACAGGAGTTGCACTCGCCAAAAATCTGTTAGTGCTTTACATCGATCGTGATGTCGATCAATCGATGCTTGCCTATACAGTTGTCCATGAATACCATCACACCGTTTTACTCGAAAAGCTTGGAATTTCATCGATTGCCGATAATATCATTTCGGAAGGAAAAGCAGATTTATTTGCGAAAGCTCTCTATCCAGATGTCAATCCACCTTGGACAGAACCACTGCTCGACCATTCCTTTAAGCATGTTCTGCATGAAGTAAACGCGTATCACGCCACATTTTCTGATTTACAAAATGGCAATCATGATTTGCAGATTCCCGGCTGGTCGAATTATGCGATCGGAAATACGATTATGACCGACTTCATTCAGAAAAATCCTGATATCCCAGTAAAAGAATGGACACACATGCCGACTGAGGAAATTTTGAAAAAGAGCGGTTATGCAAAACAATTGACGGCACAATGAAGCGGTTTTGAGTTGATCAGGCAGACCGTCCATTTTGCTTTAATCAACAAAAATCACCCGCTTTACACGACGCCAAGCAGACGTGTGAAGCGGGTGATTTTTTAAACTGAGTTCTAACGATTGTCCGACAAGTCACTTTTGTTTGAATATCAGTTGAAAGCCGGTATCGCCGTTTCATCATAATTTTCTTCTAAGAACTTTTTGACTTCCGTGACGAATGCATCCTGTTTCGGCATCAGACCTAGCGGTGCTGCATAAGCCGGTATCATGACGACCGCGTCAGCATCATTATAAACACATACATCTCATGTTCACCATTGAGGTCATATGTATTTTTTTTGAAGCCATGAGAGAATATGCCCACTACTCAACAATCAGACGAAACACTAATGATATTTTTTTTGAAAATCGATGTCGGCATTATAGTACAATAGACATAATCGGTTTAAAAGGAGTCCACGACATATGAAAACAATCATCTATGATGTTCTTCACAATATCACTTTTTTGATGAGTGGATTTTATTTACTCGGAAAATTATCTCCTCAACCGATCACACTAGACTCCAAACGATCACTGCGTATTTTGTATGGTCTATGTTTGAGTGTCATCGCGATTGTGTTGATGCAGATGACGATTGAACCGGCCCCTGGGATTTTAGTCGACTTACGCCATATCCCAGTCATTGTCGCCGCCTATTTCGCAGGTCCACTGCCGACGTTCATCGTGACTGTCGCCATCATCGTTTACCGCTTTACCATCAGTACGAATTTCGCAGCTTATGCGGCATGTTTTTTCATCATCAGTCTCGCTGTCGGTATTTCCCTGATTGTCAAACTGATGCCTTTGTATTCAAAAAAGACCTTCATGACGGTGACGCTTTATGCGACGCTTCTGCACGCTATCATTTTAAGCATCGTTTTACGCGATACCGGTCAAATCGTCGAAATCCTGTCAGTCATCACCCCTGCATCTTTTGTCAGTAGCTGGTTGACTTTACTCATCATCCAAGACATCCGGATGACGAAGCTTGCGTTACGGACGTTCCAACATAAAGCGCAAATCGACTTTTTGACGGGTCTACACAACTCGCGTGCTTTTTCAGATTACTTAACGGACATTAAACGGCAAAGTATTTTCAAAGAACAGCAGGTCGCCCTCATCATGATTGACATCGATCACTTTAAGTCGGTCAATGATACGTACGGGCATGAGGCTGGTGACGACGTGTTACGTCAATTCTCAAAACGGTTACGTGATGGAGTCGGAGATACTGGCTACCTAGCACGAAACGGCGGCGAAGAATTTTCACTCATCATCACAAATCTTGCGTTAACGTGCGTCTTGGCCCTCGCTGAAGAATTGCGTGAGCGCATTGAAACTATTCCTTTCACGACACAGACCGGGCAAACACTTCGCGTGACGGCATCCTTTGGTGTCGCAAGCTTTGAAGAGACAACTTCAAATATTGATCATTTAGTCCGTCATGCCGATCAAGCACTGTATGCTTCTAAACAATCCGGTCGAAACCAAGTCACGCTCCATTCCGTACAAAAAGAGATCGCGACGACGACGTGATTCAATTAAGGATGGACGTAATCCAAAAAATCAGCTACGTTTGATAGTAAGGCAGGTGAAGAATATGAAGTTAACAAAAGGACCGTACATTTTCATTGGTCTTCTCCTCGGTTTATTGTTTGGATTTATCGGAGATAATTTTTATCTGTATGTATCGGCCGGGATTTTAGTAGGTGCCTTACTTGAGCTCTATGTCGCGATTCAGCAAAAAAAAGACCGCAACAACAAGAAACGTTCTTAAGGGGGAAATGATATGGCATTCAGTGACTTGTTTTTATCAACACTCGCCTATATCGGTGTAGCGACGCTCTTGCTCGCAATCGGTGTTGTCCTGTTTGAAGTGACGACAAAATCAAAGGAAATGGAATTGATTCGTCAAGGTAAAAAAGCAGCCGTTTATGCATTCGGCGGACGGATTCTCGGACTTGCGATCGTGCTCTATTCAAGTATCGCAAACTCTGTCAGTATCCTCGACATGGTTTTGTGGGGGGCTCTCGCGATCGTTTTCCAAATCGTCCTGTTTTATCTTGCCGATCTGCTCATTCCGCGTCTCAGCATGACGAAGGAAATCGATGCCAACAACGAAGCCGTTGGTTTATTGTTGTTGTTCCTCTCGTTATCGATCGGCTTAATCATCGCCGGGTCTCTTACATACTAAAAAAAATGACAGAAGTCCGCTTCCGGATTTCTGTCATTTTTTTATTTATTTAATTCATCGAGTTCTTGTTGCGAACGCGGGAATCCGTTCGCTTGCCACTCTGACCGGTACATCGAATCAAGCTTCGTCAATCCTACTTCATCCTCGTCTTTATCCGCATCTTGACTCTCATCTTGATCGAGGTGGTCCAAATACTCCTTCAAATGACTCGGCGGGCGCCGTGATTTCATTTTTTTCATGACAAGTCCTGTACCTGCCAATACACCGGCTCCAAATAAAAATCGCTTCCGTAGCTTCATGACTGTTCCTCCTTAAAAAACGAGTAATGATGCACTACTTATCTATCCCGACTACGTTGAGTCAAGTTCAAACGATTCCGCCACCGCTCCGCATCGTTGGGTGGGCAAGCAGTTTGATATTTCCGTGTTCTAGAGTCAACACATGATCCGGTTGCCGCTCAAAATAACCGGTTTCGATGACACCGCTCCATGACTTCAATTCCCGTACGAAATGGGCGACGTCCGGGACACGATCCAGGGCGACATCCAAAATCAAATGGCCTCCATCCGTCACGAATGCTTGTTCTGCCGTTTTGCGGTGTGTATAGGAAATTCCTTTGTCCGCAAGAAGTCGTTCGACATGTGTCTGTCCGAACGGTTCGACTTCGACCGGTAAAGGTCCCGTCAATCGGCGAACGAACTTCGAGCTGTCTGCGAGATACAACACTTCGCGTGCTTGCAGCGCGACGAGCTTTTCCCGGAACAATGCGCCGCCGCCGCCTTTGATGACTTGGAACTGTTCATCAATCTGGTCAATCCCATCGATGACGAGATCAAGCTGTTCGACATCACGTAACTGACGCATCGGTATTCCGAGCCGCTTGCCCTGTTCTTCCGTCTCAATCGACGTCGCGATCGCTTCGATTTTTAATCCTTCGTCCACTGCTTTTCCTACAGCATCAATAAAATAGCGTGTCGTCGAACCCGTACCGAGACCGAGTGTCATGCCGGGTTTTACATATGCGAGTGCAGCTTGCGCAATCAATGCTTTATCCTGTTCTTGCATCGTTCACCCTCCATTCTCTAATTCCAGTTCACTGATAGTTTTCCCGAATCCTGCGCCTTTTAATCAAAAAACCGGGTGCGACGTCTCCGCCGTACCCGGTTCATGAACGTTAAATGACGAAGAAATAGACGCAACAGAAGTGCGCGAGACTTCCAAGTAAGACAAAGACGTGGAAAATTTCGTGGAAACCAAGATACTTGAACGATAATGCACTTGGTTTCAATCCGTAAATGACTCCACCGACGGTATAAAAGATTCCGCCGAGGAATAGTAAGCCGATTCCGACTGGCGACAGAACTGCGGCAAGCGGCGTAATCGCGAAGACCATGATCCAGCCCATTCCGATATAAAGCGTCGTCGATAACCAACGCGGACTGTTGAACCAGACTAACTTAAATGTGATTCCGAAGACGGCAATCAACATGACGATCGAGAACAATACCCAACCGGTCGGTCCGTTCAAACTGATGAGACAAAACGGTGCGTAGGATCCGGCAATCAATAAATAAATCATCGAGTGATCAAGGCGGCGCCAAATCGCAATCGCCCGGTCACTTGCAAGTACCATATGATAAGTTGCCGAGACGGCATACAGGGCGATCATACTGACTCCGAAAATGATGGCCGCGACAATGGCGATGGCCGCGCCCCGTTCAAGTGAGGCCTTGATGACTAGAGCAAGAAGTCCGACAAAGGCAAAGATGGCTCCCCCGAGATGAGTCAATCCATTAATCGGTTCGCGCATATACGTTTTCATAAGTTACCCTCCAAAAGTTATGTAGTTTTCAATACTACATGGCGTTATATAGATATCTTATCATATAGTAGAGAAATAGAAAGCATTACCTGTAAATTTCATGGAGGTTTTTTTAATGACACACGATGACGACAAATCGCGACCGCTCGATCGCCAACTCCAGTTAGACGATATTCCGAACATCGACTTGTATATGGATCAAGTCATTCAACTGTTCGAACGGACATTTGAAGCAACGACGCGGACAGAAGGCGAAACGATTTTGACGAAGACGATGATTAACAATTACGCGAAAAAGAAACTCTTTTTCCCCGTCACGAATAAAAAATATACGAAGAATCATCTCATTCTGATCAGCTTGATTTATCAACTGAAAGGAACCGTCTCAATCAATGACATCAAAGCAACATTGACTGAATTGAATCAAGGTGTTGCAAACGAGACGCTCAATCTGGAAGCCTTCTATGCAAGCTACCTAGAAAACACGGTACGGAATCTCGAGACATTCGAAGCTGAGCAAGCGTTGGCTGATGAAAACGAACCAATCGATCAGCTGCAACAAATCCTTTCACTTGCACATATGAGCAATCTCTATCGACGTGCCGCCGAACGGATGATTGATCAACTCGACGGTTAACTTCTACCGGTTGCTCATGGTAAAATAGGGAAAATGAAGATGGGGGTGGGCTGTGATGGAGGAAAGCACACGCTTTTTGCATCAGCTCGAAGACGTAGGACAGTATTTTGTTAGCTACCAAGACAATATCTTGATCGAACTTGCTTTTGATCAAACGATTGGCCATTATGCGACAGAATTTTCGACGCTCGAACAGACTGCTGATTACATCGAACTTCACTTACATTCGCACCAGACCCAGGCACTGCTCCTCGCATCGAAAATCCACGCTTTTGATGCGTCTCCGTTTGAGCGCATCACGGAAATGATGTCGATTCAAAGTTTTTTTGCGACGCATCGCATGACGCATCCTGCAAATGCCTTCTCGACCGCTCTGCTGATCAGCCGACTTAATCCATCAGACGCTCACTTACATCGGACGTTATCCCTTTACCGACTCGCCAAAAAACAACACCGTTTCATCGTCTCCCCTTTACTCGGCTCACTCTTCTTTTTCCAATGTTACAAGCGCGGTGAAGTCGAGCATCTTCTTGCACGCGTGGAAGACGCTTACGATCGGTTAAAGAAACGGTTTGGACGCGCCCAACAGACCTATATCGTCGCTCTCCTCTTTTCACTTTTACCTGAAGACGATTTCGAGGCGTATGTCGACCAATTACGGGCATCGCGCACACGTTATCGTAAATCTCACATCCCACTTGCATTCCACGGTCTGCTCGCCTTACTCGGTGATCCTGCCGAACATGCTTCAAAACTCGACCAAATCGTCGAGCAACTTCGCTCGGATGTCCACTTCAAGCATCGAAAGGACTTACTTTTTTTAACGGCTGTCCGGCTCTATCTCGCGAACCATCCGACACTGCAGCTACTGTTTGCTCAACTTGCTCCGACGATCGACGACATTGCGACGGAAACAGTCCCCTTTTTACTGTTTCCAGTCGATCTTACTGACACGTCGCATGCGACAGATGGCGGAATGGTCGACGGCGGATTTGACGGCGGCGATGCGGGAAGTAGCAGTAGCGATGCTTGACGACGTTCGTAAACAACATCTTGAACCAGTTGCGTGAAGGCGCAGTCTTCGTCAATTGTATGTTGCAAGGGACAAACCGCGAACAGATATTAAAAAAATATTCTTTCTGATTCCCCTTATGAATGGGAAACGCTCGCTGACACATGTACCGATTATGCAGAAGCAAATGCAACATTCCAACTGCTCGCCGTAAAAAAGCGAGACCCGTTCAGCCCGATTGAACGAAAAAGAAGTGTTTGCCAGATAACCTCTTCATTTAAATTCAAAAAGGCATCGACTCATCTGAAAGAGTCGATGCCTTTTAAGTGCGTGGAACGAATGCGATTCGCTCACTTAGTTATCTTGATTCGTTTCCTCGTTCGCTTCGACATCAGAGTCGTCGTCTGCTTCGTGCGAAAGATCCGGTTGTTCATCGGACGCATCGGCTGATTTCTCAGCATCCGCTTTTTGGTTTTTTGCTTGATCATGCTTATCGCGAGTATCCGGTGCTGCCTCTTTGTCACGTCCCGCAATTTCATCATTCGTCATCTGATTACCTGATGTAATTGGATCTGTTTCTTTATCGTGTTGTTCATTCATGAGAAATCCCCCTTAACAAAATTAAGCTACAGTTAAGAGTATTCCCTGAACGATTTCCGTTAAACATCAAGAGGTTGCATTTTCTTCGCAAAGTCCGTAATCAACTTATCGAGCGGTTGCGGATGATGCAGATAATGCCCCTGGACATACAAACGCTCGCCTAGCATTTCCACCTGCTTGTATTGCGATAATGTCTCGACCTCTTGAATGACAAGTGAAATATTTAATGTTTCCGTCAAAGCATAGACTGAGCGAATCATTGACTGCTCGAGCTGATTTTGAGCCAAACGTCGGGTGAAGATCGGATCGAGCTTGACCGCCTGGACCGGTAGATGAAGCAATGAATTGAGCGATGCATAATGGCTACCGAAATGATCGACCGTCAAGCGGTATCCCGCGCTTCGTAACAGTTCAAGGCGCTCAATTGCTTTTTTCCGTCCTGTCTGCAATACTTCTTCCCGAATCTCGAGGACGACACGATCTTGTTTAAAGTTTGCTTGCTTCGAAAAGGATAAGAGTTCTTCTAACAGTTGATTCGACTGGAATTGACTCGCGGAAAGATTAACCGCAACTGAAACCGGTAAATCGAATTCTGCTTCGAACCGTTCGCGATCGGCAATCGCCTGGCGAATCGTAAATCGACCGATGTCGCCAAAGACCCCCATGCGTTCTGCAATTGGAATGAAGTCAGTCGGGCTGACGAATCCGAGCACAGGATGGTTCCAGCGTAATAAGGCTTCGACCGCAACGGTCACCCCTCGCTTCATATCAAGAATCCGCTGGTAATACAGTTCGAATTGCCCGCGTTCTAACGCATGTGTCAACTCTTCTTCAAGAACGGAAGCGAACGGATGCTGTTCGAACTCTCGCTGCTGGTTGACGAACAAAATGCCATTTTTTCCATCGAGCTTCACTTGTTGCATCAAGGCCTCTGCCGCATAGACTTGCGTCTGTCGGTTCGTATAATCCCCCGTCAACAAACTGACGCCGGACGACGCCGTCAAATGAATCGGTTCAAATCCGATGTCCGCGATCGGCGCCTCGATTGCTGCCATGATGTAATCGGCATACATCGCACCCGTTTGTTCAAACTCTCGTTCATCAAGCGGCGCAAGAATGATGAATTCATTGCCGTCCTTCCGTCCGACGACATGATTCGGAATCGGAACATATTTCAGCCGGTCGGCGAGGACTTGTAAAACCCGGTTGCCGACACGGTATCCGAATTTGGCATTGACTGCGTGAAAGTTATCGAGGTTCAAGACCATTAAAAATGCTGGATGAATCGTCACACTTGAAATCAAACGGTTCATGTACCGTTCATTGTACACATCCGTCAAGGCATCTTTAATGACGTATGTTTCGACACTGATCGATTTGCTAATGACATCAGCGTAATGTTCAATCAATGCTAAATCGCTCGCTGAGAAGTCATATGGTCGATCGTCAAAGGCACAAAGCGTTCCGATTTTCTCATTGTCGGCGTTTTTGATTGCGACACCCAGAAAACTCCCGTTTCCTAATGCCTTCGTGACGGGATGGTCGACCGTCAACGGACTCGTCAACAACTCATTGATTTGAAGTTTCCCTGCATTTTCATCGATGACCAGTTTACAAAGGACGTGGTTGAACACATGCGTCGATCCTTCTTCAATCAATTCTTGATCTTGATTGATTGCTTTGACGATGAAGTTGCTACTTGAATCATTCAGTGCGAAAAATAACGAATTGACGCCAATTTTTTCACTGAGTTTCCCTAAAATTTCTTCGACGAGCGGATGTAAGGCTTCGTAGCGGCTTTGAGCATTTTTCATCGTGCTGCCTCCTTTCGTATCATGACATCGGATGAATCGGGAACTCGACGATGAAGCGACTTCCGACACCAACTTCTGACTGAACAGAAATCGAACCCCCATGGTCCATGACGATCATTTTACAAATCGCAAGTCCGAGACCTGTTCCGCCAATTTTCCGGGTATCCGAGTTATCGGCCCGGTAGAATTTATCAAAAATGAACGGTAACGCCTTATCCGGAATACCGATCCCTTCATCTTCGACTTCAATCCGGAGGTCCTGCGCTGTCACTTCAGTACGTATCTCGATGTTTCCACCATTCGGTGAGTATTTGATCGCATTCATGATTAAGTTCGTAAACAATTGCTTCATTTTTTCTTCGCTTGCCATCAAGAGATGTGCCCCTGAACCGAACGCCATCCGCACTGTATGTTCACTGCTCGCTAACTCGAACATCGTTTTCATTTCAATCAGCAGTTTCTTTAAATCAATCGTTCTTTTTGTTGCCCCTTGCGTCAAATCTTCACCCTTTTGAATTTCGAGAATGTCGTGGATCAGCTCAGACAAACGGACGGTCTCGGAATAAATCGTCTCGAGGTATTTTTTTTGACGGGGTCCGTCGAGGGAACGCTTCATCAACAATTCTGTGAATCCCATGATTGAAGAGAGCGGCGTCCGCAGTTCGTGAGAGACGATGGACACGAATTCAGCTTGCTTCAAGTCGAGTTCTTTATCTTTCGTCACATCGCGCAAGACGAGCATCATGCCCCATTCGACGTTCGCAATCGCAATCCGCTCCGCATAGGCACTGAGCAAGAGGTTGCCTCGAAATGCGGACAGTTCAATCGTTTCACCCGGTATATCACCGTTCATCAGCTGACCAATATAATCGTGTAACGCATCCGGCTGGTCGACGTGCTCAAACAGCGATGTCGCCCGCTCGTAGGCATGCCGAAACCCTTGTGCTTGATTCAACAGTTTTGGCGGGAACATATCGAGCAACGCTTGGTTGGCATAGATTTGTTCGCCACTACTCTCGATGTAGAGGACTGCTTCGCGAATCGAATCGAGTAACTGGTACGTCTTGATTTTTTCATGCTCCATCTGATGGAACAAGAGGTGTCGCTCTAACGTCATCCCGAGCTTGCGTGACAAGTCTAAGATGTCTCCGACTTGTTCTAAATTGAACTGTTCGAACTCATGCTTTAAATAAATCAACCCGACGACACTGTTGTTACTCGGTGACTGGATTGGAATCGCGGACTCATATCCTCCTGTTTCAATCGGCAGTTGGACGGACTTTCGCATCACAAATGCACGGCGCAAAACGGAATATTGATCTAAGTCCTTTTCAATCAACTCCATCTCTTCCACCCCCTCTGTCACGACATGACTGAGTTGTTCGCGCCGGTAGAGAATGATCGCACCACGCGTCAATCCGATGAGCGGAAGCAGCTTCAACAGAAGCGTCTCGCACGCAGATTCGACGTTTTGTGTCGCGAGTGTTTCCATGATTTCATTTCGGTGTCTTAATTTATCTTCGGCTGCGAGCAAGTCGTGTTTCAGCTGACCGATTTGTTGCTGATCTGCCGTGACGTCCGTGCTTTGCTCGATCGAAGGAAACGATCCACTCTTCAAACGATATGGTCGTGTTTTTTTAGTTGGACGATACCGCATAACTTTTTTCAATGCACTTCTTCCTCCCACCTAAAAATTCGTTTCTAAAATTATACCATGCACGTCGTTTGTCAGGCGAAAAATCATTTTAATGGCTGTTGGGCTAATAATGTTTCAAAAGCCGCCGCAAATTGTTTATCCTCATGTGGTGTCCGTTTCTTCGGGCCTTTCGTCCGTCCACCGGCGCGGCGAATTTGTTGACCGACATGCCGCGTATGCAACAGGAAATCGATATTGTCATCCGTGAAGATCCGCCCATTTTGATCAATTGGTCGCCCCTTTCGTGCTAAGGCAAGTGCCGCCAGTCCATAATCTTGTGTGACGATGATGTCGCCCGGTGAAATCCGGTTGACGATCGCATAATCGACCGCATCCGGACCTTGCCCAATTGTAATCGTCGTCGCCCCCGCCCGGTTGAATTCATGTGCCGTATCACAAACTAAAAACACCTCTATTCCCTCACTTAACTGAATCGTCAAATCAACGACCGGACATCCATCGGCATCCACTAGTACTTTCATTTCTCTCGTCCTCTCTTTTACCTATCTGTCTTCAGTGTCAGCGAGAAACGGAAACACTGTCAAGCAATCACTATAAGTTGACCCCGGTTCAATTTCGCAAGACAATAGGTAGGAAAGGAAGTGCACGTATGGAGCAAGCTACATTCAAATCATTTTTACATCTTCTCAAGAGAAGTAATCCACCGGTCGGTCTGCTATCAGCAGCCGTCGCCGTCTCAGTCATCCAGGCATTAGCGGCACTGATGATTCCGTGGTTCTTAAAATCACTGATTGATAATTTCTCGGTCGATCGGCTGACACCGGGACTGATTTCCTTATTCATCGTCGTTTTTCTCGTCCAACTCGTCAGTAATGCTTTTTCGATTTACTGGCTCCAGATTGCCGGACAACGCATCGTCGCTAACTTACGAACATTACTGTGGAAACACCTTCTCGGTCTCCCGGTCCCGTTTTATGATGAAACAAAATCAGGGGAGCTCGTCTCCCGTCTCAACAACGACGCGACGACGTTACAACAATTGTTGTCGGAACAGCTCGTCCGCCTGTTGACGTCCGTCGTTTCCATCATCGGAGCGATCACGATTTTATTTTTCCTCGATTGGCAGATGACGCTTGTCATGGTGATTGCCGTTCCGTTGACGTTACTGATCATCATCCCGCTCGTCCGGAAATTGCACGAGATTTCCCGGGCGACCCAAAAAGAACTCGCCGGCTTATCCGGCTTCTTCGCCGAGATGTTGAGCGAAGTCCGGCTCATCAAATCGCAAGCGACCGAGTCTTACGAAATGGACCGTGGAAACGAAAAGATTGAAAATCTCTTCGGCTTCGGCGTCAAAGAAGGTCGGATTCAAGCGATTCTGTTACCACTGTTCAACGTGACGCTGACATCGATGCTGATCATCATCATCGGCTTCGGAGCTTACCGGGTCTCGACGAACCAAATTTCTGCCGGTGAGCTCGTCGCCTTTTCACTCTACTTGTTCCAAATCATGACCCCGCTCGTGACGATGACGGAATTCATTTCGAAACTCCAGAAAGCACGCGGGGCGACAGAACGAATTTCCGAACTGCTCGAAGAACAGCCGGAGCAACAAGGAACGCGTGACGTCACCCGTCCGTTCGGAGCGGTTCAATTCAATCAGCTCTCGTTCGGCTATGATGAGACGACGTTACTGCATGACGTGTCCTTTTCCTTACCGCACGGCCAGACGACGGCGATCGTCGGACCAAGCGGTTCTGGAAAATCAACGTTGTTTGCGTTGCTCGAGCGGTTTTATCAACCAACGTCAGGTGATATTTCACTCGGACCGGACGGCATCGAGACGTTCCGGCTTGAGAGCTGGCGCCGGGCGATCGGTTACGTCGCGCAGGATTCACCGGTCTTATCGGGAACGATTCGTGATAATTTACTGTACGGACTCGTCCGGGACGTAACGGAACAGGAAATTCGTGACGCTGCCGAAATGGCGAATGCCGATGCCTTCATCCAGTCGTTCCCGCACGGCTACATGACGGAAATCGGCGAACGCGGGGTCAAACTGTCGGGTGGACAACGGCAACGGATTGCGATCGCCCGTGCCTTGCTGCGTGATCCGGAACTCTTGTTGCTCGACGAAGCGACGTCTAGCCTTGACTCGGAATCGGAACGTGTCGTCCAGGAAGCACTCGAACGCTTGATGCGCGGACGGACGACGTTCGTCATCGCTCACCGCCTGGCGACAGTCCGCCACGCGGATCAAATCATCGTTCTCGAGGACGGACGGGTTTCCGGAATCGGAACACACGACTCCCTCGTCGAGACGAATGTTTTGTATAATAAACTCGTAACGCAACAATTCATCGGTCAGACCGATGCAATCAGGGGGAATCACAGATGACGAAAACAATAGGATTTATTGGACTCGGTGTCATGGGGCAAGGAATGGTGCGAAACTTGCTGAAAGCTGGTTTTGCCGTTCAAGGCTATAACCGGACAAAAGAAAAAGGCTTACCGCTCGAACAGGACGGGGCGACGATCGTCGACACGATTAAAGAAGCCGTCACCGGCGCAGACGTCGTCATTTCAATCGTCGGATACCCGGAAGACGTCGAACAGATTTACTTCAGTGAAGACGGAATTTTAGCGAATGCCGCGCCCGGGACGATCGTCATCGACATGACGACATCAAGCCCGGCGCTCGCCGTCAAAATCGCGGAGCAGGCACAAGCAAACGGGCTCGTTGCACTCGATGCACCTGTCACAGGTGGTGACCTTGGTGCGAAGAACGGGACACTCGCGATTCTTGTCGGTGGTCAAGAACAGGCTTTCGCTGACGTCAAACCATTGTTTGAGGCGATGGGACGCTCGATTTCATTATTCGGCGGTCCCGGAAAAGGACAATCGGCGAAACTTGCAAACCAAATCGCCATCGCTGGTTCGATGATTGGGACAGCCGAGATGTTGCTGTTCGTCACACGCTCTGGCATCGACCCGACGCAGTTCGTCGAGACGATTAAAAGTGGTTCTGCCGGCAGTTGGTCACTTGAGAACTTGATTCCGCGTGTCATCGCGGAGAATTATTCACCAGGATTTTTTGTCAAACATTTCATCAAAGACATGCGTCTGGCACTTGAACGGGCGGATGAGATGGGAATTTCGACACCGGGTCTCGCGCTCGTCAAATCACTGTATGACGAGCTCGCAGCGATGGGGCACGGTGAGTCTGGTACACAAGCACTCTATTTATTACTCGCTGAAAAATCACAGCAGCAGCAACCGTAACAAAAAGGTCCGCCCGATTCAGTTGGGTGGACCTTTTTTTGAACAATTGATATCGGTTAACGGGAAATCGTATATGGCAACCGTATGTTGCGGCAATCGCTTCTTGCTTCCCGTGCTTTCCACGTAGAAATCATAAAGGGCAAAGTCCGTTTGTTGCGGCAACCGCTTCTTGCTTCCCGTGCTTTTCACGTAGAAATCATAAAGAGCAAAGTCCGTTTGTTGCGGCAACCGCTTCTTGCTTCCCGTGCTTTTCACGTAGAAATCATAAAGAGCAAAGTCCGTTTGTTGCGGCAACCGCTTCTTGCTTCCCGTGCTTTCCTCGGGCGAGCCGCAAGCCGTTGCTCCTTGCTTCTGACGAACAAGGAGCAGGGTCTCGCCTGGCTCTGACAGCGCAAGGTTACCTTGCGCTTTTTCCCGTAGGAGTCACGAAAAGCGAAGCGATTCTGAGCATATTATCTTTGGCTTCTTGAAAATAGAACAATTCAACCGAGCTGTCCGTCTTGAATCGCTCCCTGGCGAATAGCAGTGATTTGTGCCGCTTGGGAGACGAGGCAAGACTGGAACGAGCGACCGGTCGGCTTACAACCTAATCAGAAAAAGTTCATCCTTACACAAATCATTAGCAACACGCTTCTGAGCATACTATTCTTTGGCTTCTTGAAAATAGAACAATTCAACCGAGCCGTCCGTCTTGAATCGCTCCCTAGCGAATAGCAGTGCGTTTGTGACCCTGCAGCGAAGCGAAGCGGCACAAATCACTGCCGCTTGGGAGACGAGGCAAGGGAGGGAGGCGCGAACGGTCGGTTTACTCCGAATTTACCATTACATGACTCACAAACAGCATACCTCTGAGCATATTATCTTTGGCTTCTGAAAACAAAACGATTCAACCGAGCCGTCCGTCTTGAATCGCTCCCTGGCGAATAGCAGTGCATTTGTGACCCTGCAGCGTAGCGAAGCGGCACAAATCACTGCCGCTTGGGAGACGAGACAAGGGAAGGAAGGCGCGAACGGATAAAACACATTTCTTTCAACTATTGTTATCCCTCTTCGTCCAGTCCAACTCAAAAGGTCCTCCGATTTCTCAGAGGACCCATCCGTGCCAATTATTCGACTGCTGTTGGTTGTTCCGCTTTTAATTTCTCATAAAAATGCGCCATCGTCGTATCGAAATACGGCGTCAGGAAGATGACACCGACCGTACTCAACAAGGCGAGAATTCCCCAACCGATGAAGCTGATGTAAAGTTTGATTAAACGGCGTTTCTGTCCACGCATCATCCGTCGGCTCTCCCCTAATACTTGAATAAACGACAGTTCCGGACGATCGACGAGAATGTACGGGACGAGTCGGTACACAAGATAGAAATAGATCGCCGGTAAAATCAAAAATGATCCTGCATAGACGAGCAGTGTGACGACCGTGTACGAAAGAATCGTCCGGACATATGATTTCAACGAAGCGAATCCTTCGAACAACGTTCCGATGCCGGCTTTTTCACCTCGAACGAACCGTAAGTAGGAAATCGTCCGTCCGACCGTGACCGGTGCCAAAATAATCGTGACGACGATGTTCAAGCCCACGAACTTCATCATACTTCCGATGTCTTCTTGATCAAACGACATTCGACTGGCCGCTAAGGCAAAAATCGCAAAATAAACGATTGAAATGCTTAGCCCTACAAACCAGTTGCCTTTTAATGTCGCGAGTGCTGTTTTTTTGTACGCTGAATTTGTCATCATAAACCCCTTCTCACTTCACTTTCCCATTTGATTTTAACGTAGTCCCGCTTGAAAAAATAGGGACGTGCTTCGATTTCAGAGAAAGTTGTGACAAACTACTGAAAGATGGACGGACGACAGCAACAAACAAAAGGAGAGGCCCACCCTCCCACTCAGGGAAGATGCACCTCTCGTTACCGATGCTTTTTTAAAGAAGTGATTTCAAGGCCGATACTCTTGATGCATCGACTTTTCCGTTAACGAGAACCGCTGAACCGACGTGGAGTTCAGTCGCTTTCGTCGTTTCCAACAACTCTTTTGCTGCTTCGACGGTAATGCCGGAGCCCGGTAAAATCGTCAATTCCTCGTGTCGTTCGACGAGTTCCGCGATGACCGCCTGCCCTTCGAGCGCCGTCGGTTTGGCACCTGACGTCAAAATACGGTCGACTTCCGGAAAGTCGGCTAAGACCTCTGCTGCTTCGTGGATATCACGGCTGCTGTCGATGGCCCGGTGGAACGTCAGCGACAGCTCCCCTTTGTGTTTGATGACACGACCGAGGAATCCTTCATCAATCCGTCCATCCGCTGTCAACGAACCGACGACGATGCCGGCAGCCCCTAATTCACGAATCAAGTCGATATCGGTGATGATTGTTTCCTGATCCGCTTCTGAATAGACAAATGACTTACTATGTGGCCGGACAAGGACATGGACCGGGATTTCGACCGCCGACAGCACTTGACGAATCAATCCGTAACTGGGTGTCAGTCCACCTTCCGATAAGGCAGATACGAGCTCGAGTCGATCTGCGCCTGCTTGTTCTGCAGCCGTCGCCTCTTCGACGGTTGCAACGATTACTTCTAACATGTACATCCCTCCCGCATTAGTGTATCACGAGACGACGGTCCAGTTCACCCGTTCGTTAAACAACTTCATCTCCCATGATGGTGGATAGGTCGAAGGACTGAGGACGATTTTAGCCCGTCGGAACTCGGCGACTTTATACTTGCGATTCCCCTCAAACTCGTCACATGCTAAAAAGGCATAGACGTCTTTCGTACAACCGATGACGGCTTTTTGAATCAAGGATGACTCGATGTCGTCACTGACGAAGCCTCGTTCGATTTCTGCGCCGTCAAATGCAAGGAAACAGGCATCAAACGCATAGGAATCAAGTGCTTGCAACACTTCGACACCGACGGTTTGACCATAGGTATCGACAGTTCCGCCAAGTAAGCGGATTTCACCGCTGAACGGTCCATTCTTACGACATTGTTCCAGATGGTTTGCGATCGACAGCGAGTTCGTCACAATCGTCGCCGTTCCCGTTAAGTACGGCAATAAGTGCTCGACGGGTTCCCCTTTTCCTAAAAAAATACAGGAGTATTCACTGAGCCAGCCTTTCGCGTAACGCGCAAGACGACGTGACAATTGATCCGTCCGACGAGAAATCGGCGATTCCGGTTTCCCGCCTTGATAGATCGCCCCCCCATAAACACGTTTGAGTTGGCGGTCCCGCTCGAGTTCCTCCAGGTAGCGACGGACGGTCTCCCCTGAAACATCCAATCGATCAATTAAATCTTTCGTCATGACTTTCCCTTCTTCTTCAAGCCATTTCATGATTTGTCCTTTTCGTTCTTCTCCGAGTAACGACACACGACCTTCCCCCTTCATTAACGAGTACTAGTTCTAGTGTACCGAACGTCTGTAAAGGTCTTGTAAATCCGGTGTAAAAAAACGTGTGCTTCCTATGAATTGTTGTTGAATTCCTCATTTTTTCAGAATTAACACGTCCCTCATACAAAAAAAGTCCATCTTTATTCACGGATGACGTGAATAAAGGTGGACTAAAGTCAGACTGTTATTGCTTTTCTTTATCAAACAACGGAATCTTCGACTCGGTCCCTTGACGGATCCGACCGATGTTATCGCGGTGCTTAAAGATGACGAACAAAGCAAGTACGGTAAAGAACGTCGGAACAATCCAGTCGTGTTGTACGATGCCGATCGACACGGCAGCAACGATTCCGATGCTTGCTGCGACAATCGAGCTGAGCGACACCATTCGACTGAAACGAAGCGTCGTTAAGAACGAGGCAAGCAGGATGATGAATAAGATCGGACTTGTCACAAGTAACATCCCACCTGACGTCGCGACAGCTTTTCCACCTTTGAACTTTGCGAAGATCGGATAGATATGTCCGATGACTGCCGCGAGCCCGGCAAAGAGTGGGTGGAGCTCTGACGCGAGTAAAATCGGAACGAGACTCGCGACCGCCCCCTTACCGAGATCCCCAATCAAGACGATGATCCCAGCTTTTTTACCTAAGACACGAAACGTATTCGTCGTTCCTAAGTTACCGCTCCCGTGCTGGCGGATATCAATCCCGTGTCCCCATTTTCCGACAAGTAACGCAAATGGTATCGATCCAAGCAGATAGCCGAGAATCAAAATCCCAATGATTTCAATCATGGTCAACCTCCAAAGTATTAATGACCGACCTTCATATATTCTTCGAGAGTCTGTCCATTATTTTTGATTTGTGTTGCAGGACCGACACCGACGTAACGAATATGCCATGGCTCATACGTATACCCTGTCCGCGCTTGGAACCCTTTATCATAACGAACGATGAAACCATACTTTGCTGCATTGTTCGCAATCCACTTACCTTCTTTTGTGTTACCGAGTTCAGCTGTCAAGCCGTTTCCGACGCTCGGTGCTGAAATATCGAAGACAAGCCCTGTCTGGTGTTCACTGTGACCAGGACGTGCCGAATATTGATCGGCTGCTGCTTTTCCGTCTCGTGCGACATAGTTATTGTAGAGGACGGTCTGGCGTTGACCCGACCGGAAACCACTGACCGCATTCAACGTCACGCCATCTTTTTTAGCGGCTGCGAACATCTTCTCAATTTGTTTTGCGGCAGGTGCGCGCATGTAACTTTGTTCGAGCACGCCCGAGTAAGAGAAACTGACGTCTGGAACGACGAGATCAGACGGTTTGTAGTCAATTGGCAAACTGTATTTCTTATTGACGACAACGAGTTCACCGAGTCCTAAATCGGCTTTCGTATCCGATTTATCGACGTCCGGTGTCTCTGATTCCGGTTCAGACTTTTTATCTGGCTCAGGATCTTGCGACGATGTTGTTTTACCATCATCCTTTTTATCCTCAGATGCTTTATCTTCAGTTGCTTTATCTTCGGTTGCTTTATCGTCTGCGGCTTTTTTATCAGCAGCGGCTTTATCGTCTGCTGCCTTCTTGTCTGCTGCTGCCTTATCTTCTGCTGCTTTCTCTTCCGCAGCCTTCTTGTCAGCAGCTGCTTTCGCGTCCGCTTCTTTTTTTGCTTCTTCTGCTTCTTTTTCTTTCGCTACTTCTGCGTCTGTCTTCTTATCTTCCTTGGCGACGGTATCATCCGTTTTTTCTTTTGTCGTATCTTCTGTTTTAGTGGCATCTTCTGCGCCTTGATCCCCAGGATTACATCCTGCAAGGAGGAGCGCTAACGTACTGACTGCTACGATTTTCTTCATCGTGTATTCCCCTCTTCCTTCGTGCTATTCTATGTTACCTCTAATTGACACAATAGAAAAGCCCTCCAGCAAGAAATCCTGCTGAGGGCTTAGGCTTAGTTCGAGACGAGTCGTGCATCCTCAGCACTCATCTGTTCATAGATGGCATGCCAGTTCGGAAAGACCTTTGGTAAACGAATCGGTCGGAAATTCTCTTTTTTGACGACGACATGGGTCGTTTTTCCGGCGACGGCAAGTTGACCATCCGCATTTTTGACTTCATATCCGTAAATCGTCCGCAGTCCGTCGTAATGGCTGATCCAGACCGAAACCGTCGCCGTATCGCCATATGTCAATGACCGTTTGTAGTCGAGATTGACGTTCGTGACCGGTGAGACGTAGCCTGCCTCTTCCATTTCCTTATAATCAAGACCAAGCGACTTAATCAGCTCCGTCCGAGCGATTTCAAGATAAACGAGGTAATTCGAATGATAAACAATCCCCATCATGTCCGTTTCCGCATAGCGAACCGGTATTTCAATCGTGTGCATGTAGCTTCCCCCTTAAAAATCCTCTTTTTCAAGATAGGACCATTCTGAACCGCTGACACTCGCTTTGTCAATCAATCGGACGGACTGTTTTGCGATTGCCCGCTCGACGATTGTAATCGCAGCGCGGGCATTGCCGTTCGGTACGACTTGAATCTGTTCTTCTAGCGCAAGACGCGCGTCTTCCGTCAGGACGTACCCGTAGCGTTCCGCATAGTTGACGATGATTTCAATCAACTCGTCTTTTGCGTAGTTCGGGAAGTGAAGTTCGCGCTTAAAGCGTGACTTCAGACCGGGATTGCTTGCAAGCAGTGCCTGCATCGGTTGCTCGTAGCCGGCGAGAACGACGACAAGGTTATCGCTATGTTTCGTCATTTCGTCGACGAGCGTATCGATTGCTTCTTTGCCGAAGTCATTTGCCCCGCCGTTTAACGAATAGGCTTCATCGATGAACAAGACACCACCGAGTGCGTCCCGGATGACGTCGCGCGTCTGTTGCGCCGTCTGTCCGACATAACCGGAGACGAGGTCGGCCCGGCTGACGACTTTCAAGTGTCCGCGTTTCAAATACCCGGCTTGACGTAACACGTCAGCATAAAGGGCGGCGACCGTCGTCTTCCCTGTTCCGCTGTTGCCGCTGAAGACGGCATGCAGTTCGACCGGTAAGACTTGGAAGCCCGCTTCCTGGCGCCGTTGTTGCATCGAGAGCAGTGCCTGGATTTGTTTGAGCTCTGCTTTTAGCTCTGTCAGACCGACGAGTGACGCTAACCTTGCATCAATCGACTCATCTTCCGGTGCCGCGAGTTCGAAGTCCGCTTGTTCGAGCAGGGCAAAGTCTTCGTGACTCGCACTCTCGCCGAGGCTTGCACCCTTCTTAAAGATTGCATCGAGAACGATGTTGCGGACGGCACGCCCGTTTCCGAAACTCGAGTCGACCCGTTCGCGTTCGAGACGGGCAAGTAGCGTCCGCTCCGCTTGATCCGTTAAGACATAATCGTTAGACGTCGCAATCGACCGACCGATTTCAAGCAATTCCTGATCCGTATAGTCGGCGAGCAGGTAATGGTTCGATTCCGGAAAACGGCTCCGGAGTCCCGGATTCGCTTTTAGGAAGTCACGCATCTCTTCCGGATAACCGGCGAGGACAACGGCGAAACGTCCCGCGTATTCCCCGCTCGTCATCGCCGCGACGAGCGTATCGATTGCCGCTTGTCCGTAATCATTCCCACTTTGACCCGACCGTTTCAAGGCATAGGCCTCATCGATGAAGAGGACACCCCCGACCGCCTCGCGGACTTTACTCATGACTTGCTCTTCTGTCTGACCGACGAATGCACCGACGAGCGACGACCGGTCCGTCTCGACGACTTCCGCCCGTTCGAGCAATCCGAGTTCATGATAGATTTTCGCCATCAGACGAGCGAGCGTCGTTTTGCCGGTCCCGGGGTTGCCCATGAAAATCATGTGCAGTGACGGCTGGTCACTCGACCGGTAACCGTCTTCCGTCCGTTTTTGCTGGTACTTCAAGAACCGGTACATTTGATGGACTCGGAGCTTGATGTCTTCGAGGCCGATCATCGCATCGAGTTCCTCGAGTGCCGAGCGTTCGACTTGTTTGATCTCAATCGGGAGCAATGAGACGACACGGCGTAACTCTTCCGTCGCCGTCACCTTCAGCTCCGTCATCTCGCGGAAGGCTTCGCGTGAGTAAAACCGTTCCTGTAAGCTGTTGACGAACTCCGTCGCCGTCTGTTCGAGTCGGGCGCTCGACAGGAGCAGCGCTTTTGCTGCCTCGAACAATTCCGTCCAGCGCGTCGCGTCGATCCGTCGCAGGCGTTCCGTCAATTCGACGACTTGTTCCGTTTCTTGTACGATTTGACTCGCCTGCTGAATCATATCTTTTGTCGCCGAGCGTTTTGCGTTGGCATTATCCGTTTCACGAATCGTCGGGAACGTGTTCGCGACGAGCAGTTGATAACTGCCTTGTAATTGTTGTTCGATCATCAATTGCTCCAAGCGTTCAGGTAAGCGACCGTGTTGTTTGATTTCTTGAATCCAGCTTTCTGCCAGCGCATCAATCCGTCCCGTCATGATGTACCGGTGTTCGACGAGTAGCGCGAGAATCCGGACGAGTGCTTCCGTCTCGTGTATCAGCCGACTACTTTGTGCGTAGCGTAAGGCGCGGACCTCCTCGACTTTTTCACCCTGTTCCCAGGCTTCAATTTGTTTGAACATCTCCTCTTTCGAGAATGCTTCCATCGCTTTAGTCCCTCCTATTTCTCGAAAAAACCGACTTTTGTCGCCACGAGGTGCGACGTTCAAGTCGGTTTTTCGATTACTTCATTTTTAACCAAGCTGGATCAAATTCATCCAACGACTCGATTTTTTTCATTTTGACGGAATAGAATAACTTGCCGTTATTCCGTGACTCCGCCCCTAACACTTTCGAACGGTCGGATGCGACATAATATGTCGCTTCTTCTTGATTGTCTTCTTTATCGAAGAACGATGGATATTGTTTAATCCACTCATCCGGAACCGTGCTGGCCGGTTCTTTTTTGACGTAGACGTCTGCTGCATTACCAGCGATGTCCGCTTCGCCCTCGATTTGACCAAAGTCACCTTTATCGATGAAGTCAAGAATTTGTTCATTGAAGCCACGCGATAAGAATGGACGCGGCGCACTGACACTTTTCGACGCTTCCGTTTCATTGACTAGCTTGCCGTCGGCGTCGTATTCCCGGAACATTTCACCGTCCCAAATCGCCGTCGTGCCTGTCGAAGGTCCTTCGATGACCTCCGTTCGGAAATGACCCTGATCGTCAAATACGACTTCGTACGTCCGTGCTTCCAGCGCATCCTCCTTCGTCGATAATTTCTTTTCGACGTACTGGATGTGTGACATTGTATAGAACGGTTTGACCGGAGTCGCTTCATCATCTTTAGCGGTCTGTGTCGTATTCAGTAGATAAAAATTATAGGCAAGGAGTATCGCCATTGCCACGATTGCTACAGCAATCCATGTACTCGTTCGTTTCGTCATGCCATGTACACCATCCTAATCAGTCTCGATTCATAGTTAATGGTATCGGTTTTACGCCTAGAATACAAAGGGTTTGTCTAAGTTCAACTGATTTCTGAGGAAATACGGCAGACTTTTGAACGATTCCGTTCATGGAACATACAAATCGACAAAAAAAGACGAAATGAATCACGTGCGCGCGATTCATCCCGTCTTCGGTTAATTTTCTTTTGGTTCACGTGCGATGATCATCGATTCGTCGACGAGATAATACGAATGCTGTGGCAATTCGCGTAAAAAGCCTGTCGCAAATAACATCGCACAATCGACTTGAAATGTCTTCGTGTACTTCTTCAATGGTAATTTACCTTCTTTATCAAAATAGCGATCGACGGCGAGCTGGACGTGATCCATCTCATAGACGATGTCCCGGTCTTTTGCTTCCATGATCGCAAATGTTTCCCGCGACATGTAAAAGCTTTGTGTCGACCGGACACCGAGGTGGACAGCCAGGCGGTCTAAATCAATTTTTTGTGCTTCGTCGAGTAAGACCGTCCGGTTCGTCCCTTTCGGTAACGTTAACTCAAATTCGTGGGTCGCCTGTTTGACTTCATCGAGCGTGACATCACGAATCGGTAACGGTTCTTCCTCTTTCGGCTGAAACCACTTTTTGAACCGACTCATCGGCTGGCCTCCCTCCTATAGAAAAAGGCGGGGTTCCCCCCACCTTTTCAATCAACGACAATCCATTATTTTTGCAGACGTTCGCGAAGGACCATCGGCAAGATTCCACCGTGGCGGTAGTAATCGATGTCGACTTCCGAGTCAAAGCGAGCAATCGCTTCGAACTTCGTGACTTTTCCGTCAGCAGCTGTCGCTGTGACTTGGATGATGTCACGCGGACGGACAGATTCGTCAATCGCGATACTGATTGCTTCCTCACCTGTTAAACCAAGTGACTCAGCAGACGTACCTGCGACGTATTGCAGTGGCAAGACACCCATCATGACAAGGTTTGAACGGTGAATCCGCTCGAAGCTCTCGGCGATGACGGCTTTGACGCCGAGCAAGTTCGTTCCTTTTGCAGCCCAGTCACGTGACGAGCCCATACCGTAGTCTTTACCGGCGAGGATGACGAGACCTGTGCCATCTTCTTTATATTTCATCGCAGCATCGTACATCGCCATTGTTTCACCAGTTGGCCAGTACGTCGTGAATCCGCCTTCTGTTCCCGGTGCGACTTGGTTACGGATCCGGATGTTCGCGAACGTTCCGCGCATCATGATTTCGTGGTTACCACGACGTGAACCGTATGAGTTGAAGTCTTTTGGTGCAACGCCTTTATTGACGAGGTATTGACCGGCTGGTGTCGTTTTCGAGAATGATCCGGCTGGTGAAATGTGGTCTGTCGTAACAGAATCCGCAAATTTACCGAACACACGGAGATCATTTAATGCTTCAACATGTCCAGCTTCCTTTGCCAAGTTCTCGAAGAACGGCGGGTTTTGGATGTATGTCGACGCTTCGTCGAAGTCATATTGATCGCCAGTCGGAACGTCGAGGTTGTTCCAACGTTCGTTTCCTGTGAAGACTGAATCATATTCAGCACGGAAGCTTTGTGGTGTGACGACTGTGTTGATGATCGTCTGAATTTCGTCACGGGACGGCCAGATGTCTGCGAAGAAGACTTCTTGTCCATCTTTACCTGTTCCGAGTGAAGCATTCATGATATCAACATCAACTGTTCCCGCGATTGCGTACGCAACGACTAGCGGTGGTGATGCCAAGTAGTTCGCTTTAACGAGCGGGTGAACCCGACCTTCAAAGTTACGGTTACCCGAGAGGACAGACGAGACGAGCAGGTCTGAACCGAGGATTGCATCTTCGACAGCACGGTCGAGTGGACCCGAGTTCCCGATACATGTCGTACAGCCGTAACCGACCGTGTTGAATCCAAGCTCATCGAGGTACGGTTGAAGTCCTGATTTCTCAAGGTAATCCGTTACGACCTTTGATCCCGGAGCAAGTGACGTCTTGACGTATTTCGGAACTGTCAATCCGAGGTCGATTGCTTTTTTCGCAACGAGTCCGGCACCAATCATGACGTATGGGTTTGATGTATTCGTACAGCTTGTGATGGCTGCGATCGCGAGGTCCCCTGTACGCATTTCGACCGCTTCGTCTTCATACTGGACGACTGCGACTTTATCTTTTTCGTCTTCAGAAAGACCGAATCCAGCATTGCCTTGCGGCGCTGTCAACGCTTTTTCGAATGACGTGTGGACGTCTGTCAAGTCAATCCGGTCTTGTGGACGTTTTGGTCCGGCAAGCGCAGGAACGATCGTCGAAAGATCAAGTTCAACTGTTTTCGTGAACGTTGGATCTTCGTTTTGTGGTGTGTAGAACAAGCCGTTTGCTTTCGAGTAGTTTTCAACTTTCTCGATCAACTCTTCTTCACGACCTGTCAAACGGAGATACGTCAACGTTTCTGTATCGACTGGGAAGAATCCACATGTCGCACCGTATTCCGGCGCCATATTGGCGATCGTCGCACGGTCAGATAATGACATCAAGTGAAGCGATGGACCGAAGAACTCAACGAATTTACCGACAACGTTTTGTTGACGGAGCATTTCCGTGATGCGAAGCGCAACGTCTGTTGCTGTTGTTCCCGGGTGCATTTCACCTGTGATGCGGACACCGATGACTTCAGGGACCGGGAAGAATGACGGTTGTCCGAGCATGCCGGCTTCCGCTTCGATTCCACCAACGCCCCATCCGAGGACACCAAGACCGTTGATCATCGTCGTATGTGAGTCTGTTCCGACGAGTGTATCCGGATAGACGTCGACTGTGCCGTCTGCCGTTTCTTTTTCAAGGACGACCGATGCCAAGTACTCGAGGTTGACTTGGTGGACGATTCCTGTTGCCGGTGGAACGGCACGGTAGTTGTCGAAAGCAGTCGTTGCCCAGCGTAATAATTTGTAACGCTCTTCGTTGCGTTCAAACTCTAAATCCATGTTTTCAGCGAGTGCACCAGCGAAACCGTATGCATCGACTTGGACCGAGTGGTCAACGACGAGGTCAACTGGAACTTCCGGGTTGATGACCGATGGATCTCCACCGAGGTCTTGCATCGCTTTACGGAGTGACGCGAGATCGACGACAGTCGGAACACCTGTGAAATCTTGCAAGATGACGCGTGACGGTTTGAACGGGACGTCGATATCGTTCGAAACTTGGGCAGTTCCCCATTTCGCCAAGTTTTCGACGTGTTCTTTCGTGATCGAGCGGCCATCTTGTTGACGAAGAACCGATTCAAGCAGGACACGGATTGAATATGGAAGACGCTTAACTTCCGTTAGTCCAAGTTCTTCTAATTTTTCAAGGCTGTAATAGTTGTAATTTTTACCGTTCGCTTCAAACGAGCGGCGTGCACCAAACACGTCTTGCGTTGGTTGCGTTTGTTTCATGCTGATTCCCCCTTTAAGTGTTGACGACATCAAGCCCCTGATACCGCTTACTTGTACACCTCTATCATAGTATAATATGGGTCTCGTTACAATTTGGAAGAACAAAAGACTTGTGATAAGTTTTCCTTATCGCCTAATTGAGAAGTTATATCAATCATATGCTTAGGCGGAGTTCACGTTTCTAGTTTTCGATACTTCCGTTCCGGGTACTATTAAACTGTAGAACGACATCAGAACTTTCTGGAGGCGGACATTATGGCACAATATAAAAACAAGGATGCAACCCACGTCGTTACGACGATTATTTTCAACGATTTAGAAAAAGCCAAAACCGGCTTTGAGATGATCAAGGATCTTGAAGCGATCAAAGAAATCGAGATGGAACAGATGGTTTTAGCGAAACGTGATGAGACGGACGGGTTTTCGTTCATCGATGCGATCGACTTTACGCAACAGGATCAATCGTTCAAAGGCTCGATGATCGGAATGGCAGTCGGTGTCGTCGGTGGACCATTCGGGATGCTCGTCGGTTCTGTCGCCGGGTACCTGATCGGCGCAAACCGGGACGAAAAAAATGAACGCGATTCGTTTGATTTGTTTAACCGGACACTGAACCAAATCAGTGCCGATCACTACGGTGTCATCATCATCAGCGAGGTAAATGAAGATTCAGAAGCAATCAATGCAATTGCGGCCGAACTCGAAGCGACCGTGCGCCGGACGGGTGAAACGTTTACGGATGAGACGGTTTAATTGAAAAAAGATTGTTGCTTCGTCCCCGTTGTTTCGGGGGCGTTTTTTGATGTAGATAGTTTTATATAGAGACTTATTTATTTTTAAAACCTCTTAATAGGAACTTCAGCATTTTGTAAAATATGATAAACTTCTGAAATATTTCGTAGCGATTGCTTTTTAACGGACAATTTCCTATAATTTAGTACTTCTCTTGTTTTACTAAATGTGAAGATAATACGTTGTTTAGCTCTAGAAAGCGCTACAAAAAAAGCCTTTTTATCCGACTCTGTTTGTGATTCAAAACTCCAAAATGCTCCATCTTCTAGCCCTATAAATAATACAGTATTATATTCCAAGCCTTTACTTTTATGAATAGTCATAATTGGTATACTAAATTCACCATTGAAATCATTTATAGCTTCTATCCAGTTAAAACATTTTTTATAAGCTATTGTCATTTTCTCAATAAAACGTTCTATATTTTTTATTAATAAATCAGACTGTTTATATTTTGGAAATCTTGATTTTAAATCTTCTAAATTTATAAATTCTAAAATCTCTTTACATATCTCTTCAAGTAGATGTTCACAGTTTTCTTCGTCCGCAAGCTCTAACTTTTTCCTAACACCTTGAGCTAACATAGATATCGAATTTTCTAATTTTTTTAAAACAATTTCTTCTTTACGATTTGTTTTTCTTATATCGATAAACCATTCAGTAATTGATAACCATAATTCTGGATTTTTACTTAAAAAAGATAACTCTATAATTGAAACTATTATTGCAATACATTCATCTGCTAATAAATCTTGATATTCTTTTTCAAACCGAGAATTTATACCTAATCTATTCAAAGAATCTACTACCGCTTTACCATAAATGTGCTCTTGTTGCTTAACAATAATACAAAATTCTTTAGGAGTTAATCCATCTTCTATCATCCATTGTTGAATTGAATTTGCAATAATGTCTCCTTCTTTTAAATGATTATCTAATATCCAAACTTCACAAATCCCATCCATTTCTTCCCATAAACCAGCAGAATTCACAGTCAAAGAATTTTCACTGATTGATTTCGAAAAGACATTCTGAATTTTTACCAATTCTGGTGCAGATTTAAAATTATTTATCAATGTAAATTCACTTGAATTGAAGTCATTTTTGAAGACGTTAAAAGCATCGTCAATTGCTCCAGCCCACCCCATGATTCTCTGTTTTTCATCTCCAACTGCTGTAATGGAAACTTTCGAGTCAATAAATAGAGTTTTGATTAAATCATATTGGACATGTGTAGTATCTTGAAATTCATCTAAAAAGACATGTGTATAAGTAGATCTAATAGCTTTTATTAGTTGCGGGTTATTTCTTAGCAAATATTCGACAATAATCGAAATCATAGGGAAGGTTAAGGAACTATTTAAAGAACTAGTTCCTTTGGTTAAAATTGACCACGACTTGTTTATAAGCCATGAGTAAAGATCAGACTCGATTAAGTCTAACGGCAGTCTTTCTTCAATTAGTTTTTTATTTAAGACATCTTCAGAATACTCGTATTGCCAATTTGGATAGTATGGGTTTGATTCCTTCAAATTCCCTTTAATGATTCTATTAATTTCTTTTTCGAATAAAATTAGATCATATTTTTTATTCGGGCGATAATTTTCTGGAACAGCCCATATAAATTGATCTAGTAATCCTTTAGCAAAAGAATCGAAAGTTTTAGACTCAAAACGCATCGCTATATCTTTTCCGTATCTTTTTTTAACTCTCTCTTCAAGATTTTTAGCTGCATCAACCTTAAAACTGATTGCTAGTATTTTTTTTCGCGCCTTACATTCACCTGTTTCAAATAAAAATCCGGCTTTTTGAGCTAGTAATTCAGTTTTTCCTGCTCCAGGACCTGCCATTACTGACACATTTCCTGATTGCTTGACTGCTTTTAATGCAGAGGCTTCTAAAACAATTCGGTCAGAAGGTAACCAGTCTTCGGATTTTATCAGTCTCATCTTCATTCCCTTCTTTCTTCATCGAATTAAACTTTCAATTTTACTAGCTAATCTTAATAATTCAGCAGGAGCCGTTCTTAAAAAACCTTCCGTTCGAAGTGTCATTAGGGCTTCAATGTGCGTACTTGGTTTACCTCTTCCTAAAAACAAAGAATTGTACCAAACCATTAATTCATGTTCTTCTTCATTATAAGTTTCACCAAGCGCGTTTTCACTTTTTAAAGTTGCTATTATTGATTTTTTAATTTTTTCTTCGTAATCTGTACTATCTTTTTCTGGAAGTCGAGGTCCCTGAGGCATTACACCTTTATACTCTGTTTCAAAGGATTTCAACATTGAAAAATCAATATCTAAAGGATAAGAAAAATAGATATTATGCCGTTCTAGTTTTCTTATCCAAAGATCCATACCTACTTTATTAGTAACAGGTCTATTATGAAAACCTTCCAGTTCTTTTAACGAATATGTATAAAATCTTCTATCGGCTCCATTCGATTTAAGTACAGTTCTTAAAGATTTAGTACATCTATCATTTTCATTTAATTGATTTAATACATATTTTATTCTTCCCCAACCACCACCATTTCTTTCTTTATCTAAATCCAATAATGTCAGATGAGGAATAGCTAATTGATTTAATAATTTCCACATATGATTTACATGCCTTCCACCTAATGGAACGATAGAAATACTTGTATCATCAGGATAAATATTAAATGCATTGAGAATTTTCGGCAAAACTATTTCCTCACTATCTCCTTCTCCTAAAATCACCAACTTCGAAAAGTAAAGATCTGGGTATGCTGTAACCGCTTCTTTAATGTATGTGTATGCATCACTTGTCTTATCAGGTAATTTAATATTATTCACCTTAGTACGACCTTCAATAATCTGTAAGTGCCTTATCTGTTCAGGACTTATTCGCTTAATAATTGAAGAATTATGTGATGATAAAACAACTTGAGAATTTGATTTTTGTGATATTTTGTTTAGGTTTGCTACTACTCTTCCCAATAAATGAGGAGAAATATGATTTTCTGGTTCTTCCACAGCTAATATATTTAATAATGGCTTATTATCGCTATCGATATTTTGTTCGATTTCTAATAAAGATGAAACTAACGTAATGTAAAAAAGAGATTTTAAACCATCGCCTAATTCATTAACACTTGTTATAGAACCCTCTTCGTTATGTGAAAATGCGATTTCAATTTTTTTCAACATACTATCTAAATCACTACTATTAAAAATTATTTCAGCATTTTGATATCGTATTTCTCGATGATATTTATTCCATTCTATATTTAGAACCTCTTGTATTGAACTGACGTCCTCAACATCTTTAAATAATTTTATTACTGGTCCTGTTGCTTCTTTAATATCCTCCTTAAACTTCTCTGGCCAAGTAATGCTATTAAATATTCGCCAAAGTAAAGTTCCCGTAGCATTCTTTAGTTGTAGTGCTGGATCTCTCATTGCAGGAACGTACATCATTTGAATCAGATTTCTATGATGTAATGGAATTGGATGAACAGCACTCTCTTCGTCTTCGCCAAAAGGAACTGTTACATAGCATATTTCTTGTTCTATATTTCCTTCTGGATTTTGACCTTGAATCCATTCTCCTGTCAATCTTATTCTTATGTATGGTGCTTTACCTGGAGAATCTATAATTATATGTTTAAGGAAGTCAGGTATTGTATCTACTTCTTCTACCTCTGTATCTATCAGCTCCGGAAAATCTATTTTCACTTCAAGTAATAATTTGATTTCGTTAACACTTTTAGAATCTACAAATGGAGATAAATGAAAATCACTTTTAATTAAGTTTCGTTCTATATTTTTTTGGCCAAAAAGCCTCAATAAAGCTAATATTAAACTAGTCTTTCCAGTACTATTTGATCCTATTAATGCAGTTAATTTATCGAAAGAGACGGTTTGCGATTCTTCTCCAAAAGATCTAAAGTTTTTTAAAGTTAATTCTGAAATGTTCATTATTTTTTCCTCTTTTCTTATAATCCTCAAAAACGCAAAATTTTTAATTAACTTTAGAAAATTTTGCATTTAAAAGATTCTTACGCAATATTAGTGAGGTAATGTTGATTCCCTCTTTGGGACAAATCAAGCTTTAAAAATATATATCCACCTTATCATATTTTTTACAAAATGTAGGTAGTGAAAAAGTAAGAAAATAATAATATTTTACATTTTAAAGATAAATCAGGATTTTTTTATTCATGACAGAAACTACGAAATGAGGACTTACTTTTCTATGCGACTATTACCCCCTAAGCCCTTTTATTACGAAGGCGGCGAACGCGCTGTTCTGCTCTTGCATTCCTTCACCAGCAATCCGAATGATATGAAAAAGCTTGGTCGCTATCTGCAACATAATCAATATTCCTGCTATGCCCCGACACTGAGTGGACATGGCCTGCCCCCAGAAGACCTTTTGTCGTATGGACCATCCGACTGGTGGCAAGATGTTCTCGACGGTTATCAGCTGTTGCAAGACAAAGGATTTAAACAAATAGCAGTCGTCGGTCTCTCCCTGGGTGGTGTTCTTGCTTTAAAAACGGCACAGGAGTTGCAAATCAACGGTGTAGTCACCCTGTCCGTACCGATGGATAAAGAAGCAGCCGTTCTAAAGAAACGAATCGTTTATTATGCCAAGCGCTATAAGCAACTCGAAGGGAAAGAGGACAAACAGATTGCCTCTGAAATGTCTGAACTGGAGCACCTCCCTTTTGAATCGCTGACCGACTTCGAACAACTCATTAACAGGACGCGAGACCATTTAACGTCGATAGTCTCTCCTGTTTGCGTCATGTATGGGGAATTGGATGATCCCTCATACAAGACGAGTGCCGAGAAGATTTTCGAAAGCGTAACTTCGGATCAAAAAACGATTAAAGGATTTGCGCATTCCAAACACTTGATGACACTAGGAAAAGATATGAATGATATCAACCAAGACATTCTTACGTTTTTAAATGAACTGAAATGGTGAAGTATTCCCCCATCCTAAAGGCAACCCGTACGATACGGGCTGCCTCTTTTCATGTTGCTGTATGGATCCATTCCACATCAGGCTTTAGACAAACGAACTGTGTATGCAATCAGAAACCAATCAAAACAATTGACGCCATAAAAAACAGACGGTATATTTATCTTGAATTGAAGATATATGAATTGAAGATAAAAGAGGTGAACGAAATGGAACAGCCGAATCCGAACTTAAAAGCACTGACAGTCATGGTCCGCGCAGTCGATGCGCTTCATGAAGTCATCAAACAGGATGTTGCGAAGTCCGGACTAAATCCGACTGATTTTTCCGTACTCGAGTTGTTGTATCACAAAGGAAGGCAACCGATTCAGCTGATTGGGAAAAAAGTATTGATTACGAGCGGCAGCATCACCTATGTCATCGATAAGCTCGAAAAAAAGAACTACGTCGTCCGCCAAGCCTGTCCGGAGGATCGGCGCGTGACATTTGCGGAACTCACCACAGAAGGTCAAACGTTAATGGATACGATTTTTCCAGAACATGAACAAGCCATTAATCAGGTTTTCCAAGGGATTGACCAGGTGGAAATTGAATTGTTCATTAAGACTGCTAAAAAAATAGGCTACCAAGCCCAAAATAAGTAAATTTTTTTACCTATATATCTCGAATTCGAGATAATAACGATTAAGGGAGCGATTTAGATGAATGAATTAAAAGGAATCCACCACGTCACGGCCATCACGAGCAGTGCCGAGAAAAATTATGAGTTCTTCACAAATGTCTTAGGCATGCGTTTGGTCAAGAAAACTGTTAACCAGGACGATATTCAGACCTATCATTTATTCTTCGCTGACGATAAAGGTTCAGCCGGTACCGATATGACGTTCTTTGACTTCCCTGGCATTCCAAAAGGAACACACGGAACAAATGAAATCTTTAAAACCGCTTTCCGCGTGCCGACGGACGAAGCACTCCACTACTGGATCAAACGATTCGATAAATACGACGTGAAGCATCGCGGCATCAAAGAACAGTTCGGTAAGAAGACTCTTTCGTTCGTCGATTTCGATGACCAGCAGTATATGCTGATTTCAGACGAGCATAACGAAGGCATTGCCTCCGGAACTCCGTGGCAAAACGGTCCTGTTCCATTAGAATTCGCAATTACCGGTTTAGGTCCAATCCACATCCGGATTGCCGAATTTGACCGGTTAAAAGATGTCTTGGAAAAAGCGATGCTGATGCGGGAAATCGACAAAGCCGGATCCCTGCATCTGTTTGAAATGGGCGAAGGCGGCAACGGTGCGCAAGTCATCGTTGAACATAACCTTCTCCTTCCGAGCGGACGCCAAGGATTCGGAACCGTCCATCACGTGGCGTTCCGGGTCGAAGATACAGCCGCTTTAAATGAATGGATCGAACGGATGCACAACTTACAATTCAACACATCGGGCTACGTCGATCGTTTCTTCTTCGAATCCTTGTATGCACGTGTCGCACGCGGCGTTCTGTTCGAATGGGCAACAGACGGTCCCGGTTTCATGGGAGACGAGCCGTATGAAACGGTCGGAGAAAAATTATCATTACCTCCATTCCTCGAACCACAACGTCAACAGATCGAGCAAATGGTCCGCCCGATCGATACCGTCCGCAGCACACGCAAGATCGAAAAAGAATATTTGTAATCCCGAGGGATTATCTTGAATCTATTCAGTAAACTATTTGGTCCAATGGAAACACCACCATTAAAGGAGGAAACGAACATGACACCATTAAACATTGGGATCATCCTGGGATCAACACGTGAAGGCCGTTTGAGTCCACAAGTCGGAAACTGGGTCAAAGAACTGGCGGACAAACGCGGAGATGCCAACTATACAATCATTGACATCGCCGATTACAAATTACCGCTGCTCGGTGAAAAAGACGGCGATGCATCCGGTGCAGCTGCCTGGTCTGAAGCGATTGCCGCTCAGGATGGATTTGTGTTCATCACACAGGAATACAACCATTCGATTGCCGCGTCCTTAAAAAATGCTCTCGATTACCTTCGTGTTGAGTGGAATAACAAAGCAGCCGGTATCGTCTCGTACGGTTCAGTCGGCGGTGCCCGGGCAGCAGAACATTTACGCGGGATTTTAGGCGAATTGTTGATTGCAGACGTCCGCGTCCACCCTGCCCTTTCGCTGTTCACTGACTTTGAGAATGGAGCGGTGTTAAAAGCAGCACCCGTTCAAGCAGATTCCGTCAACCAAATGCTCGATCAAGTCATCCCTTGGGCTGGCGCCTTAAAAACGATTCGTTGATCATTTAATCGCATCTAATGATACTGAAGAATGTTTGAATAGAGACAAAAAATGAGAGAGCTCCTTCATGGCGGAGTTCTCTCATTTTTTATTTATCGTATGGATTGGAATCGTTCAATTCACCACTGCTTGAACTACCTCCATCTATGCTTCGCTAAGAGGTGGAGAATTCCTGAGTTATCCGACCGATTGGTCGGAAGTTTATCAGGCTAACCCCGTCGTCCCGACGGTTGTAAGTCTATCTTGTCCGTTTCTTTTGCGCGGATGCCTACTCTGCTTGGTTTTTGCTACTTCGGTCATCCGCAAGGTGAACGTTGAAGATTTTACGTGACAGACGAACTTCCTGTCACAACCCCATATCTTCAGTTTTCAAAGAACGCGACAGTTAATTTTTTCCTGTTTTTCATTGTTTTTAAACCAGCATTGTCGAACAATCGACGTGTTGCAAGACACGCCTTGTCCGAAGGCGATTTATCTCCTACTTCGCCCTAGACGTTTAGAAGTGGGAGTCTTCTCGCCTGATTTTGATAAGCACTTTGAACAATAGAGTGGCAAATCGTGAGATTAAAGCTGCTGTTAATTTTGAAATGATTCAATCCAGTATGACGACCTCGTCAGCATCCTAGTAACAATCATCGATTCGGCTAAAGATATCATTTACTTTTCGAATATATGCCATTTCAGAGACTAGAACATTTTTTATCGCCAAGTCATAGTCGCTCTTAATAAACTATTTTGTTCATACCTATTGATGTGTTTCCTTATGATAAGCAAAAAGAGCGGTGACCATCACAGCATCCGTGAAAAAAGACAGCCGGATGGATGTCTTAGGTTTAATCTTATTCATTTCAATTTCTTCAAGTCTTCTTCCGTGATACCTTCGACTGTCATCGCTGTTTTGATAGTAATCATGTCCAGTTCACGTTTCGACTCCGCTTGCCCTTGCTTGGTTCGACTTTTAATGGCTAAAAGTACGTCATTCGCCTTTGCTTTTACTTCTGGTTCCGTATCGGTGTCTCCAACCAACTTTAAGAGTTCTACCTCAGCGATTGGAATCCGCTTCTCCGGGGAAATCATTTTGTTGAGTTTTCGTTGCATCAGTTCCCGTTTTTTCTCTTCTATATAAGCGGGAGACTTTTTCATTCCTACTGCATAGAGCAAACTATCAAACAATCCGATAAGTTCCTCGTTCAATGCGTTTAGTAAGTCAACCTCTTCGTCAATTTCGACGTTCAAAAAAGCACTCGAATCTGAAACTTCTTTTTCCGCTCGCTGTTGTTGTACAAGCAAATCACTTGCTCGCAGTATGTCAGCGATGTATCTTTCATCTAAAATCTTCTGCTCATCCAAAGTCGATTTGAATAAAAAACGATAATTATCTTCAAAAGATACATTACCATGCTTTTTCACGATGGATTGCCACTGACTAACTTGCTTGAATGAGATAAGCGATGAAGCATCCAAGTGCCAGGGCTTCCTTTTGAAGAAATAATACACTTGCAGGAATGATGCGAAAAAGAATGGGATGGGAACAGGTAAGTGAAAAAAGAGCTGTATCCACCAAAACTCAAAGAATGTCAATTCATCCCCAACAAACAATCCTAAAAACATGAAATAACTTAATGTGATATGTATCGTCATTGAAACGAATGGACTAATAGATGCTTCATTCAATGAAGACAATACTACAGGGAAACTTTTTCCATGCTCCTTCTTGAATACTTTCATTTTCCATACCCGACGTGAAGCTTGGTACACATGAATCCCTGTCAAAGCTATACTCGTCAAAATTGCGACGATTAACACGTTACATCTCTCCTTTTAAATAAATGGTGTAGTTCACATGCCAATATTTCTTACTTCTCTATAATAAGCAGTTTTCACTTCAATTATAAGCTCAAAATGATGACAGATGATGGATAATTCCTGATTTATCTTGACGATGGTCAAACCATGAGAAATAGACGAAACATTGTTTCGTTCCCTACACTAGAGACAGCAAATACCTTACATGGGTCTATCAGTTATATCCGCTATTTGCTTGACGTAAGATAGTAAAAAAATCAAACAAGCTTTCGTACTTTTTCGATAAAATTGCAAAAAAGGACCTCCTGTGCTGGAAACAAAAGAGGTCCTGGATCAAACAAAGAAGCACCTTTGTTCACGCGACTAACCAGAATAATCGGTTCTCCCGAGCGGTCAAACAGATGTTTAGCTTTTGCCATACATGACTTCCGCAACACTGGTCATCGAGGCATTCAATTTCAGCTTTTTAAAACGCTTATTGCTTCACACTGATAAAAAAGTCCATGAACGTAACGAGTAACCCAACAAATGATACTGTCATTCCAAATTTAATACCCAAAAAGTCATTTAATCCCATTGGACTAAAGCCGATCATCAGAGCGATTCCAAATAAAATAATACTGATTCCCATCAAAATTAATTTCACGTTACTCCATTCCTCTCAAGCTGATTCATAATGCTTTCTGTTCAAAAGTATTGGTTAATTACGAATTAAATTATTGAATTGAACAATGTCACTCCCCTTTTTCGCATAGTATTCAATCATTTCCGGCAGTTTCTTTTTATCGTAACTTGTGATCCCGTCCGTAATCACCGTCACGTCGTAATCCAGTTTACGTAAGTTAAAGCACGTTGATTTGACACAAGCCGTCGCGTCTCCACCGGTCAGATAAAAGTCGGTGATCTCATGCTGCCCAATGAATGCTGCGAAGGCTTCACTCGTTAAGGCGTTCCCCTTATATTTTGTGAATACATGATCTGAAACGATATTCAAATCAGGTGCCAACTCGGCACCACGTGTCCCGGTCTTAAACGTTCTTGTCCCGGCCGATAAATTCTCGTGCCGGATGTAGACCACATGCATGTCCTGTTCAACCGCCCAATCGATTGACTGATTGATCGTACCGATGACTTCTTTGTAGTTTTTTGTCATGTCATTTTGAATATCAATGACGACTAAGGCTTTCTTTTTCATGTAAATTCCTCCTGATTAATGAACGGATTTTTAGTCTTGATGATGTTATGCTTCCGATTCGGATCGGATAACGTACACTTGAGGTAAGAAGCAAATTCAAGGAGGCATGCCCCGTGAAAGAAAAATACTATTTTGATGTCTTTCCTGAACTAATGAGCGAACGGCTGTTACTAAGAGAAATTCGCTTCAGTGAAGCGAACCAGATGATTGAGATTACGGCATATGATGGTCAACAGGCAAAAAACAGCCTTGACGTAGTCAACATCTTGAGTCAGATTGCCCGCGATTACTTTAATGGGGACGGAATCACGTGGGGACTGTACTTAAAGTCGACCGGCGAATTCATCGGGAACTGCTGTTTTTGCCGCGGCTACAAAAACAACATTGCTGAGATCGGCTATGTCCTGAAACCGGACTTCCGCGGCCACGGTTATATGACGGAAGCCGTCAAGACCGTTACCGAGTTTGGACTGCGGGATATGAAGGTCACGCAAGTCTGCGCGTATACAGAACATGAAAATCGTGCCTCCCAATCCGTACTTGTAAAAGCAGGCTTTCTCCGCAGTGCTGATGAGGGGGAGACTTACAAATATCTAAGTAACTAGCGTCTTCGGATGAACGGATATCTTCCACATATGATAAAATTTAACCAAGACGCAGATGTCCGAACGCTGCACTGAAAAACCTCTGAAGTGGAGTGATGCATATGAAAACGATTACAAAAATACTCCTTGGTGTCGTCATCGTCGGTATCCTAGCAATCAGTTGGTGGTTAGTCTCACCGCTTCTTTTTGATAAAGCCGTTGACGAAGGACTTCCCCCGACTTCCTCTGACGTCAAAACGGAAGAACAGGAACCAGACACTGAAGATGAAACGGAAGCCACGACACCTGGCACGCAGGAGGAAGAGCTTACGTTCTCCGGTAAATTCGTCGATGGAGAAAAAAACTATCAAACCTCAGGAACACTCAAAACGATTCAAGCAGATGACGGTCAGTATCTCCGGTTTGAGGATTTCAAGACGACGAACGGTACAGATTTATTCGTTTATCTTATTCAACCGGGTATGGAGCCAAAAGAAGGCATCAACTTAGGGGCTTTAAAAGGCAATACCGGCAATCAAAATTATGCCGTCCCTCAAGATGTCGATTTCACGAAGTACAATACCGTCGTGATTTGGTGCCGTGCCTTCAACGCCGATTTTGGTACAGCAGTAGTGAAGACTAACAACGGGTAAATATTATGTAACCGATCCCCCCGCTACTGATTCATTTCCAATCAGATGGTCGGGGGTTTTTGTCTGGCTCAAAGTCACAGACGCCTGCCGGCTCACTTCGCTTTAAAGTTATAAAGCGGCTTGATGACTTTTAATAACTCGACCGTGTCCTCTGTGTTCCGGATGATTTCCTCCATCAGTTTATAGACGAATGGTGACTCATCACGCGTCGATTCGACGACGGAGCTCGACCAGACGTCCTGCATCGTCGCTTCAAATTCTTTGAGGTCAACGGATTTAAAGGCTTTCGAACGGGACATGATCCGTCCTGCCCCATGTAGTGCCGAATAGTTCCAGTCCGGATTGCCTTTTCCTTTGACAATCAGTGAACCGTCGCGCATGTTCATCGGAATGATGGCGACTTCACCAGCTTGCGCCGAAATCGCACCTTTGCGGAGAATCATCTGTTCGAGATCGATGTAGTTATGGATCGTATCGAACTGTTCCATGACCGACCAGCCCATCGCTTCAACAATGACGTCGGTCATCGCTTGACGGTTCAGTGCTGCATACGTTTGAGCGATTTTTAAGTCATGCAGGTAGTTGTCCATATCGGAACCGGACACGTACGCCAAATCTTTATTCGTTTCATTGAACTGACTCTTCAACTCGACCAGAGTCGATTGGATGTCCTGCTCCCGTCCCTGTTCTTTCAGCGATGCGACGACCGACGCCGTATCGACGGTGAATTGTGAGCTTTCCGCCAACTTTTGATAATGTTCGGCAATCGTTTTTCCGAGGTTCCGGCTGCCGGAATGAATCACGAGGTAGAGATTGTCTTCCTCGTCTGTATTCAATTCGATGAAATGATTGCCGCCGCCTAACGTACCAATCGACAATCGGGCCCGTGTTTCGTTGAACGGTGCCAACACCTGCTCAAACGGAATCTGTTCCGACAAGCGGTGCGGCTGATTGCGGACGGACATGCCGCTCGGAACCAGTGCCTGAATCGCAGCATCCAACTTCTCATAATCGACACCAGCTGTTCCTTCACGGTTGATTTGTGTACATAACATCCCGCAGCCAATGTCGACACCAACGAGATTCGGAACCACTTTATCGTGAATCCGCATCGTCGTTCCGATGACCGAGCCCTTGCCAGCGTGACAATCGGGCATGATTCGGACATTGCCGTCGACAGCAATCTTTTCATTCAGCATCCCTGTCACTTGCTCAATCGTCATGTCATCGACATTGTGGGTAAAAATCTTCGCTTCGCCGTACTTTCCGCGAATCGTCTTCATTTCATCCTCCCCCTTACCTTCCTGTCTCTTGTTCAAGTATCCTATAAAATCCCTTTTTTAACAATTCGTTCTTACTCGTGGACAATCGAGACCCATTGTTGGGTCAGTGCCGATTGACCATCTTCCGTCAACCAGACAAGAGCCGTCGTACTCGTCGCGTCCGGTAACCGTTCCCGCACCAGTCCCGTCATGTCGAGCTCGCGGAGCGTACTTTCCGGTAACAGCGTCACCGCTTGTCCACACCGGACGAGTCCAATCAAGGTCAAAACGTCGGAACACGTTTCCTGCGAGACGACCCCGAACTGTTGACTGAGCGTCTGAAAGACACCCAGTCCTTCCTGACTCGGAATAATCATATCGGCATCCGGAAAATCAGGATGATGGATCTGATAAAACGGTTCCTCTTCCATCCACTCGATCGTGACGCCTTGCGCCTCAATCGGCAGCCGGACGAGTGCCACGTCAATCGCATGATCCTTCAAACGATCAATCAAAGCAGCAGACTCGCCTTGATGAATTTGTAACGTAATCCGCGGATGCCGTCGTTTCATCTCTTGGACCCAGCCCGTCAAGCGGCCGGCGGACAACGTATTGACGCCGATCCGTAAGATGCCGGTCCGCCCTTCCTTGATGTCACTGACTTCGATCCGCGTTTCCGCTTCATAGCGCAACAGTGAGACGGCCCGTTCATAGAGCCGCTCACCGCTCGATGTAATCCGGATGCCGCGTCCCGCGCGTTCAATCAACCGCACGCCAAGCAACTCTTCCATCTTGCGAATTTGTTGCGTCAAGGCAGGCTGAGCCATCCGTAGCCGTTCCGCTGCCCGCGTGACCGATTGTTCTTCGACGACCGCACAAAAATAGCGGTATTGGCGTAAATCCATATTCATCATCTCTTTCATATGTTTTCAGTCATAAATATGTATGAATCATAACATCAATCATATGATACGATGCTAAAATCAGCGATTTTTAAAGGAGACGATTTTTGTGAAACGTACGACATCCACAGTCCAGTGGATTATTTTCTTATTAGCCAATACGATTGCCTTGCCGATCGTCGTTGCCAGTCTGTTCGACCTCTCGAGTGTCGAGACGGCCGCTCTTGTCCAACGCTCCTTCTTTGTCGGCGGGATTGCCTGTTTTCTTCATGGTATGTTTGGTCACCGGTTACCGATCGTATCCGGTCCGGCCGGTTCATGGGTCAGTATCTTCGTCGTCATCGCCGCGCTGCCGGTCGATTCAAAAACGGCCTTTACGATTGCGATGGCCGCGGTCGTCATCGCCGGTGTTGTCTTGATTTTCCTCGGGTTGACCGGATGGACCCGCTTTTTATTACCGGTCTTTACGCCGCTCGTCAGCGGCACGTTTTTGCTTTTATTATGTATTCAACTGACCGGCGTCATGCTGGGTGCCGTTCTCGCCGTCGAAGCGACACGTCTTGCCGGTGTTCTGACATTCCTGCTTGTCCTCGGACTGAGCCAGTTTGGTCCGGCACGGCTCCGTCCGTTCGCTTTGATGATCGGCATCGTCGTCGGCTGGTTGGTCAGTCGCCCGTCACTGCCGGAAGCATCCGGTGTCTTTGCCGTTCCGACCGCGTTACCGTTCGGGATGCCGCAATTTGACGGCAGTGCGTTTCTCGTCGCGATTCCGTTTGCGATTCTTTTAATCGTCAACTTGATTGCTGCGTTAAGTGCCGTCGAAGCGACGATTCAGAAAAAAGGGGCCTTGCATCAGGGTCTGACGGTCGAAGGGATCATTCACTTGATCGCGGCGACGTTCTCGACGCTCGTTCCGGTCCCGTTGCCGATCACAAGTGGTTTCATCGCCCAGACGGGAAGTAAGGACCGCCGACCGTTTTTGATTGCCTCACTCGTCATCGCCTTGGTCGGGTTTTTCCCGAGTATCATCGGGATCATCGCGACGTTGCCGCGCAGTGTTGCCAGTGCGGCGTTGCTCGCCACGTTACCGCATATGTTCCTGATTGCCTGGCAGTCCGCTGAAAGCAGCATGACGACCAGCCGTCGGAAACACGCCTTTGCGATTTGTGCCGTCATCGGAATCAGTATTCTGTTACAATCGACGGTTCTGGCGGAGATTTTGCCGCTAACGTTACGTCCGTTCTTCAGTAACGGCTTATTGATCGGAACAATGCTTGTGCTTGGGTTTGAAGTCATCGAACGTTTTCGCGTGCGACGAGAAACTCAATCAGAACGGCTTGCCAGTTAACCCGTCCGAAAACACAACATCCCCGCTCTCTCGCGACAGGCGAAAGAGCGGGGATGTTTTTTTGAGTCATCATCTGATGGCAGTCCATTAACCTCGGCTTCTTCCCGTGACTCCTACAGGAAAAAGTGCGTTCTTTTCGAGCTGTCAGAGACAAACGAGCCTGAGGAAAGTACGGGAAAAGACGATGAGTTTCACTTAACCTACCTTCACCGTACTTCTCTCCACCATTTACGGGTCTGACTCGCAACTGTTACGCTCTCACCGATCATCGGTGTCACGACCGGTACGTCATGTTTCGCCGCTTCCTTCAACAGCCGTTCGACCGGTTCGAACCACGGGTGAAACGCCAGTGTAAACGCCGACCAGTGAACGGGAATCATCACATCCCCTTTGACATCGAGGTGTGCCGCAAGCGTCTGTTCCGGCAACATATGCGAGCTCGACCAACGGGTGTCGTATTGCCCACACTCCATGATCGTCAAGTCAAACGGACCGTACTGGTCACCGATTGCCTTAAAGTGTGGACCATACCCGCTGTCACCGCTGAAGAAGACTTTTTTCGAGCCTTCGATGACCCATGAGGCCCAAAGCGTCGAAAATTGATCAAGCCCGTTTCGTCCCGAATAGTGCCGAGCCGGTGTGGCCGTCAGACGAAGACCATTCGTCTCAATCGATTCGTGCCAATCGAGTTCCGTAATCCGGCTTGCGTCGACACCCCAGCCTTTCAGGCGGCTCGCGACACCAAGCGGGACGATGAATCGGCCGACCCGGTCTTTTAATGCCAGAACCGAATGATAATCCAAGTGGTCATAATGGTCATGCGAATAGATGACGAGATCGATCAGCGGCAAGGCATCGAGATCGACCGGTGCCGTCGTTTGGAACCGTCCGCCTCCGAATTTCGGGAATGGTGACGGAACTCGACCGAGCATCGGATCAAAGAAAATCGTTTGTTGATCGAGTTCAAGTAAGAACGCCGAGTGCCCGAACCAGGTCACACGTGGTTCTGTCCCGTCTGTCCGTCGCTCAAACGGTACGACAGGTAATGGCTTGACCGGTTTTAAAGATGGCAATTCCCGCCCATAATCTTTTAAGATACTTTTTGTTGTCTCCCATTCCATCTTCAGTTGAAACGGCAGTTCATTTTGAAACTTTCCATTTTTGAACTGGGCGGATCGTCTGTAATCCTGTTGATCGGCTTTAGACGGTCGGCGACCGAATAACGGATAACGCGTCATAAAGACCGTTCCGAGTAATCCGAGCCCTGTAAGTGTTGCGACTGTTTTTTTCATGGTTTCACCTCTTCAATAAGTGCTTTCAGTATAGCACCCGTCCTTTTTTCAGCGGTAGTGAAGACACTTCTCCAATAAAAAACACGGATGGCTGTTTAATCAAAGCCAATCCGTGTTCGTCCCTTATTTATTTAAATCGTCTGCGTCCCATTTCGTCCGCGTACTTTTTTCGTGATTCGCATCCTGCTCCGACTCATAATCATTGACGCCAGGATTTTCGACTTTCCCTCCGTGACGATCTTCCGTGTGGTCATGACGATGCCCGTGATCATGGTCATGATCGTGGTCGTGATCGTCCCGTTCCTTGACGAACAAGGCAATCCCACCACGCTCGACTTCTTCATAATGTTTCGCCGCTTCGTCGTCCGAATGCCCGACGCGTTTCAGTGTCTCGCGTAACGGTGGTTCCTTGCTGAACTTCGCTTTCATTTCATCGACCCAAGACGCACCCGATGTCTCTTCGGCCGCTTCATCCCGTCCGACGACTGAAAAGTCGGAGTCCTTATGTCCTTGTTCTTTTAAAGCATGCATCTTTTGCTCCAAGCTGGATTGATCATGAAAAACGCCTACGAATTTTTTCGCCATCGTTAACACCATCCCTCTCACAAAATGTATGAATCGGACTACTTTCCTTTTTTACCCATGTTCTTCTGAAGCAAAACAGCGAAGCAAAAAAAGAACTCCTCCGCTGACGCGGAAAAGCTCTCTCAAGATTTGATTAATCGTTCAGCTGTTGCGGCGAATCGACTAATGTAATCGTACCTTCATTTTTTTGGACGAAGCGTTCGTAGACGAAATCATTCGCAAAGAGGAGAACCGGGTTTTCCCAACGGTCATAAACGAGGACCGTCCGTGAATCCGTCAATTTCTTCACGTCATTGATTTCTGTCACCTTGACCCACTTCGCGACCTGGAAGTTCGCCGCATCTTTTAAGATATCGACGCCGTACTCGCCTTTAAGGCGGTGTTCGAAGACTTCGAACTGAAGTTGACCGATCGCACCGAGGATGACCTCGTTGTATTCCGTCTTATAAACTTGAATCGCTCCTTCTTGTGCCAATTGTTCAATCCCTTTTTGGAACTGTTTTGACTTCAGGGCATTTTTCGTAAAGACCTTCAAGAATAATTCCGGTGCGAATGTCGGCAAGGCTTCGTATTGGAGTGACGGATCACCGTTCGTGATTGTATCGCCAATTTGATAGTTGCCCGAGTCGTAGAGACCGATGACGTCTCCAGCAAAGGCTTCGTTGACCGTTTCCCGCTCATCTGCCATGAACTGCGTCGATTGCGACAATTTCATTTTCTTACCTGTCCGCGTCAGGACGACATCCATCCCACGGTCGAATTTTCCGGTACAGATGCGGATAAAGGCAATCCGGTCCCGGTGGTTCGGGTTCATGTTCGCTTGAATCTTAAAGACGAACCCACTGAAGAATTCTTGTGCCGGTTCGATTTTCCCTTTGTTCGATTCCCGTGGTGTCGGGGACGGGGACAAGTTGAGATAGTGTTCGAGCAGTGGTGTGACACCAAAGTCGACGAGAGCTGAACCGAAGAAGACCGGTGTCAGTTCACCTTTTGCAATCAATTCCTCGTCATAGGCATTGCCGGCGCCGTCGAGTAAATCGACTTCATCGACGAGCGTATCGTACATTTCATTGTTGATTGAGTTAGCGAGTTCGTCGTTTGCGAGCCCTTCTTCCCCCAGCTCAATCGTCTTCCGGTCCTGTTTGAAGCAGTGGAACTTCTCGTTGACCCGGTCGTAGACCCCTTCGAACTGTTGTCCTGATCCTGCCGGCCACGTGACGGCAACAGACGGGATACCGAGGACTTCTTCAAGCTCCTCCATCAATTCGAGTGGATCACGTGCTTGACGGTCCATTTTGTTGATGAATGTAAAAATTGGAATACCGCGCATCCGACAGACTTGGAAAAGTTTTTTTGTCTGTGACTCGATCCCTTTCGCCGCATCGATGACCATGATTGCCGAGTCGACGGCCGTCAAGATCCGGTACGTATCTTCCCCGAAGTCCGAGTGACCCGGTGTATCCATGATAGAGACGATTTTTTTATCGTATTCGAATTGCATGACCGATGACGTGACCGAGATTCCGCGTTGTTTCTCGATTTCCATCCAGTCGGATTTGGCAAATTTCGAATTTTTTCGGGCTTTGACCGACCCTGCTTCCCGGATTGCCCCTCCGTGGAGTAAGAATTTTTCTGTTAATGTCGTTTTCCCGGCATCCGGGTGGGAGATGATACCGAAAATCCGGCGTTTCTCGACTTCAGTTTGTAATTTTGTCATGTATGATTAAGTCCCTTCACGATAAATTCAATACTTGTAACCAGCTCATTTTTCGCAACTAGTCTATCATACCGAATTTTCAGCTGTTCGTCTATTTCACATGATTGACTTAATTTTCAGATTTTTAGTTGACAACTCGTCCTGATGTTCTATACGATGACGAGGAAGTTAACTAACTAGAAGGAGGAGACGTACACATGAAACAGCCACAAGCACAGCGACAGATTCAGGTATCAAACTCATCTGCGATCATTGTACGTCACCCAATCGTTTAATTTTTTAAAAATTAAGCAGGGTGTGCGTATGCGTATACGTACATGCTGCCCCCTTATATCAGGACGGGTATGCCCATATTTGTGCGTATCCGTCTTTTCTATTGTCTAAAAACGGAATAATAAGGGGTTTTATTTATGTTCAACTCATTAAAACTGCTCGACCGTAACATTTGGATCCGGTTCGTCGGGGAAACGTTAACCGGTATCATGATGTTCATGATTGCACCATTTCTCGTACTCTATTACGCCGACCAACTCGATTCATACCTCCTCGTCGGTGTCATCATGGCGATCGGTCCGATTTCCGCGTTGTTCGGATCCTTCCTCGGCGGGCACCTCGCCGACATTTACGGCCGCAAACCACTGATGGTCATCGCCATCGTCGGGGATGCGCTCGCCCTGATCGGATTTACGTTTGCCGATACATTTTGGCCGTTGCTTATCTTAAATGCGACGCTCGGTCTAACGAACTCTTTATTCCACCCGGCAGCGAGCGCGATGGTCGCTGATGTCACGCCACCGGAACGATTAAACGAATCGTTTGGTCTCTTACGGATGGGGCATAACATCGGGGCTGCGTTCGGTCCATTGATCGGTAGCGCCGTCCTCTTTATCGATCGGTCCTTGATTTTCTATGGAGCGGCTATTGTTTATGTACTTTATGCCCTCGTCCTCCTGCTGTTCATTGGTGAGACGAAACCTGAAAAAATCGAGCATCCGGTGGATACACCACAACTTTCTTCACTGACCGTCTTACGAAAGGACCATGTCTTTTTAATCTTCATTGCGGCTGGTGTCTTCATCTCGATGGGCTTCACGCTCGTCGAAAACATGTTACCCGTCTTCTTAAAAGAAGCCTTACCGGGATTGCCGGACGAAAAAAATCCTTTCCCGTACTTGATGGGACTGAACGGCATCATGGTCGTCCTGTTCCAATTTCCGATTGCTGCGAAGCTATCCGGTAAATCGTTCGGGAAAGTCATGTTACTCGGCGCAAGCGTCTTCGGACTCGGCATGATTTTACTCGCATTCGTCCCGTCCTACTTCTTCTCGCTCGGAACGGATTATATCGTCATCGTCATTCTCTTACTCGTCATATACGCCCTTTATACGGTCGGTGAAATGATCATGTCACCGGTCCAAATGACATTCATCGCTTTAATCGCGCCGGTTCACTTACGGGGAACGTATAACGGTGCTGCGAGCGTGCAGTGGTTGATTGGCGGCGTGACGGCACCGCTCCTCGGTTCGCTGTTCCTTGAATCCGGTCACGGCGACTATGCGCTTGGCGCCATCGGGGTCGCGTGTTGTTTATCGGGACTCGTCTACTTGGCACTCGATCGTTCGATTCGCCGTGCGAAACGGTTGTCCGAGTCGGCGTAAGGTGAATGGTCTTAAAGAAGAAGTTGGTAGTAAACTTAAAAAAATACTAAATAGTTGCTTTAACCTGTTCCTGTAAAAAACTAAAAGACAAGCGATTTAGATTTTAATCAAATCAATCGCTTGTCTTTTTAGTTGCATTGAATGGTGTTTCTTGCTCGTTCTCTGTTAGGAGCAAGGGACATCACCTTGTGTCTCACCCAAGAAAAAGTCACAACGGCAAGTTTCGTTTCCGGAAAAGAACGATGGCAAGACCATAGCTCAGCAGACCAATCAAGATTAAAATGATTACTGAGACGAGGACCTCACCTTCCCCACTAGCGATTTTTCCGGGTTCATAAAGCGAAAACGGCGTAAAATGCCGAATCCAGTCGATTTTCGTGACGATTTTTCCCATCATGTTCATCCCGTAAAATAGAAAGGTTACGCCACCGGCGACCGCAAAAGCATTTTTTTCATCGTTGAACAAACAGGAGATCAAGAACGAATAACCGCTGACGGCTAAGAACAAGCAAAACCCGACGTAGTTGATTTGGAAAAATTCAGTGAGTGCGATTCGGTCCGTATCGATTAAGAACCGTGCTGCGAGCGCCCCGCCCGCGAATGTCAAAACATGAATCACAATTAAACCACTGATTAAGACGAGCATTTGTGTGACAATGACTTTCGTTCGTGAAACCTGCGTCGATAAAAGATAGGCCATCGAACCGCGGTCGACGAGCCGTGCGACGAGTTGAATCGCGACCATCACGCTAAAGACACCCAAGATTAAAAGATAAAACAGACCATAGTATTCGGCCGAGATGAATTGACCGTAGTTGCTGATCGACTCCATTCCGAATGCCCGCATCATTCCTTCCGGTAAAATCTGCATCATGTCGTCAATCTGTTCCATGTTGTCGTCGAGCAGCGGATACAAGGAAGTGATCAACGTGACATACATGGCTGAGCCGACCCCGAAACCAAAAAACATCTTCAGATGGAGCTGCATCATATGACGATAAAGAGCGAGATTCATTTCCCCAACTCCTTTTGATTATAATAATCCATAAAAATTTGTTCCAAGCTTTGGTCATCGGCACTGATGTTCTTGATATGATACGGGGCGAGCGTTTGGATGAGTAAATCATAATTCCCACGGAGTTCGACCCGGACCGTCCGCACGTCGATTCGCTCCGTCGTCAAGGCGGAAGCGAGCAGAGCGGCTACAGCCACTTCTTCATCGAGCGTGACGTTAAATGATTTTCGTTGCATTGTCTGCAACTCATGAATATTTTTTGTCGCGACGATTTTGCCGTCACGAATAATCGCTGCCCGGTCGCATGTTCGCTCGATTTCAGCAAAACTATGAGACGACATCAAGAAGGTCTTGCCACGTGCTTTTTCTTCAAGAACGAGTTCGATGAACAAGTTCTGCATCAATGGATCGAGTCCCGACGTCGGTTCGTCGAGGATATAGATTTCCGGGTCATGCATGAATGTCGCGACGATTCCAATCTTTTGCTTCATTCCTTTTGACATCTTGCGAATCGGTGTGTTCGGGTTGAATTGGAGCTTTTTAATCAACTCGTCACGTCTGTCTGGATTGTCTGACCCTTGCATACCGGCCATCATGTTGAGAAACGCGAGCCCCGTCATTCCGTCGAGGAACGCCATTTCGCCGGGTAAATACCCGACGTGACCTCGCGCTTGCGCCTGATTTACCCACGTATCGAGCCCTTTTATCGTCGCCCGCCCGCGTTGCGGCTTCATATATCCCATCAAATGGCGAATCGTCGTTGATTTTCCGCTACCGTTCGGTCCGAGAAACCCGAATACTTCGCCTTTCTCCACATTGATCGTGACATCAAAAATTCCTTTACCGTTTGAAAACTGTTGTGTCAGGTTCTCGATGTTAATCATGTCACCCCTCCTGAAAGTTTGAAAGAATTCTCCGGCATTGATACTCTTAATAGCTTTCAAGAAAAACGAACAGTTCTCCTCTTTCTGCTGAAAAGTCCGTTATTCCAACCAGCTTGCGCACGAGCAACGCTAATTCGACAAAAAAAGCGGACGTCCCTCGAAAACATCGGGGTATCCGCTCTCGTACTTGAAACAACTTTTTTCAGGCATTCCTTCATTAAGATGGCAATGCATTATCCGCGACAAATGGACCAAAGATAACCGGTAATGGCTCGAGGATCCGTTGGACGTCCGCAATGAACCGACTCGATCCACTGACGAATACGATTGGGTCGTCGCTTGCAATCATCTCTAAAAATTCAGCCGTCCCTTCATCCGCACTATTTTGGTGCATCGTATGGAAAACAAGTCCCTTTTGAATCAGACCTTCCAGTGTCCGCGTCATCTTCGCCGAGACCGCCTCCCTGTCGTTGAGGTGGACGAGCGTCGTCTTCCGTTGATTCGTCAACGCATACCTCGCTTCGTCAATGACAGCACCTAAATGATGTGTTTCTGCAATCAACAGCACCTCAAGCTGCTTCGAATCGTCACGAGAAGAATACTTACAAAAGTGACGACACGTATCAACAAGTTGGTGATGGACGACAGACCATGCTTCGAGCAACGGGTCTGTCGCTTCAAGCTTAAATTCCCATTGCACGGCGAGTAGGATTTCCTGACTGACGATTTCTGAGTAAGACAGAATGAATGATTTCGTTTGATTGATTTCTTCGAGTAAAACGAGCTTAAACAATTCACTCGGTTCTTGTTGGTTCGTCACGTGATGCAACAGGCGACTGAGGCGTAAAATCCGAAGTTCACGATTTTGTAAACGCATCTCCTGCTGTCCCATTTGTTCAAGCTGTCGGCTATGATTTTTTTCTAACTGATCATAAAACCGGCTCGCGATACGTAAACCGCGTTTATCCACTTCTGGACCCATCTTTTGTAAGAGGTGTAATGCTTGATCAAAATGCATACCATGACCTACCTTTCCCCTTTATTATGCCCGAACCCTTACGCAAAAACAATCTTGAAAATACTTGTTTGATTAAACACATTAAGACTTGTTCTTCCTCCGAATCCCATCTAGTATCTAAGTTAAGTAGGTGATATACATGCGCATGACACGTTATACGGACTATGCGATCCGGTCGCTTTTATTTGCAGGCGCACATGCGGATCGGCTTGTCCGAATCCAGGAAGTAGCGGACTGTTACGACATTTCTAAAAATCATCTGATGAAAGTCGTCTATCGTTTAGGACAAAATGGTTTGATTCATTCTGTCCGTGGTCGTGGTGGCGGATTTCGCTTAGCAAGTCCTCCGGATGAAATTTATCTCGGTGACATCGTACAGTTGTTCGAACCAACAACTCATTTTTTGGACCCGCAAGAGGGAATGGTGGAATACCCATCTCTCGACCCTGCACGAACAGCCTTTGATGAAGCGATTGAAGCGTTCCATCAGGTACTTAATAGTTATACGATCCAGGATTTACTACATCCGGCAAATGAACTGCACCCACAAATTCTTGAAATGATTCCGAGGCGCCATTGATGCGTAGCGGAATCATTTTTTGTTGCGCCCGCATCATCAACGATTTCTCATCCGCTGCGTGGTATACTCATATAAGAAAGGAGGGGTACAGATGAACCCTCATGAAGAACTCAATAGCTTATATCTTCGATTGAAAGAGGAAAATCCGTCACTTGAACGTGGCGAATCACTTTGGACAATTTTTGAAGATACGACCGACGATTCACTTCGCCCCTTAGCATTATGGACCTTTTCTCAAAATCAATTTGATCTCGGACATTTCCGCTCGTTCCTCGTCTCGTTTTCATTATTGATGGACTGGATTCGTAAGGACGAACTGACACTGACACATAAACAGGAGCTTGACCTGTACTGGAACTATAAATCGTATTTGATTTATGCCGCTGAACAAGAAGACGTCTCGATCGCTTTGCTAGAGGCGGATTATGAACGTTTTAGCGACTTTTGTGACGCCAACGGATTTGCGCGGACCCGTGATTATATCGGTTTCATGATTTACAGTAAACTTGGTGACGAAGAACAAGCGGATCAATACTTGGAAGAATGGATTGATGCCCCTTCCGATGAACTGAGTGATTGTCCGTCGTGTGAAGGATTCAGCCGGATGACGTATGCGATTGAACGTGGTTTCGAAGACCGGGCACTTCTATTGTATGCAGCAATCCGACACGAGCGCGGGTGTTCACGGATGCCGGACCAGGCCCATCCGTACATCTTGCCATTGTTCATCAGTCGTAAACAGGACCGATTCGATTGGATGGAGAAACTCACACAAGAAGTACGCCGCGTCAAGCCGCTCTTCACAGGTGGTGACGAACCGTATCATCTTTACGCCGAAATGTATTACAACCCGAATTACGTCTGGTCGATGGAAGAGAAAAAACAATTGATTCCGCTTTTGACAGATCGCGGCTACCTTCAGTTCTTACTCGCTCATTACGCAGCCTCTTACCGATCAGCCCGTAAAGAAGAAGCCGGCTACCTCGGACTGCTCCGTTCGAATATTTATGAAATTGCCCAAAGTCTTGACCACCGCATTGACGGTTCCTTCTATCTAGACTTTGTCGAACGTGAACTTAAACGGGTCACACAATTTGTCGGTTGATGTACCACGAAAGGAAGTGTCGTCATGCTTGATCATGTTCAGTTAGCTGCGCCACCTGCTTCAGAAGATGCGACCCGGGCTTTTTATGCCGGGCTACTACATATGAAAGAAGTCGAAAAGCCCGTTGGTGTCCGTGCGACGGGTGGCGTTTGGTTTACAAGTCACGCTGCAGCGATTCACGTTGGCATCGAACAAAATTTTCAGCCGGCTAAAAAAGCACCTCCCGGCCTCACGTTTCCCGACTTGGATGGTGTCGCCGAGCGCTTGAATAAAGCCGGTCACCCGGTCACGTTTGACGATCGCCTTGCACCACGGCGGCGATTGTTTACGGAGGATCCGTTCAAAAACCGGATCGAGTGTATCGAAAGCCAGTTGACGCCGATTACTCCGGATAAACTAAAGGCAGGTTCGCATGTCCGTCTCCTTGCGCCTGCTTCGAGCTTAGCGCGTGTCGATGAAAAAATCATCAATGATGCCATCGAACTGTTAGAAACGCTCGGACTCCGCGTCTCAATCAGTCAACATGCCCGTGCGACTAACCCGTTCGGTTCGAGTGATCCCGCTTGTCGGATTGACGACCTCCACTCTGCTTTTGCGGATTCGTCTGTCGACGCGATTCTTTGCGTCCGTGGTGGCTTCAGCTCAAACGAATTGCTTTCGGGACTCGACTACGATTTGATTCGGACCCACCCGAAGATTCTTTGCGGGTTCTCTGACATTACGGCGCTCAGTAATGCGATTTTCACAAAAACAGGTCTCGTCACTTACTCAGGACCAATGTTACGCGCACTCAGTTCGCGTGACGCCTACACGCTCGACTATTTCAAAAAGATGTTATTTGGAGTCGAACCGGTCTCCGTCCGCCCGAGCGTCAACTGGCACGACTCGATGGATGGCCGGACCATCACGTCTTTGAACGACGGTCATCTTATTTTATCGTCCGGACAAGCACGCGGCCGGATTCTCGGGGGAAACCTCTGTACGTTGAACTTATTACAAGGTACGCCGTTTTTCCCAGATTTACGTCAAGCCGTCCTTTTCTTAGAGGACGATTACGAGGTCCATCCGGCGACGTTTGCCCGTGATTTTGCTTCGTTGCTGGCACAACCGGGCGCTGACGAAATCTGTGGCATCGTCTTCGGACGGTTCCAACTGACAACGAAGATGACGGAAGAACATTTACGTTATCTCGTCAGTCTCTATCCGCAACTTAAAACAATCCCCGTCATCGCGAATGCGGATTTCGGTCACACGGAACCTTTATTTACGTTTCCGATTGGCGGGATCGCCGAGCTTGACCATGATCAAATCACGCTGAACGCGAAATAAAAAGAAGGAGTCGCGGCAATCCGCGTCTCCTTCTTTTTTTAATAGTCGAGCAATCTCGAAGCGTCGATTTGACGCTTCGATCCATCGGCGAACATTTCAAGTGTCGCGAGGATCTGATGATCTATAAGGTCATATTTCACTAATGTAAAATCTTCAAGAGTCGAGATCGTCTTAAACGTCTTCCCGACGGTAAATGCCCGCTTGCGACTGGCATCAAAAGCAGGAATCGTCACGAATACGACCGTGATTTCCGTTCCACTCGTATCATAATAAAATTCGACGACGCGACCGTCTGCTGTCTCGGGTAAGTTCCCCTTTTGCGGTCGTCCGGATTCATCTAATTGTACATATGGCTGTAACATCTCTTCTCCTCACTTTCTCCGTCATTCATCATAGCATGAGAAAACCATTTATGCTAATCTATAAATGATGTTGAAAGGGGGATGAGTCACGGATGGCATGGTTCATGAACGGAATTTTGCTCTGGGGCTTTATCATGATTACACTAATGGCGATTGGCGGCTTCTTCATGTTCCGGAAGTTCTTAAAAAAACTCCCGAAAGAAGACGGCAAATCGATGATGGATTGGGAAGATGAGTACATCGACCAAACACGACACTTGTGGACGGACGAGACAATGGAGTTATTGAATGCCCTCGTCATGCCTGTTCCGGCAGCGTTTCGTGACGTTGCACGGCGGAAAATTGCCGGACGGATCGGTCAGTTCGCACTTGAAGAACGTGCATCGGTCATGACGTCAGAGCTTGTCGTCAAAGGATATATTTCAGCGACTCCAAAACGTGATCATAAATTTTTGAAAAAAGCCTTAAAAGAACACGCAATCGATTGGCGTGAATATGAACTCTACTTCCAAAGTTAATGATGACAGAATCCATCCACTTTGAGTGATCGAGATTCTGTGTGATGGATTCAAAAAATGACCGCCTTGTCCAGTAAATCGGACAAGGCGGTCATTTTTCATGATTGTGGTAAATGTTCGACGGGAACAATCCCCGACTTGACTTGTTTGTACTTCAAATACATGGCGATCCGCCACGGGACGATCATTCCGAACGCGACGAGATAGAAAATTCCACCTGTCTCAAAAATATCGATTTGACCTCCGATCACAAATTTTGCGACCGTCCGTACGAGTAAGATTCCGAATAAAACGATAAAAAATGCTTTTGAACGTTGCAAATAAATTTGACCTTCTGCTTCATAAAAATTTGACGTCTTAATCAAGAAGACACTGAAAATCATCCCGACGATCAATGCTTCCGCGACCTCCGTCCAAGTCAAACGAGAGGCCGGGTATAAAAATTGCAACATCCCGGTCGACATCGCGAACGGAGGGATTAAGATCTTTTTGGCATTTGTCGGTTTCGCCGACGCCTTCACCCGTATGAAGCTGATGAGTAACCCCATCACGAGCGCGACCCCTGTTGATATCCAAATCATCTCATCACTTCCTCAATTAAAATCCTGTAAATCCAACGATATCACTCATCCAGGCCGCAAATTTACTCAAGCCATTGAAATACAACATGACTCCGAAGACCATCATCAAGGCGCCACCGAATTTCGTCATTTTGAGACTGTACTGGACAAGGAGTTTCGAACGTCCAACAAAAAAGGCCATTAATAAGAAGGGAATCGAAAATCCAAGGACATAAAACAGCATGTAGAGCATACCTTGGCTCGGATTCGTCGCCGCTAGACCGATGACACCAGCAAGGATTGGACCTGTACACGGTGTCCATCCAGCAGCAAATCCGATTCCGACGAGGACTGTACCGATGTAACCGCCCTTGCGTTCACCAAGATTCAATTTTTTTTCACGCATCAAGAACGTCGGCTGCCATAAACCAACTAAGACGATCCCGAAGACGAAAATCACGAGGGCCCCAACCATCCGTAATGTATCGCGATACGTGATGAAGACGTCCGCAAAGAGTGACGTCGACAGTCCTAGGACGACGAACACGAGTGCGAACCCGACTAAAAAGGCGAGTGTATGGAAAAGTGAACGTCTTTCCCGGACACCTTTTTCTTGTAAATCCGTTACAGATACTCCGGTAATGTACGAAAGAAATACCGGATACAACGGTAGCGTACAGGGAGACACGAATGACAGTAACCCTGCCCCAAATGCTAACCACAGCGAGAGCTCCATTTCAGCAGCTCCTTTCTATAAGAAGAAGTTCTTCTCTATTTTGCCAAACTCCGCATCATTTAGCACCTATTATCTCACAAAAGATAAGAAAGATTCGTGACTTCTCAAATTACAAAAAAATTACATTTACTTTATCTTACTAAAATATCGTTGCACTCCGAATAATCACTTGCTAGAATATGGATACGACACCAATGTAAGGGAGACTGCTATGACAAGCCAACAATTACTGACCTTAGCAATTGAAGCAAAACGAAGCGAACTGTATCTTCAAGCAGATCGGTCTAGTTTCACCTCTCCCCATGTATTGAAGCTCAGTCACGAACTCGATTTGTTATTAGTCGAGTACACACGGATTATGCAAACTTATGCCGTCGGCTCTTCAAATGAGCGGCTCCTCACATAAAACGAAAATTCAATGCAGTCATTTCGTGGCACCTTCCATTAAGTGTACTTGTTTGATCACTAATCCTTTCTAAGCAAACCCTCTTTCCATTCAGAGGGTTTGTTTTTGTTCAATCGCTTTTTCATTGTCATGCCCCCCTTCTTCTTTCAAACTTCGCCTCCGGTCTGATTAGAAGATGGTTCAACTTATTTTTAGACAAGGGATTGATTCATGACTTTTGTACATTACAATTGCTTCCGTTTATTCTTTATATAGGCATAAAGACTTATGAACCCACTTAAAAACCATGCTTTATGACCTACTAATGACAAAAACACGCTTTTTGCAATCTGTTTGTCACACTGACCTCTTTTGTAACTTTAATGACATTGACCTGTAAACGCACTACCCGGTTTCGGGGTGTAGAGTAGGAACAGTAAACACAGCATATGTCAGGAGGACATCAATAATGAAAAAAGCAGTTTTCGCTGCAGGACTTGCAGCAACGGCTCTATCAGTAGGATTCGCCCAAGAGACAGAGGCTGCCTCAGAGACGGTAAAAGTAGACACAGCAGTACTCAACGTTCGCACAGCACCTACAACAGCATCAGCAGACGTAGGTAACGTATATAAAGGGCAAACATTAAATGTCGAAGGACGTTCTGGCGCATGGATCAAAACAAGCATCAATGGCCAAAAACGTTATGTACATGGCGCATATACTACTGCTGCCTCATCATTCGACTTTAAAAAAGCTACAGTCACTACGGCAGTATTAAACGTTCGGACACAACCTACTACGAACTCGAAAGATGTAGGTAACTTGTATAAAGGGGAAACAGTAAACGTAGAAAGTAAAGTCGGTTCTTGGATTAAAACAACAATCGATGGTAAAACGCGCTATGTGCATAGTGCTTACACTACACTTTCTGGTTCTACTGCTTCAACTTCAGCAGCTCCAGCTCCAGCTCCTAAAGCAGAAGCAAAACCAGCAGCTAAGCCAGCACCTAAAGCAGCAGCTAAACCGGCTACTGCAACTAAACAAACGACTTCAGCGAAGTCTGGTACTAAAGTGACGATGAACGTAAGTGCATACACGAACGATCCATCAAGCAACGGTAGCCAACTTTACAACGGTCGTGCATTGACTGCTAGCGGTTATGATGTAACAAACACGATCACGTACAATGGTATGCGTATCGTAGCAGCTTCTTCACAATACCCGATCGGCACACGCATGCACATCTCAGGTATCGGTGAAGCTATCGTCCTCGACCGTGGTGGCGCAATTCAAGGTAACAAACTTGACCTTCTCGTTGGTTCACAACAAGAAGCCATCAACTGGGGACGCCAAAACGTCACAGTAACTGTCTACTAATTAAAAAAAGTAACAGCAAAACCTGCCGGGCGAGATCGCCTGGCAGGCCTTTTTGTGTGTATTTACGAAATCGAAGTCACATGACCCGACTGTAATTGATACATTTTTTTATAGAGTCCGTCTTTCGCAATTAACGTTTGGTGATTTCCTTGTTCGACGACTTCCCCTTGATGTAACACAAGAATCAAGTCGGCGTCCTGAATCGTCGATAACCGGTGAGCGATTGCAATCGTCGTCCGCCCTTCTCGCATTCGCTTCAATGCCGTCTGAACTTTCTCTTCCGTTTCAGTATCGATTGAACTTGTCGCTTCATCCAAGATTAAGATTTTTGGATCACGCGCCATCGTTCGTGCAAACGAAATCAATTGCCGTTCTCCGGCTGAGAATGTTGCCCCGCGTTCGGCGACCGGGCTATCATAGCCGTCATCGAGCTGGTGAATGAAACCATCCGCCTGAACGAAACGGGCCGCCTCTTCAACGGTTCCGAACGAAATCCGATCGTCAAACAACCGAATGTTATCAGCGACACTTCCCGTAAAGAGGAACGAATCCTGCAAGACAAGTCCGACGTGACGCCGTAATTCATCTTCCGACAACTGTTCGAGCGGCTGTCCATCAATCAAAATGCGTCCTGACTGATAGGCATAAAATCGCATCAAGATGTTGATGATTGAACTTTTCCCGCTTCCCGTCTGACCGACAAGGGCAATCGTCTGTCCTTTTTTCGCTTCAAAGGTAATCCCTTTCAAGACTTCCGTCTCGCCATCATAACTGAACCGGACGTCTTCAAAGACGATATGTCCATCCGTGACGCTCGCTGCACCAGGCAATCCTTTCGTCGGTTCCGGCTCATCCGTATCGAGAACTTTAAACACACGGTCGGCCGAAACAATCGCCTGTTGGAATTCAGACAACCGTTGCATGATTTGTTGAACAGGTTGGAAAATGCGTTCAAGATAACTAATGAAGGCATAGACGACACCGACTTGAACCGTCTCCGTAAACGATAAGAATCCAAAGTACGTGACGAGTGTCGCGATTGAGAGCGCCAGCATCAGTTCGATGATTGGGCGAAGTAACCAACTGTCGAGCTTTAAGTTTTTATAACGACCATTTTGGTGGGCGACGTTCGTCTCTTCAAATTCCGCCATCAATCGTTTTTCTTGGCGGAATTGCTGGATGATTGCCATCCCGTTGATCGATTCATTTAACTGGGCATTGATTTTCGATAACAAATCGCGGACTTCTGCATAATATTTCGTCGAGTACTTGCGGTAAATCCAGATGACGAAATAAAATACAGGCAGTAGGACAAGTGCGATTGTCGCAAGCGTTGGGTCCAAGAAATAGAGGAAGATATAGGTTCCGATCAATTGGACACCACTTTGGACAAACGTCGAGAGGACGCCGATGTAGAGTTCCTTGATCGCTTCCGTATCATTCGTGATCCGCGAGACTAAAACCCCAGCCGGTGTCCGGTCAAAGTAAGCGAGTCGCAGGTGCATGACGTGACGAAACACATCAATCCGTAAGCGCTGAATGACTTTTAACGCGATTTTTTGAAATTCAAATGCTTGCAAATAATCGACGATAATCCCTGTCGTATGCAAGATGAGGTAGGCACTAAATAATAAGGCGACTTCCTGGACTGGATAATTACCAGTCGTGACATAGTTGTCAATGAAGATTTTAACTAAATAAGGTCCTCCGAGTTTTGCACCCGTCGTGACTAGTAAAAGAAGGAACGCCACAAAGACTTGCTTCTTAAAGGGACCGACAAACCGAAGCAAACGCTTCAAGACGTCTTTCTCATTGATATCATGATTCAAACGGTCCACCCCCTTGTTCAACTAATGATTCGAGTTGTTGATGGTCATACGTTTCTTTATACCAGCCTTTTCGCCGCAACAACTGCTCATGTGTCCCCCGTTCGATGATTCGTCCCGCGTCGAGGACAATGATTTCATCCGTATGGGAGACGGCCGACAAGCGATGGGCGACGATGATTTGCGACTGTTCGTTATCAGCCGTGCGGAAATGATCGATGATTGCCTCTTCTGTCTTCGCATCAACGGCCGATAACGCGTCATCGAGCACTAAAATCGGACAGTCGGCGAGTAACGCCCGGGCAATCGAAATCCGTTGTTTTTGTCCACCGGATAACGTCACGCCGCGTTCTCCAACCATCGTCGCGTAACCTTCTTTAAAACCAAGAATATCGTCATGGACAGCAGCAACACGAGCTGCTTCCATGATTTGTTCCATCGAAGCGTCTGGTTTCGCAAAAGCGATATTGTCCGCAATCGATGCTGAGAACAAGAAATGGTCTTGTGGGACGACGGCGATCTGCTTCCGGACCGTTTCGCGGAGGAGTTGTTTAATGTCTTGTCCTCCCATTCGAATGGCTCCTTGTTTGACATCATATTCGCGGGTTAATAACCGGACGAACGTCGACTTCCCAGCACCTGTCCGTCCGACGATTCCGAGCGACTTTCCGGGCTCGAGTGTGACATCGATTTGTTCAAGAACCGGTTGTGTGTCATAGATGAAACGGTCAATCGCGATATCGAGTCGTGGTGAATCGACGGTCGTCACCGCTTCCTTCGCATCTTTAATTTCCGGTTCCACGGCAAGCATTCGTTCGATTCGGTCATACGAAGCACGTCCTCGTTCGACGATATTGAATAACCAGCCGAATGCGAGCATCGGCCACGTCAAGAGACCTAAGTATGTAGTGAAGGCGACGATGTCACCGATCCGGATTTCCCCTTGTTGTAATAAATACGCTCCGTATCCGACGGCGATGATATACGATAGACCAACGAGTCCAAAGATCGTTGGATCAAACAACGCATCAATTTTTGCGACACGACGGTTTTTTTGTACGACATCATCCGATAACGACGTGAATGTCGTCACGTCTGACTCGACTTCCCCCGTCGCTTTTAAAACACGGACGCCACTGATACTTTCTGCTACTTTGTCATTCAAGTCAGAAAAGGCTTCCTGTGCATCATGAAAACGGGAATGCAGCATCTTCCCGTAACGCGATGTCAAGTAGACCATCAACGGCATCGGCAGAAGGGAAACGAGTGTCAGTTTCCAACTGATTGTCGTCACCATCATGACAACGACAAAACTCCCCATCGTCACAGAATCGACGAGCGTCAAAATCCCTGCCCCTGCCGTCATTGAAACCGCTTGGACATCATTCGTCGCATGCGCCATCAAATCCCCACTTCGGTATTTCTTATAAAACGATTGGTCTAAATCTGAAAAATGCCCATACAGCTGACTCCGCAACAACCGGCCCAGCCGAATCGATGCGCCGAAGATGTAAAAACGCCAAAAGTAACGGATGACGTAGGTCGAGACTCCGATCAATACGAGCACCCCGGCGAGTGTAAACAATCGCTCTTTCGTCAATGTACCGTCACTTAATCCATTGACGGTCGTCCCGATGACTTTTGGTGGAATCACTTCGAGACCTGCGACAAAAATCAAACAAATGATGCCGATGCTATATGCTTTCCATTCGAGTCGAAAAAACCAACTCAATTTCTTGAAGACTCCCATTCAAGTCTCCCCCCTTTTTCAAATCAATTGAGTATTTTAAATAGTCTCACATTTTAGATTAGCCATCTTTCCAGTAAATAGCAAACAAAAAGGAGACCACAACGGTCTCCTTTTGAAACTGCTTATTTTTTAGGTGATTTCATCGAACCACTCATTGAACGCATCACTTGGTTGACTTTCTTTTGTGATGGCTTTTGACCCATTTGCATCATCAATGTCTTAATCATATCTTCGTTGATTGGCGGGTTTTGCTCCAAATAGTTCATCATGTATCGACGAGCGATATAGAAACCAAGGGCGACACCTGCTACCAAGCAAAGAAGGGCAATTAAAATCCAAATCCATGTAGCCAAGTTGCTTCCTCCTCTAACTTAAAACGTCGCTTTTTACTATACTATAATTCTAACCGTTTGCATAGATAATGCATGAAAAAGGTGCGCATGAACGCGCACCTGTTCCACTTATCCGAGTTGCTTGACTGTTTCCAAGATATTTTCGACAGACATGCCGTACTCTTTTAATAGAAGGTCTCCTGGAGCCGATGCGCCGAAACGATCGATTCCGATGACTTGTCCTTCTGTTCCCACGTACTTGTACCAACCGAGTGACGCGCCTGCTTCGATTGCAAGACGTTTCGTGATCCGTTTTGGTAAGACAGATTCTTTGTACTCAGCTGTTTGTGCTTCGAACAACTCCCATGATGGAAGTGAAACGACCGCAACGTTTTCACCGAGTTGTTTTTGTGCTTCGACGAGCAAGTGAACTTCTGAACCCGTTCCCATCAAGATTGTATCTGCTGTGTTTACGTCACCTGCGATGACATAACCACCCTTTTCAGCACCTTCGACTGTCGTGCCTTCAAGTTCAGGTAAACCTTGACGCGTCATGACGAGCAACGTCGGTTTGTTTTTCGATTGAACAGCTGTTTTCCAAGCGGCAATCGTTTCTTTTCCGTCTGCCGGACGATAGACCGTCAAGTTCGGCATCGCACGGAAACTCATCAAGTGTTCGACTGGCTCGTGTGTCGGACCATCTTCTCCGACTGCGATCGAGTCATGCGTCAAGACGAAGATTGATTGAATCCCCATCAATGCTGCAAGACGGACTGCCGGGCGCAAGTAGTCTGAGAAGACGAAGAATGTCGCACCGTAAGGGATGACGCCACCGTGAAGTGCCATTCCGTTGACAGCTGCTGCCATCGCGAACTCACGGACACCGAACCAGATGTTACGGCCGCTTGGATCGATATCGAAGTCAGCTTCGCCTTTTAGCATCGTGTTGTTCGAACCAGCTAAGTCAGCTGATCCACCGAAGATTGATGGGATGTTTTTCGCAAGAGCGTTCAAGACTTCCCCACTTGTCTGACGTGTTGCTTTTTTCGATGTCAAATCATATGTCGGAAGATCTGCTTCCCAGTTGCTCGGCAATTCATTGTTGATTGCTTGAACAAGCTCAGCGTGCAATTCCGGATGTGCTGCTTTATATTGTTCCATTTTTTCTGTCCATGTTGCTTCTGTATCAGCGCCACGTTTTTCGATGCGCTCTTCGAACAAGTCTTTGACTTCTTCCGGTACATAGAATTCTTCGTGATCCCAAACGTAGCTTGCTTTCGTCAATTTGATTTCCGCATCGCCGAGTGGTGCACCGTGTGAAGCCGATTTCCCTGATTTGTTCGGCGAACCGAATCCGATAACCGTTTTGACTTCGATCAATGTCGGTTTTGTTGTTTCCGCTTTCGCCGCGTCGAGTGCTTTTGAAATCGAATCGATATCCGTTCCGTCTTCAACACGGATGACTTGCCAGTTGTATGCTTCAAAACGTTGTTGGACGTTTTCAGAGAATGACTTGTCCAAGTCACCATCTAACGAGATATCGTTTGAATCATACAAGACGACGAGTTTACCAAGACCTAAATGTCCTGCGAGTGAAGCCGCTTCTGCAGAGACACCTTCCATTAAGTCTCCATCTCCACAAATTCCGTACGTGAAGTGGTCCACGACGTTTAAATCACCACGGTTGTATTTCGCTTCGAGGTGACGTTCTGCCATCGCCATACCGACAGCCATCGCGATGCCTTGTCCGAGTGGACCAGTCGTCGCATCAACACCTGCTGTGTGACGGTATTCCGGGTGACCCGGTGTTTTTGAGTTCCATTGACGGAATGACTTCAAGTCATCCATCGCGAGGTCGTATCCTGATAAATGGAGGAGTGAGTAGAGAAGCATTGAACCGTGTCCTGCTGAAAGTACAAAACGGTCACGGTTAAACCATTCTGGATTTTTAGGGTTGTGGTTCATATGATCCGCCCATAATGTAAATGCCATCGGTGCTGCACCCATCGGCATTCCCGGGTGGCCCGAGTTCGCTTTTTGTACTGCATCAATCGATAAGGTACGAATCGTATTTACTGCTAATAATTCTACTGTTGTCATGTTCGTCAAAACAATCATCCTCTCTCTTTTTCACAAATTCTATATCATTTTAGCACACACAGAAATGTGATACAACTTTTCTAAATAGTATGTCACATTAAAATGAATGCGCTCTCTATTGCCCTTTTCAAGCGACTTTCATGATACACATTACTGATTTTCCCATTAAAAAAGCTACCTCGCTCACGGATTGAGCGACGCAGCTTTCGTTCATACAAAACTTGCTTACTGTTTATTGCGTTCTTCTTCTTGTGCTTGCTTCAATTTTTCAGGCGTAACATCCGTTCCTTCTTCATCAACGATTTTGATGCCCATCATTTGATTTTTGAACGAACCACGAAATGCTTCTAAATAGGCCGTTCTTAATTCTTTTTGTTCCGCCGTCTCAGCTTCTGTTAACGGTTCGACTTTTGATTTATTGGCAAGTTCATTAATTCGATCGAGTTGTTCTTGTGATAACATAATATCCCTCTTTCTGTTTGACTCAACATAGAGCACTTCAATAGTAACCTTACTGTAAAAGACCCGAAAAAAAAAAGCAAGTTTGTCGCGTCAAGATGACACAACACCTGCTTTCATTCATAAGACTGGACAACTTCTTTATACTCAAGATAACGCCGATTGACCGTCGCTTTCGAAATGTCATGCCCCATGCCCCGCAAGGTCGTCGCGATGTCAGCAAACGTCAAACCAAGTTCACGTAATCGAACGATTTCTTCAATCGGGACTTCCTTTCGACTGCGGCCGGCATTCTCGCCTTGCCGATTGAGATTTTGTTCGGGTCTAAAACCATTATCGACAGCCCGTCGCATGCCGCGTGCAATTTTTGCATTGTGGAGCTTCCGTTGGTATTCCTCAACGAGTGAAACGATTTCGAGGACCATCGCTTCTGCATCCGCCAGTTTGTATTCACCGTCTGACTCCATCGTCATCAACTGGACATCGTGTTTTTTGAACGTATGCAAAATCGCGATTTTGGCGTTTCCTCGTCCGATTCGTGTATCGTCTGTCACGAGCACTGCTTCTACCAGATGACGCGTTACATAATCAAGAACGGTCAATATCCCTTCTCGCTCTACATCATAGCCACTTTCTTTTTCGACGATGATATCTACGATTTCAAATCCTTTTTTTAAAGCGAGTCCCGACAGTTCTGCTCTTTGCCGCTCTAGTGAGCTCTCTTGTGCTTCTTTTTCCGTCGAGACGCGACAGTAGATTACTACTTTCATCGTACCTCACACCCCTGTTCGTTCATTCAACAACTTTTATATTCTGTCATTGTTGTGCGATTGGTACAACGATTTTATCTTTCGAAATGACATGTTTTGTTTCGAGCTCATTGTTCTTGATCAGCCAGTCAATGTATTCTTGGTTCGTCATCGAACCATCATTGTAGACTTCAGCTACTTGTTCGACCGTTACGTTCTCATCGACCGTGACTGACGCTGTAAGTAATTGGTGGACCTTTTCATCTGGTCGTGGTGTTAAAAGAAAAAGAATGAAAGCAAAACTGAGCGTATAAAACAGAATTGAAAAGGCATGAGTACGAATAGAATGAATCATCATGAATCCCTCCAAATAGGTTATTAGAATAAATGTTCTCAGAACAATTGTTCGCATAATCTATAATAAACACAGAACCAGTGTTCGGTCAATACAAAAACATCGAACAATTGTTTGTACGCTCATTTGTTCTATGTTATAGTAATTCTAGAAACATATATTCCTAAATCCTAAAAAAACCAATCCGGAAAGAGGTGGCAATTCGTATGCGGAAAATGTCTAAACGTCAACAAGAAATCCTTGACTACATCATCGCTGAAGTGAAGTTAAAGGGCTATCCACCTTCAGTTCGTGAAATTGGTGAAGCTGTTGGTCTTGCTTCAAGCTCAACGGTACACGGTCATTTGGATCGTCTAGAAAAACGTGGACTGATTCGCCGTGACCCGACGAAACCACGCGCGATTGAAATATTGCTTGATAAACCTGAAGAAATCAACGAAGCGATCGTCCATGTCCCCGTTATCGGCAAGGTAACTGCCGGACTTCCGATCACTGCGATTGAAAACATAGAAGAGCATTTCCCACTCCCTGCACATTATGTAGGAAATGAAACCGTCTTTATGTTGACGATTGATGGCGAATCGATGATTAATGCAGGTATTCTTGATGGCGATCGTGTTATCGTGCGTCAACAAAACACAGCAGAAAACGGGGAGATTGTCGTTGCGATGACCGAAGATAGTGAAGCGACAGTCAAACGGTTCTTCTTAGAAGATCAACAGGTACGTCTCCAACCAGAAAATGACTCGATGGACCCGATGTATTTCGATAACGTGTCGATTCTTGGCAAGGTCATCGGCGTTTACCGGACGATTCACTAAGAGAGGGACCAGCAGAGCTGGTCTTTTTTCATGCCTTCTGGAAATGTACATGATACGGTCAACTCCGTTGCCCTCACGGGATATGTTGTTTATTCGGTCGCAACGAATCAAACGGATTGGCTCCCGACCGCTGTCGGAATCGCCGTCGGGACATTATGGCTTTCGCCCGACTTAGACTTAAAATCGGAACCTTACTATCGTTTTGGTCCTTTGCGTGTCCTTTGGATGCCATACGTCAAAATTATGCCGCACCGTTCCATTTGGTCACATGGCTTGATCATCGGAGATGTCATCCGTCTACTCTACAGTGCCGCTTTATTGATTCCACTCCTCTTTTTAGCCTTCTATAGTGAAATCATTCAAGCAAGCACGGTCGACTCATTAATTGACGTCATGCCTGCTTTTATTATCGGTGTGATGACCGCAAGTACGATTCATATCATCCTTGATCATACGAGTAGTTGGTTCCGCCCTAAAAAGAAACGAAAAAAACGTCGATTCTGACTTTTTCCATTCAATCATGGAAAAAGTCTTTTTATTATCCAATTCTAATTTTTTTAAACCTAAATATTGAAAATTTCTATTCCTATATTTCAATTATTTGTATTGAAAACGTTATCAATTCAGGTTAGGTTTAAATAGAAAGGCATTATTCGCTTTAATCCAAAGGGAGGGTTTTTGCATGAGTAATTTTATTAGTGAGATGATGGGAACATTGATTCTCGTCCTACTCGGGGATGGCGTCGTCGCCGGTGTCGTCCTGAAGAAAACCAAATCTGAAAATGGTGGCTGGATTGTCATCACGCTCGCTTGGGGTCTCGCCGTTATGACCGGTGTTTACATCGCGGCATCCAGTGGTGCCCACTTGAACCCAGCGGTTACTTTGTCGCTCGCGCTCAATTCTGACTTACCGTGGGCAGATGTACCTATCTATATCGCTGCTCAACTTGTCGGAGCATTCCTTGGCGCAGTACTCGTTTGGCTTCATTACATGAAACATTTTGAAGCGACAGAAGATCAAGCCGCAAAACTCGGTGTGTTCGCGACAGGTCCAGCGATCCGTCATACGGGATCGAACTTAGTATCTGAGATCATCGGGACGTTCGTCCTCGTCTTTGGTATCTTGGCGCTCGGAGCGAATACGTTCGCAGACGGGCTCAATCCGTTGATCGTCGGTCTCCTCGTAGTCGTCATCGGTCTTTCGCTCGGTGGTACGACGGGTTATGCAATCAACCCAGCCCGTGACCTTGGTCCACGTATCGCCCACGCGATCTAACCGATTCCGGGTAAGGGATCATCAGACTGGGGTTACTCATGGATTCCGATTGTCGGACCAATCATCGGAGGCGCAATCGCCGTCTTCATCTATCAACTGCTATTTTGATTGAGCATTAGGTATCTTAACTATTCAAGGGGGACTCACAGATGGAAAACAAGTATATTTTAGCACTCGACCAAGGAACGACAAGCTCACGCGCCATCATTTTCGACCATGATGGTCAAATCGTCAACTCTGCTCAACGTGAATTCAAACAATACTTCCCACAACCAGGCTGGGTCGAGCATGATGCAAATGAAATCTGGGGTTCGATTTTAGCAGTCATGGCGGATGCACTCGGAACGGCTGACATCAAACCGAGCGAAATCGCGAGTATCGGAATCACGAACCAACGTGAAACGACAGTCGTCTGGAACAAAGAAACTGGAAAACCAGTTTATCACGCCCTTGTCTGGCAATCGCGTCAAACAGCCGACATTTGTGATGAGCTAAAAGAACAAGGACTCAATCAAAAATTCCGCGATAAAACTGGCTTACTCATCGACGCCTACTTCTCAGGAACAAAAGTCAAATGGATTCTCGATAACGTCGATGGTGCGCGCGAGCAAGCAGAGAACGGGGAACTGCTCTTCGGTACAATTGATACGTGGCTCGTCTGGAAGCTCTCAGGTGGGAAAACACATATCACAGACTACACGAATGCCTCACGGACACTCATGTACAACATTTACGAACAACAATGGGATGATGAATTACTTGAAATCCTGACTGTTCCTAAATCGATGTTGCCAGAAGTCCGTCAATCAAGTGAAGTCTATGACAACACAGTCCCGTATCACTTCTTCGGCTTCGAAGTTCCAATCGCCGGTATCGCCGGTGACCAACAAGCTGCCTTGTTCGGTCAAACGTGTTTTGAACCGGGCGAAGGGAAAAACACATACGGTACAGGTTGCTTCATGTTGATGAATACGGGCGAAAAAGCCGTTTCTTCAGACCACGGACTCCTGACGACGATCGCTTGGGGTGTCGACGGCAAAGTGGAATACGCACTCGAAGGTTCGATTTTTGTTGCCGGTTCTGCGATCCAGTGGTTGCGTGACGGTCTCCGGATGTTAAAAAATGCAAAAGACTCAGAAGGCTACGCTTTGAAAGTCGATTCAACAGACGGTGTCTACGTCGTTCCTGCTTTCGTTGGTCTTGGTGCACCGTACTGGGATAGCGACGTTCGCGGTGCTATCTTCGGATTGACACGCGGGACAGAAAAAGAGCACTTTGTCCGCGCAACACTCGAGTCACTCGCTTACCAAACTCGCGACGTCTTGACAGCGATGCAGCAAGATTCTGGCATCGAACTGAAAACGTTACGCGTCGACGGTGGAGCCGTCGCGAACGACTTCTTGATGCAATTCCAATCGGATATTCTCGGCGTTCCCGTCGATCGTCCGGAAATCAATGAGACGACGGCACTTGGTGCAGCTTACCTCGCTGGTCTAGCTGTCGGCTATTGGAAAGATAAAGCAGAAATCAAAAAACAGTGGAAACTCAACCGTCAGTTTACACCTGAAATGAAAGAAGACGATCGTGAAAAACGTTATGCCGGCTGGCAAAAAGCGGTCGAAGCGACAATGGCATTCACACCGAATAAAAAAGAAGCCAACGCAAACGTCTAATCGGACAACGATGACTTTTGCACCACTCTATTAAAAAAGAAGCGATTTCGATATCACTCGAAATTGCTTCTTTTTTTGTCTTTGCCCTTTTAAATTCATACACCTTCTCAATGCCACACCAAAGAACTCCCCTCTAAATGAGCAGGCAGATACCTGACTTAGAAGGGAGAACGGTCTTAGGCGAATCATTTAGGCGAATTCATTTTTCAATCCGTCGACGACTTCAGTCAGTGACTTCGATTGACCACTCAAGACGGCCGCGAGAAATGCCCCTTCGACGAGCGGCGCCTCGACGAATTGGACCGTTTTGTCACCGCTATACAGTTCAAGGGCCAACTCCGCATTCATTGTTGCAGAACCGATATCCGTCAAGATGACACCGTCATCGTCAAGCGCATTCAATGTCTCTTCAATGCGCGAAGCATCTGTCCCGATGCTTCCATCCGCTAAACCGGCCGCTAGCAGGATTGGTGTATCCGGTGCCATTTCGGCAAGCAGTTCCTTTAGACCAGTCGCCAGTTTTTCACTGTGTGAAACGAGAATTACATTAACCATGTAGCACCTCCACGATTTCTTGTAACAAGAGTGCACTCGATAAAGAACCTGGATCTTGGACGCCGACTGTCGCGTCTCCAAAGTAGGAAGCCCGCCCTTTCGTCGCGACACGTTCTTTTGTATCACGGAGCGCTTGTTCGAGTGCAGCGTTTAAATCCGCCTCTTTGCTCAAGGCCTCATGGAAAGGTGTCCAAATGTCGACCATTGTTTTCTGACCGAATTCAGACTTTCCACGCATCTTGATGCCTTCCGTCGCTTCAACAAAAGCTTGTGCCAGTTCTTGCCCTTCCACTTCTTTTTTCCCTTTAAAGGCTCCGGCGAACTTGACGAACGCTGTTCCGTATAACGGACCAGACGCCCCACCGACCGTCTTGATTAACGTCATCCCAACTTGTTTTGACAAATCACCTAAATCTTCATACTCACCATGTGCTTCTAGTTCTTTTTGGACGGCTTGAAAACCACGTGACATGTTAATCCCGTGATCACCGTCGCCGATTTCACGATCAAGATCGGTCAGTTCATCTTTATGGGCTTCAATCTGTGCTGCTGCCTTCAGTAAGCTTTCACGAAACTGTTCTGTCGTTAACTTCATTTCAATCCACCTCTTCTATTTCTTTTAAAAATTTTTAGTCTGATTAAAAACCGATTGCATTCGTTTTTGCGTCAAGGTAACCGACGAGCTCGTCGTCGACCGGAAGTAACGTAATCGAGAAACCGTGCATCTCAAGCGATGTCATATAGTTTCCAACGTATGGCCGGACGATGTCGTAGCCTTTTGCTTGTAATTGTTCCGCGACATACTTGTAGGTGATGTAGAGTTCCGATTCCGGCGTTCCACCCATACCATTGACCATTACAGCGACTTTTTTGTCTGTTACTTCTGCTGTCAGTCGGTCGAGCAGTTCCGTGACGATTGCTTCAACGGACGCAACCGGTTTCCGGTCGATTCCTTTTTCACCATGGATTCCAATTCCGATTTCCATCTCATCTTCATGTAAGTCGAAACCAGGTTTTCCGCTTTCCGGCATGTAACACGGTGAAAGTGCCATCCCAATCGAACGCACGCTTCCGATGACTTTCTCGGCAATTGCTTTGACTTCAGCAAGCGACTTGCCTTCTGCCGCTGCCGCACCAGCAATTTTATGGACAAAGACTGTACCTGCGACACCGCGGCGATCTTCTTCTTTTTTAATGGCGATGTCATCCTTTACGACAACCGTCTCGACTTCGATATCTTCAAGTTCTGCCAGTTCCTTCGCCATATCAAAGTTCATGACGTCCCCGGAATAGTTTTTAACGACGAGAAGTACGCCTTTACCAGCATCTGCTGCCTTGATTCCTTCAAGGACCATATCTGGTGTCGGCGAGGTGAAGACCTCCCCACAAACTGCTGCAGCTAACATCCCGTCACCAATGAAACCAGCATGGGCTGGCTCATGTCCACTTCCGCCACCCGAAACGAGAGCAACTTTTCCGTTCAGTGGTTCTTTTCGTTTTACGACATTGACGCCGTCGACTTTCGCATATAAATCCGGATGAGCTAAAACGAGACCTTCCACCATATCTGATACGAATCGGTTGGCATCTTGCATTAATTTATCCATCTTGAACGCTCCTTCGCCTAACGAATTTTTGCACTACCACTTAGTCTTTACCACAATTCAAGCAAACTTATGTCAAGAAAACATATGAAAATATTGACCACTTAGTGTCCATTTCTGAGTACGGATGCTATGCTCATCTTACATGTCAAAAAAGGAGGAATTGTGTCGTGTCTTCTTCATTCCAAGCAGGGGTCAAAGCCTGTTTACCAACTGTTCTCGGTTATCTCGGAATCGGTTTTTCAGCCGGCATCGTCGGTCGTGCCTCCGGTTTATCCCCTCTTGAAGTCGGATTCATGTCCGTCTTCATTTACGCCGGTGCCGCCCAGTTCATCATCACGAGCCTGTTGCTGTTGAACAGCCCGTTTTCCGCGATCATCCTGACGACGTTCATCGTCAATCTCAGGCACTTATTGATGAGTCTGACGCTTGCACCGCATGTTGAGACCCGGCATATCCGTGATCGGATCGGCGTCGGGACATTACTGACAGATGAGTCGTTCGCTGTCGCGATGAATGTTGCTCAAAAGAGCAAACTCTCTCCGTCATTCATGCATGGCCTGAACTTGACTGCATACCTTAGCTGGATTGTCGCAACCGTTCTCGGAGCACTCGTCGGCAGTTGGTTCCCTGATCCGGAGCGCTTCGGTCTCGACTTTGCCTTGACGGCGATGTTCATCGGCTTATTGTACTTACAGTTCGAAGGAGAACGTTCCCGCATTGCCGTGAACAGTTGCCTCTTACTGATCGTCTTACTATTGCTTTACATCACCATGCGCTACTTTTCTCCAGAAGTCGCCGTTCTTTGCGCGACACTCGGTGGTGCAAGTATAGGAGTCGTGATCACACGATGGAAATCCGTCCAGAATTAATCGCTCTTTTTTTAGCGTGTGGACTCGTCACTTGGATTCCACGCGTCTTACCGTTTCTTGTCCTTCATGGACTGACGTTACCACGCCTTGTAACGGAATGGCTCTCGTTCATTCCGGTCTGCCTGCTTGGTGCCCTCTTTTTTCAAAATCTACTCATCGCGCAAGACGACGCGTTTCCGACGATTTCGACGCTTCATATCTTCGCAGCACTACCGACGATGGCGGTGGCAATTTTCAGCAAAAGTCTATCCTGGACGGTCGTGACCGGTGTCGTCACCATGGCATTTCTACGATTGTATCTGTAAGCACTTCATTCATCTTTAACATGTTTCGATGCATCCTTTGTATTATCCTTAAAATAGAAATTAATGGATAGTGAAGGAGGTCCCGATGTGCCAAATAAGCAGTTTGTACCCTATTTGATATTGCTGTGCGCGATTTTTCTGATCGCGAGTCAAATGGATCTACCCTATATGCTAAAACAAGGACTGGTCGCGTTGTACGTCGTCGCCTATTTCGGCGCGATGGTTGTTTCTCGCAAAATGAAAGTCAGGGATCACAAACAATGACTCGAAAAAAATCTCCTCTGGTCTTGAGAGACTGGAGGAGATTTTTGTGTTCACGTATTTGCTTGTACGTCCTGATAATCCGATTGATGTTCAAACTCTTTTTTCGCAAACAGACATAACGGCAGTATCTTGACGTTAACTTCCCGTGCCCAGTTGACGATTTCGGCAACGAGTTGTTCGCCGATTTGCTGGTTCCGGTGCGCGGGATCGACATACGTATGATCGATGATCCACATGCCGTTGTTCGTGTCGCTGTATGTGATTTCTCCAATCACTGCACCTTCCTGATGGGCTTCGATTTTACGTTCCGCTCGTTTCAGTTCCATTTGCTTCCCTCCGTTCATAAGTTGAACTACCTCCACCTACGCTTCGCTTAGAGGTGGAGGATTCCTGAGTGATCCGACCTAACGGTCGAAAATTGATCAGGCTAACCCCGTCGTCCCGACGGTTGAAGAAGCTAAGAGGCGTTCAGCTTCTCGTTTGAGGTTCAGTCCTGCATTCACATCGCGGTCGTGATGGATGCCGCAACTAGGGCATGTCCATTCACGCAAGCCAAGATGTTTCACGTCTTTGTGTTGATGTCCGCAACGGGAGCACAGTTGACTAGAGGCGAAGGTCTTGCCGACTTTCACGACGGTCTTTCCGTACCATTCCGCCTTGTATCCGAGCATGCAGAAGAACTCCGACCAACTGACCTCCGAGATGGACTTGCTCAACTTGCGATTCTTCTGCATGTTCTTCACCTGCAAGGTCTCGATCCCGATGACGTCGTGGTTTTTGACGATCTCGGTCGATACCTTGTGCAGGAAATCGGTTCGCTTGTTCGCGATCTTCTCGTGGATGCGGGCGACCTTCCGCTTCTGCTTCTGATAGTTCTTCGCCTCGGAAAGTGTTACTTTCTTGTCCAAGGCCAACCGTTGACGACGAGAGAGCTTACGTTGTTCACGTGCGAGCTTTTTCTCAAGCGAGCGGAAGTAACGGTCATTCTTGTACACCGTGCCGTCCGACAGGATGGCGAAGTGCTTCAATCCGACATCGACGCCGACGGATGAGCCCGTCTTCGGCAGTTCGTTGCTTTCCTGCTCGACGAGCAGGGAGACGAAGTATTTTCCTGAAGCATTCCGCCGGATGGTCGCGTTCAAGATGCGTCCGACGACCTGCCTCGAGTTGGCGAAACGAACCCACTTCAGCTTTGGAATTTTGATCGTGTTGCCGACGATCGAGACTTCTGGAAGTTGAGACTTGCCTTGAATGTTCGTCTTGTACGATTGAACGGGGTTGCACTTCGACTTGAAGCGGGGTCTTTCGTTCTGCTTCTTAAAGAAGCGGTCAAAGGCATCAGCAAGATGTTTGACGCTCGTTTGAACAGACGTGCTATCGACTTCCTTCAGCCAGTCGAACGCTTGCTTCAACGACGGGAGTTCTTTCGAACAAGACCCGTAGGACAGTCCTTTACCTGTCGCTTTATATGTCTCATCCCACTTCGCCAAGAAGTGGTTGAAGACGAAGCGCGAACAACCGATCGTCTTCGCGATCAGGATTTCCTGCTCTTTTGTTGGGTAAATTCTGAATTTGTAGGCCTTGTGAGTCAACATGAGGTTCACCTCCTTACAAAGGATATACCCGAAAGAGAGGGTGGCGATTCATCTCCCACTTTCACTCGGGCTTCACCCTGATCGTTTAGAAGTGGGCGTATTCTCGCCTATTTTTGATAAAATCATAAAAATGTAAGCATCCATCAATTTGAATTCTCACAAAAAAAACGCCCGAAATAAATTCAGACGTTCCAGGCTGTAGACAAACTCTAATGAAGGGGTTATACCGATATGCTTGCGTGTTGCATTTTCCTGTCTCGCCTCGTCTTCAAAACGGCTGCGCGACGGTCTAAAAAGCATCGCTCTTCCGTTGACTCCTACGGGAAAAAGTGCGTTTTTAACGCACTGTCAGAGGCAGGCAAGACCCTGCTCATTGTCCGTGAGGATCAAGGAGCAACGGCTTGCGCCTCGCCCGAGGAAAGCAACGGAAAAGGGAGATGCTTTTATCACTTTATGTTGTTTTGTCCACACGCTAAAAAACGCCCGAAATAAATTCGGGCGTTTCCAGTAGACTTAGAACAAGACCATGTACTGATCGCGTTCCCATTCCGTGACTTGTGTCCGGAACATATCCCACTCGATTTCTTTGAGCTCAACGAAGTGTTCCGCGATGTGATCGCCGAGTGCGTGCATGACGACGTCATCTGCTTTGAGTACTTCGAGTGCATGGCTGAGTGTTGATGGTAAATCATCGATGCCGTTCGCAACACGTTCTGGTTTGTCCATGACGTAGATGTTACGGTCGATCGGTGCAGGTGCTTGCAAGTTGTTTTTGATTCCGTCAAGACCTGACGCAAGCAATGTCGCAAGTGCAAGGTACGGGTTAGCGGCCGGGTCAACTGAACGAACTTCGATTCGAGTTGAAAGACCACGTGCAGCAGGAACTCGGACGAGCGGTGAACGGTTACGGGCTGACCATGCGACGTAGCAAGGTGCTTCATAACCAGGAACAAGACGTTTGTACGAGTTGACTGTCGGGTTACAGACCGCTGTGAAGGCACGAGCGTGCTTCAAGATACCTGCTGTGAAGGCGCGTGCATCGTCAGAGAGTTGCATGTTGCTGTTCTCTTCATCGAAGAAGACGTTTTCGTTGCCTTTGAAGAGGGACATGTTCGCATGCATCCCTGAACCATTGACACCGAAGAGTGGTTTCGGCATGAATGTCGCGTGCAGGTTATGTTTCGCAGCAATCGTCTTAACGACGAGTTTAAACGTTTGGATGTTATCGGCAGTCGTGATGGCATCCGCATATTTAAAGTCGATTTCGTGTTGACCCGGTGCGACTTCGTGGTGTGATGCTTCGATTTCAAAGCCCATGTTTTCGAGCTCGATGACGATCTCTTTACGGCAGTTTTCACCGAGATCGACAGGTGCGAGGTCGAAGTATCCACCTTGGTCGTTTAATTCAAGTGTCGGACGACCTTCCGCATCCTTCTTGAAGAGGAAGAATTCCGGTTCTGGTCCAACGTTGAATGAAGAGAAACCAAGCTCTTCCATTTCTTTAAGTACGCGTTTCAATTGACCACGTGGATCACCTGAGAACGATGTGCCATCTGGATTGTGAATGTCACAAATGAGACGTGCGACTTTACCTGTTCCATCTTCAGTCCATGGGAAGACAACCCATGTGTTTAAGTCTGGGAAGAGATACATATCTGATTCTTCGATCCGGACGAATCCTTCAATCGACGAACCATCGAACATCATCTTATTATCAAGTGCCTTCTCCAATTGACTTACTGGAATTTCAACGTTCTTGATTGTACCGAGGATATCTGTGAATTGTAGACGAATAAAACGTACGTCCTCAGCTTTAGCGATTTTCATAATGTCTTCTCGTGTAATGTTGCGGCGTGTCATGTAACAGTTCCCCTCTCCGATTCTGTTTTTCATATATGGTAACAGGTACTTACTTGAAGAAACGCCCGAGCTCACCTTGGATGAGCGACGTTTTTCCAGGTTGACCTGCTTCCTTCAGTTGATTTTTCAGGAGTTTATACAACTCTCCATCGGATAGTTCCGGACGTGTCTTGACGACCGTCTCCGCAACGCGTTCTCGTTTGATGAGATCATTGTCAAAAATCATTTTAATCCCTGCGATATTCAGTCCCTGATCCAAATATTCCTTGATCGACAGTAAACGATCCACATCGTTGAACGAGTAGAGGCGGCGTTTCGTCTCTGTCCGTTCCGGTTTGATCAGTCCCTGTTCTTCATAGTAACGGATCTGCCGGGCAGATAACGCGGTCAACTCTTGAACGACTCCGATCGGAAACAGTGGCTTGGACTGTCGTGTTACGTCTGCCATGTCGTTCCTCCTTTTTCCTTACTCCATGAGAATAAACCTCTGTGAGGCAAGTTGTCAAGCTATGTCAGGAAAGTTAACACAACTTTCCTACAAGTCAGACAACCTGTCATCAAAGGTCTTTTCACAGTTTGTAATTATTTTAAACCCGCGTTTGCGGAATCAATTGTTTTTCCATCAAATGGTCGACGGCAGAAATGATGGCGATTTTGACGTGACTAAATGTCAACCCGCCTTGGACGTAAGCCGTATAGGGCGCACGAATCGGTCCGTCGGCCGACAATTCGATCGACGACCCTTGGATGAACGTCCCTGCTGCCATGATGACATCATCCGCATATCCCGGCATATAGTCCGGAATCGGTAAGGCATGAGCATTGACCGGCGACGCCGCTTGAATCGCCTGACAAAAAGCAATCATCGGTTCCGGGGCATGGAAAGAGACCGATTGAATCAAATCCGTCCGCTCTGCTGCGTAATGCGGTGCCGTGTCGAATCCGAACTGCTCCATCATGCTCGACGTAAACATCGCCCCCATCAACGCCTGGCTGACCGTGTGCGGCGCCATATAGAACCCTTGATACATGTCTTGGAGCGAGTAGAGCGACGGGCCCGCTTCTGCACCAATTCCGGGAGTCGTCATCCGGAACGATGCCCGTTCGATCAAGTCCGTCCGCCCGACGAGGTAACCGCCTGTTTTCGCGAGACCCCCACCCGGATTTTTAATCAGTGAGCCTGCCATCAAATCAGCCCCGACATGGGTCGGTTCCATCGTCTCGACGAATTCACCGTAACAGTTGTCGACAAAGACGATGACGTCCGGATGCGCGGCTTTAATCGCCGCAATCGCCTGACCGATCTCTTCGACCGGAAGACTGCGCCGTGTCGCGTAGCCTTTCGACCGCTGAATCCCGATGACTTTCGTCTTGTTTGTGATCCGGCCAAGAACGGCATCGATATCAATCGTCTCCGCCTGTTTCATCTCGACGACGTCATAGGTGACACCGAGTTCTTTTAACGAGCCCCGCCCGTCACCCCGGATGCCAACGATTTCTTCGAGCGTGTCGTACGGTTTGCCTGTGATATACAGCAATTCGTCGCCCGGCAAGAGTAACCCGAACAAGGCGATTCCAATCGCATGGGTCCCACTGATGATTTGGGCGCGACAAAGTCCGGCTTCTGCACCAAAGACGTCGGCATAAATCCGTTCGAGCGTATCGCGCCCTTCATCGTTATAGCCGTAACCCGTCGACGGCATGAAGTGGAAATCGCTGACTTTGTGTTTCCGGAACGCGTTCAAGACGCGGAACTGATTGTATTCCGCGATCTCTTGCGTCCGTTTGATACCGGGAGCGATTCGCGTCTCCGCCGTCTCGACGAAGGGGCGAATCGTTTCATAATGCGTTAACTCTGTAAACATGCTTACACCTCGTATTGTTTCAATGTCGAGTAGAGACGCGTGTCTTTACGCAAGTACCCTTTAAGCGTGACCGATCCATCCTCTTCATATTGTTCTTTTAAATTCATCATGACTTCTTTTGCCGGGTTATAGTGAGCAAACGCCTCGACCGGAATCCGGATTTCGAGATATTCCAAAATCTCACTAATCGACTTTTCGATTTCGAGCGTTAACCGTTCGATATCAGTCGGATCGAGTGCTGAGATCAGCAATTTTCCTCCGGTGAACAAGTCTGTCAACTGGTCTTTTTTATTGAAGACTTCGAGTTGCGGAATTTCACCCGCTCCGAGCTCATCGAGGACATCGTTCGTTGTCTGCATTTGGTTGAGATAGTGTTCACTCGAGGCATCGACGACATGGATGATTAAATCGGCTTCGAGGACCTCTTCCAGCGTCGAACGGAAGGCAGCAATCAATTTCGTCGGAAGGTCTTGGATGAATCCAACCGTATCCGTCAACAGGATTTGTCCGCCTTCCGGTAAATCGAACTGACGTGTCAATGGATCAAGCGTCGCGAACAATTCATTTTTTTCATACGTGTCGGCGTGCGTCAAGCGATTGAAGATCGTCGACTTCCCGGCATTCGTGTACCCGACGAGTGCGATTTGGAACGTCTGATTTTCTTTACGACGCTCCCGGTAACGGGCCCGGTGCGCGACCGATGTCTCAAGCTGTTTCTTGATTTCATCGACACGGCGACGGATATGGCGACGGTCCGTCTCAAGTTTCGATTCACCCGGACCACGTGTCCCGATCCCACCACCAAGACGTGACAGTTGCGTTCCTTGTCCACTGAGACGCGGTAACAAATAACTCATTTGCGCGAGCTCGACTTGCAGTTTCCCTTCCCGTGACTGGGCACGTCCGGCAAAGATATCGAGAATCAACTGTGTCCGGTCAATCAATTTAATTGATTCCGGGTCTTCAAGTGCAATCCGGATGTTCTTCATCTGACCGGGAGTAACTTCTGCATTAAAAATAATTAAATCCGGTTCGAGTTCTTCCGCTAGCGCGACCAGTTCCTCGACCTTCCCTTTTCCGATAAACGTACGCCGATCGACTGCTTGCCGTTTTTGATCGAGTCGTCCAACGACGACTCCGTGCGCAGTCGTGACGAGTGCTTCAAGCTCCGCGACCGATTCTGCATAAATATGGTCTGGCACATCGGGGAGCTGACAACCGACGACAATAACGCGTTCTGACATAAAATCATTCCTTTCAAGATAAAGACATTCTGCGTCCCTAATCATACCACACGCCGCTACACGTCTGAACTTTTTTGGACAGGAAACATTCGTTCGGTTTATGATAAGAATAACAAGTTTGAAGGAGGCGGAACATGGCACGCGAACGACTGGATTATACGTTGCCCGAGTTCATCGAACGGTATCTCCTCTATTTGACGGTCAGCGGGCGACAAGACTCAACCGTCCGGCGGTACCGCTATGATTTAATCGAGGTCCACCGCTACATGACGGAAGTCGACCAACCGTTCGAGACGATTGATGATTTTAAAGCGATTCCGCTCGATTCCTGGAAGACATTCATCAACGAATACTTGATTGAGGAAAAACTTTATAAACAAGCGACGGTCGCCCGAATCGTCACCGTCATCAATCAACTGAACTATCAAATCCGACAATCAAAAGCAAAACTGATTGAATATGCCCAACCGACCCATGAGCTCGGTCCACACCATGTCGCTTCACAGGAAGAATATGACCAGTTGATCCGGACGAATCAGTCCGACCGCGGTTTGACCGATCACCAGCTCGTCGCCCGTCCCTACTTGATCGACCGCAACGAATTGATTTTACGATTGTTCTACCGGTACGGATTACGTGTTCACCACATCATCGGACTGAAGATGCAAGACCTCAATTTTGCCCAGCAAGAGATGCTCGTCCACGACCGGCTCGGGAACACGTATAAACTACAAATCGAGCGCGAGGATCAGGACGTCATGCTTCGTTACTTGAAGACCGTTCCGGAACCTGTCCGTCCACGGTATCATACAACGGACCCGTTTTTCGTCGCCTTCGACTTCGCCCGGATGACGTTCCGCTGGCTCTACAGTAAAAATGCGCCGAAACAGCTTTCGATCGTCATGATCACGAAAATGATGCGGCAACTCAATGAACGGTCGGATAATAAACGGTTGATCACGCCGTCGATGCTCCGCAACAGCTTTATCCTAAAGACGTATTTCGACGAGATGACGACAGACGACCGCCTGACGAAGACATGTCTCTATAAAGACGTCTCGTTAAGACGATACGCGGAAGCCTTCGACGAGTTAAAAGAGTTATTATGATGAATGCGCTGTGAAGGCGAGTCGGTACAAGACGCCAGCAACTTTTTCCTGTATCATTCGTCATCCTCCACAAAAAAAGATGAAAAGTCACTTCGCAGCGACCTTTCATCTAAATGGATTGCAATTCGTACAAGACGGCCCCCGCGGTCGTCTTGTTTAACGCGATACTTCTTCCGTTTCCTCTTGTTCGTACAACGTCACGTTACGTGCCGGCGCGAACGTCGAGATGGCATGCTTATAAATCAGTTGTTGTTTTCCTTCTGATTCTAAGATGACCGTGAAGTTATCAAATGATTTGATTAATCCCCGTAATTGATACCCACTGATTAAGAAGACGGTTGTTGGAACCGCATCTTTTCGTAATTGATTTAAAAAATAGTCTTGAATGTTGTATGTCGCTTTCATAAGACCCCGTGCCCCCTCTATTTTATCTGTTTCTGTCTTCAGGCCAGTCCGAGTTAACCGCTTTCAGAAACCCTACTGTTCTATCATAGATAATTTTGAAGTTTTGTTCAAATGAAATCGTTCCCATTTCTACCCAAACGCCATCAAATTGATGACGGAACCACGTTAATTGCCGTTTTGCGAAGCGTCGCGTGTTACGTTTCAACTGTTCGACCGCCGGTTCAAGTGGTGCACCACTTAAAACAGGGACGATTTCCTTGTAACCAATCGCTTGCATCGCTTTTGTATCGGCGAAGCCGGCGTCAACAAGCCGCCGGACTTCCTCGACGAGTCCCTGCCCCACCATCAAATCGACCCGCTCATTGATTCGGTCATATAAGCGATCCCGGTCGTCCATATGTAAGACAAACAGCAAGCTCTCATATAAGCTCGGTTCACTACCGGACGTTTGTGTCTGTCCACTCTCGGCGACTTCAATCGCCCGGACGACCCGTTGTACATTGTTCGGATGAATTTCCTCTGCCCGATTCGGATCGAGTTGACGCAAGCGGGCATGGAGTGCATCTGCGCCTTGCTCCGCTGCAAACTGTTCCAGCTCCTGCCGCAACTCTTTATTTTCCGCTTGTGCTGTAAATTGATAGTCATACAAAATCGCCCGGATGTATAACCCGGTCCCGCCGACGATGATCGGTATTTTCCCTCGATTTGCAATGTCCGCAATCGCCTGACGTGCTAGCGTCTGAAAACGAGCAACACTCATCTCATTATCCGGATTGACAAGATCGAGCATATGATGCGCTACACCGTCCATTTCTTCTTCTGTCACTTTCGCTGAACCGATGTCCATTCCTTGATAGACCTGGACGGAGTCACCGGAGATGATTTCACCGTTCAAGCGCTTCGCTAATTCTATACCTGTCTTCGTTTTTCCGACCGCAGTCGGACCGACGATGACGATGACTGGTTGTTTCACTTTACATCACCATTCCTACACTGATCATTTTTGATGTCAGTGTACCATAATTCATGGTTCTGCCGTAGCCGTTTTGAGACAAAAAAAGAGCACCTATCCTGAAGAAAAAGGACATGTACCCTACTTGTTACGATTCACACGATTAAACACGACGAATGAAGTCGTCATAAATCGCGCTGAATACACACCAGCCGCAAATCACTAACCCCGTCAACATAATTCCCCAATCCGCCATCCTAGCCCCTCCTCTTTTACCTGTTATCTACCTTTTTACAAATTAAAGCTTCTGTAAACCCATTCGAGCAGGTTTGACACCAATTAATGGAATCGCTATGATTAAGATACGATTGGTACGTAGCGCGGAAGTTGACCTGCATCGGCTTTCTGTTAGAGGCACTGCCTCTCGATTCCAAGTGACGGGCTTGCTCGTTGCGAAAACCCCCTGTTCCGAATTCGGGACAGGGGGTTTTTTTGATTAATACATATCTTTTTGCGTAAAGTTCCAGAAAGCGATCCCAAGTGTCGCGACTGTCCAACAGCCAAGGACGGCAAGCGAGAACGGCAACGTCATGCCTTCAATCGGTGGTGCTTGACCATCCAGATAATTGATTAGTCCAAAGTTGACGTTAACGAGGTATTTCGAACTTGTCCAGCTCGAACCGAGTGTCGTCAACAATGTTCCGGAAATCAAGACTGCCATCATGATGCCAATCCCGGTCGCCGTATTCTTGACGAGGACAGAGACCATCAACGCAATCGTTCCGACGACGGCTGTGACGATCCAGGCGAGACCGATTGCCATCAAGAGGTATTCCCACATCGGAATCGTATGCACGAACTCGGTCGAGAACGTCCCGCTCGGCGAAGCTTGGAACCCGGTCAAAATCGGGGCGGTCCAGCCGTCATACCCGAGGACGATGCCGGAAATCGCGTAACAGACGAACGCGGTCAATGCCATCAGCATCGAGGTATAGAGTAAGACCGTGATCCATTTCGCCATCAAGATTTTCCAGCGCCGGACCGGCCGCGACAAGAGCGTCTTGATCGTCCCGTCGTTTTGCTCCCCGCTGACGATGTCCGCCATGATGACGATGATGAAGAGCGGCAAGATTAACGTTAATCCTTGCGAGAAGAAAATCCGGATGAACGTCGGTGCACCCGGGTAGTTCGGATTGATATCATTGTCGAGATAGTATTGATTCTGTTTTAAATCAAATTCTAAAAACTGGCGGAACTCGTCTTGAATACTGCTCGAAGCCAGTCGATTCTGTGTATCGACGATATCTTGTTGCAGTTCGACACGCCAATCGAGCGTTCCTTGTTTCTTAATTTGTTCTTGAATGTCACGATACTGCGCATACGTAAACATCGAGACAAGAACGACTAAAATGATTGCGACGACGGCAAAACGTTTTTTCGAAGCAATTTTCGTCACTTCGTTGCGGACGAGACCAAGCATGTTCGGATTACGCAATATGATCTCCCCCTGTCAGTGTGATGAAGAGATCTTCGAGCGTCTGGACTTTTCGTTCAATCGTCCAGACTTCGACGCCGGCTTCAAACAGCTGTTTGTTGAGTGCCGGTGTCTTACTTGAATCCATCAATGTATGGACGGTATTCGCATCAACGACTTCAGAGACTTGGACGTCTTCAGACGCAGATAAAATTTCATTCGCTTTAAAGGCATCATCGACCCGCCAGTCGACACCTGGCGCAAGCGACTCGACGAGCTCCTTGACCGTCCCGACTTGAACGATTTTGCCGTAACTCATGATGGCGACCCGGTCAGCGAGCATCTCAATCTCAGCCAGGATGTGGCTCGAGACTAAAACCGATAATCCTGTCTCATCAACGAGTTTCCGGATGAATTGACGTAAATCACGAATCCCCATCGGATCGAGTCCGTTTGTTGGTTCATCGAGTATCAAAACACTTGGACGACCGAGCAAGGCTTGGGCGATCCCAAGGCGCTGACGCATCCCGAGGGAATACGTCCGGACTTGATCGTCGACCCGCGCCGTCAAGTCGACTAAGTCAATGACTTCTTGAATCCGAGCTTCATCGACATTCGGTAACATCCGGGCGAAGACACGCAAGTTTTCGCGCCCACTCAAGTATTTGTAAAGCTCTGGGTTTTCGACGATCGAACCAATTCGTTCCATCGCTTGGACAAATTGTTTGCGGACATCAAAATCACAGACCGTGATTTTACCCGACGTCGGCTTAATCAATCCGACGAGCATCCGGATCGTCGTTGTTTTCCCGGCACCATTCGGTCCAAGAAATCCGAAGACTTCTCCAGGGAAGATTTCAAACGAAATGTTATCAATAATTGTTTTCTTTCCGATCACCTTCGTGACCGATTCTAATTTTACAGTTGGATTCACGTTTCTCACCTCTTATGGTCTATTCTAGCGGAATAATGAATGATTTGACTTGTTTAAGCACTTCAAAACCGCACATTTCCTAAAGTTTTGCTACAATCATCGTAACAGTAAAAGGAGGAACGATTCATGAAACGATATGCTTGGCCTTTATTTTTAAGCGTTTCGCTCATCTTGACCGCACTTTTCGGGTACGGATTTGCAAGCGCCTATAACGACGTCGTTAATCCACCAAAACGGGCGGTCTTGACACCAACGAAAGAAGAACCCGTTGCAAAAGGCGGGACTTACGTCGCTTTAGGTGACTCGTTGACACGCGGCGTCGGTGCTTCGAACGGAAACAGTTATGCAGCAATCGTCGGTCAAGAACTTAAAAAAGACAACACCGTCGAACGTTTCCAAAATCTCGCCGTCAGCGGAGCCCGGACGGAAGATTTACTGAAGCAACTTGAACAAAAAGAAGTCCTCCGCTCCCTTAGCCAGGCAAAAGTCATTTCGGTGACGATTGGCGGGAATGATTTGTTCAACCGTGGTGAAGGTGTCGCAAACTTTGATGCAAAAAAGACTGCTGATACGATTAAATCAGCTCAAACCAACTTGGAGAAGACCTTTAAAATTCTCCGAGATGAAAATCCCGATGCCGTCATCTTCTACGTCGGACTGTATAATCCTTTCCGTGCCAGTGAAAATGGTGAGGCATTTGACGCAATCGTCCAAAATTGGAATGCCGAGTCGCGTCAACTCGGACTCGAATATGATATTGAAGTCATCGATACGTTCAACCTAGTCCGTGATGTCAAACGCGATCTCTCAAGTGATCAGTTCCACCCGAATGATTCAACGTACGAACAAATTGCGAAAGCTTCCCTGCTCGCTGTCAATAAACGTTTTTAATCTAAAGAAAGCCGCCGAATCACATCGACTCGGCGGCTTCATTTCATTTCAGACGTTTGGCTAAGGCGATTAAGACCCATTGTAGCGGCAAACGTGTCCATAACGCCCAGGCTGGCAATTTTTTACCGTTGATCGGTTGCGGATTGACGGCCATGTTGACATTCGCCGGCAACACGGCATACAAAAAACCAGGTAGTGTCTTGCGGACGATGTCGACACCTTTACCTGTCAACAACATCAAACCGTATAGTACTTCGATGATACCCGTCACTTGAACGAAAAACCGCTTAAACGGAATAAAGGACGGCATGATGCTGACAAATCCTTTTTCGTTTCGAAAATGACCGACCCCAGCAAATAATAATCCTCCACCGTACAACAAACGTAACACATACTTCATGACTTCCATCTCCCCGTTGATATAAGTAAGAACCAAACTCAGTGTAACGGACGAACCCTTTTCGCTCAACTTTAAGAAACTGTCGCACAATTGTGGGGAATGATGAGTCATTTTGGAAAAACGTCCGCAATTTCATTTTCAGTTTGGTTATCTGATACAGTAAAAATAGAAATTGATACGGAAGGAATGGTCGATATGGCAGGAAAAACAAAACAACTTTTACCCGGACTGACAGGAGGCATCATCGGTGCCGTTTTGACGGCAACAATCGCGTTTCCACTTTTGATGGATCAAGAACAACAAGTCGCGGACACGCCTCTTTCAAACGGCATGCCGAAACAAGTTTCAACGACATCAAATGACCCTGTGACGAACGCCGTCGCCTCTGCACAAAAATCGGTCGTGACCGTCACGAACTACCAAACCGGTAACAGCATGACGCAAGAAGAAGCGGCGAGCGGCTCCGGTTCCGGTGTCATCTATAAAAAAGCAGACGGAAAGGCCTACATCATAACGAACCACCACGTCGTCGACGGTGCCTCGAAACTCGAAGTGACATTAAACGACGGTAACACATTGAGCGCGAAATTACTCGGTAGCGACGCGACATACGATCTTGCCGTCCTCGAGGTCGACGCAAAAGACGTTCCCGCTGTCATCACGGTCGGAAAATCAGCTGACTTAAAAGCCGGTCAAACCGTTCTTGCCATCGGAAACCCGCTCGGTGAATTCCAAAACTCCGTCACACGTGGAATCGTCAGTTCCAACGACCGGACGGTCCCTGTCGACACGAACAGCGATGGGCAAGATGACTTCAATACGACCGTCATTCAGACCGATGCAGCCATCAATCCCGGTAACTCTGGTGGTGCCTTAATCAACGAACAAGGTCAGCTCGTCGGAATCAACTCGATGAAGATTGCTGAAACGGGTGTCGAAGGCGTTGGTTTCAGTATCCCGATCGACGATGCGCTGCCCATCTTAAAACAGCTTGAAACGACCGGTGAAGTCAAACATCCGACACTTGGTGTCGCCTTGCAGGACGTTTCCGCCTTCCCGGCCGGTTATTTGCTTGATCAAGTCAAGTTGCCTGAATCCCAAAAAACCGGTGTCGTCATCATGTCAGTTGAACCGAACAGTCCGGCTGCCTCCGCGAAGCTAAAAACAGGTGACGTCATCACGAAAATTAACGGATCGGCGATTGAGAGTTTTGTCGACATCAAGACGGCACTGATTAAATCGGACGGTGACATCACGTTGACGATTATCCGCGATGGTAAAACATCGACCGTTAAGACGACGACGACGACAACCGATCAGTTATAATCTTCCACATCAAGACGTTTCAATTGCCTCCCATATCGGGTATTGTTTTAGAACAATATCTTTGGGGGGCTCTCTTTATGTATGATTTGATTGGCATCGGGATTGGACCGATGAATTTAGGGTTGAGCGCACTCGCTCATCCGACACCATTACGGACACTTTTTTTTGATGAAAGCGAACAATTTTCGTGGCATCCCGGGATGATGATTAAAGACTCGATGATGCAAACGAGTTTCATCTCTGACTTAGTCACACTTGCTGATCCGACGTCTTCTTTTACTTATTTAAACTACTTGCGTTCCATCAATCGATTGCATACGTTCTATTTTTATGAAAAATTGTTGATTTCGCGCCAAGAATACAATTCGTATTTGAAATGGGTCGCAACTCAACTCGATGACTTATGTTTTTCGACCCGCGTCATCGATGTTCAGGACACGGGTGATAGTTATGAGGTGCTTGTCGAAGACGTCAAGACGGGTGAACGGAAGACATATGAAACACGTAACGTCGTCATCGGAACAGGGTCTAAACCTTCAATTCCCGATACGTTTGATTCAAACGTCATTCACAACACACAATATGTCATGGAGAAAGAACAGCTCCTGTCGGAAAATAAAATTTCCATCGTCGGATCGGGTCAAAGTGCAGCAGAAATTTTCCTCGACCTATTGACGAGCGACCGCTCGCCGGACCTCGAACTCGAGTGGATTTCACGTTCGACGATTTTTGAAACACTTGAGACCGGAAAACTCGGTGAAGAAATCTTTTCGCCAAGTTATGTCACGTATTTTAATCAATTACCACTTGAAACCCGGCAAGAGGCCGTCTCGAAATTCAAGCGGTCGCAAAACGGGATCAGTCCGGAAACCTTACAGGCCATTTACGAACACCTCTATGATTTGACGACGGATCAAAAAGACCGCGTCCAGATTCGCGCAAATCTTGAGGTCGAACAAATTACACACGATACGTCATTTGCAATCGAGATGCGTCATACGGAACTCAACCAAGTCCGGACATCGAACACGGATGCCGTCGTCGCAGCAACCGGTTTTGTCCCGGCATTACCGCGCTTCATTGACCGATTGAACATCGAATTCGAAGGTGAACAGGCTTGGAAAGTCGATGCGAATTACCGGATCGTTCGTTCCATCGCAACAAATCATCAGTTGTACGCGACGACGAACTTAGAGCTTTCGCACGGTCCTGCCGCCGACAATCTTGGAATGTCGGTCTCGCGAAATCAATTGATTTTAAATGATGTCGCCGGGAAAGAGTTGTATCCTGTCGAACAGCATGCAACGTTTACGACGTTCGACTGACAAAAAAGTAGCTCGCCATGTATTTGGCGAGCTACTTTTTAGCGTGTAGACAAACTATTAAAAAGCGTAAACATACGGTATCGAGATGAAATCCGTTCGCGCTTCCCTGTCTCGCCTCGTCTTCAAAGCGGCAACCTTCCGCGCCGCTACAGCAAAGCTGCAGGGTCGCGACCGATTGCTTTTCGCTTTAAAAGCGATTCGAGACGGATTGCGCTCTAAAACGTCTCCATGCCCGGCTTTCCGTCACGATCTTACCTAAAAAGCGTCATGTTTCGTTGACTCCTACGGGAAAAAGTGCGTTTTTAACGCACTTGCAGAGGCAGGCAATACCCTGCTCATTGTCCGATAGGACCAAGGAGCAACGGCTTGCGCCTCGCCCGAGGAAAGCAACGAATAAAGACACTTTTTCTCCTGATAGCACTTTGTCTACAGTCTGAAAGTAGCTCGCCATGTATTTGGCGAGCTACTTTTTAGCGTTTTTTCGTCAATTCAAGCGTTTCGAGTACAAGTAAGGTTGATTGCAACCGACTATGCCCCGCTTTAGCCAGTAATAGATGAAACGCAAGCAACCAGTTGACTTCTTCGGAAAACCGATTCCGCGACCGTTCCCGATCGACGACCCGTGTCACATATATCAAGTCGACACGATCAGTCGAACGCACAAGGGCGAGTAGCGGGAAGAGACGTTCAAACATGCGAACTTCTCGCTTTTCAAGCATGTCCACCCAATTTTCAATCCGTTGTTTTTGTTCTACTTGATTGTTTGACGCAGCAAGGATTTGAGCGGCAATCAATCGTTCGCTTGACGGTCCCATCCATCTACTGAGCCATTCTTCACTCGTCTTGACATCTTCGATGAAGGATGGGAGCAATTGTTTTTGATCCATCAATGCTGCCGTAACGACGTATTGTTTCGTCACATTCAACCCCGGACGTTCTGCTCGAAAGTGTTCGACGACCGGCAAAGCGTCCGTACCACGCTGTCGATTCAAGAGCTCTCCAAGGGCAAAAAACGGGCGGACGGCTTTGTCTTTGATGAAGCGTCGTTTAATGTGCTTTTCAGCTTCAATCACTTGCTCGACTAACTGTTCCGGTCGGTCGCTATAAAGTTGAAGTTGCGAAATCAGCAGTGGCGTATAGCGACTTTGCAGTGCTGAAAAGCGTGTTGTCTTTCGTTTAATGGCATGCGCTAAGCGATCGTAGGCCGCTCGGTCGAACACGACGTCTTGAATCGTATACGATAAGGCAAAAAAGCGGCGGAAATCGTGGGACGTTTCCTCGCGGAGAATGGCATAGGTCTGATTGTAGTTTTCACAAAATAATCCATACATCAAAGCGCCCTCCCTTCGGTTCTGTTTTCCCCTTTTCCTGACAAATCATTCCCGAATCTGACTATACGCATCGAAGTTCCTCAAAAGAAAAAACCGGGTTCACCTCGTCTTTCAAATGAAAAGACAGCCGGTACCCGGTTTTCAAAGGCATGTCAGACCCGTTGCTTTTCAAGTAATCGGGAGAAATAACCACCATTTTTAATCAATTCGTCATGTGTACCGTCTTCAATGATGCCCTCTTTCGTAACGACGAGAATCCGGTCTGCATTTCGAATCGTCCCGAGACGATGGGCAATGATCAATGTCGTCCGATTTTTCGAGAGTTCCGCGAGCGATTCTTGAATGATCGCTTCCGTCTCTGTATCAAGAGCAGATGTCGCTTCATCTAGAATCAATAGCGGCGGATTCTTCAAGAACATCCGGGCAATCGCCAGACGTTGTTTTTGTCCCCCGGATAACTTCAAGCCCCGCTCCCCAATCTGTGTGTCATACCCCTCTGGTAAATCAGCAATCATCTGTCCGAGATGGGCGCGCTCGGCAGCTGCGATGACATCCGTCCGATTCGCCGTTAAATCTCCGTAAGCAATGTTCTCAGCGATCGTCCCCGAAAAGAGAAAGACGTCTTGCTGAACAATCCCGATTTGTTGGCGGAGCGAAGCTTTTGTCATCTGCCGGACATCGATGCCGTCAATCGTAATCGCCCCTTCTAAAACATCGTAAAAGCGAGGGATTAACGAACAAATCGTCGTTTTCCCGGCACCCGACGTTCCGACGAAGGCAATTGTCTGACCGGGTTCAACGGACAGATTGATGTTTTTTAAAATCAATCGATCGGCTTCGTAGCCGAAACTAACATCATCGAACTCAATCGCACCATGCAGACGATCGACCGTGATTGCGTCTGGCGCATCCTTCAGCTCATCATCCTGATCAATCATTTCAGCGAATCGCTTAAAACCTGCCATCCCTTTCGGATAAAGTTCGAGGAGTGCCGTGATTTTATCAATTGGCTTCAGCAAGATGTTCATGTAAAGAATGAATCCGACAAGTTCGCCGTAACTGAGTCGTTCGTTATAACTTAAATAAGCACCATAGACAAGAACGGCGAGCGTCATCAAGCGTGTCGTCAAGTAAATACCGGACAGACTCGTACTCATGACTTTATAGGCATTGATCTTTGATTGACGGAACGTTGCATTGTCTTGCTCGAACCGTGCAACTTCGTGGGCTTCGTTCGTGAACGACTGGACGACACGAATGCCTGAGACGCTATCTTCGACACGTGAGTTGACTTCGGCGATATTGCCGTACATCTTGTCCCACGAACGATTCATCCGGACGTTGGCATAACTAATCAACCAAATCAGGAACGGAACAGCAATGACGGTAACGAGCGCGAGCGGCGCATTAATCGTCAGCATGATCGAGAAGGCACCAAGTAACGTCATCACGGCAATGAAGGCATCTTCCGGTCCGTGGTGGGCCAGTTCCCCGATATCGAATAAGTCATTTGTGATCCGGCTCATGATGTGCCCTGTTTTCGTGTTATCAAAAAAGCGGAACGACTGTTTTTGAACGTGTCCGAATAATTGGCGCCGCATGTCGGTCTCGATATTGATACCGAGCTTATGCCCGAAGTAGTTGACGACGAACTGCATCATCGTACTGATGACATAAAGCAACAGTAAACCGACACTGACTAAGATGATCCAGTTCAGCTCGCCTTCTGGCAACAAAGAATCGATGAACCACTGGACGGCAAGCGGAAACGCGAGCTCGAGTATACCAACGAATAAGGCGGACGAAAAATCGAGCCAAAACAAGCGTTTATGCGGTATGTAGTATTGATAAAATCGTTTTAACATTTGTAAATTCCCCTCCTAGCTAATTCTAGTGTACAAGAAGACTCTAGATTAATCGCGCCTCAAAACACAGATCATTATTTTTGAAAATCAAAGTAAGTTTTTTCATAAAAAATATATTTTAAAAACAGGGGAATTAACATCTCATATGACAAAATGGTAACAACGATTCTATTCGAACCATTTTGGAAGGGAGTTACGCAACTTGAAAAAGACACTTCTCGCTTTGACGACGCTCGCGTTGGTCAGTTCAGCGACCGCGGTCGAAGCCGCCTCCACAAAGTTAACGTTAACCGAAAATGTCAACATCCGAACTGCTGCCACTACTTCCGCACCTATCATCACAACCTTAAAAAAAGGTACAACGGTAACCGCTGTTAAAAAGTCAGGTTCTTGGTACGAAATTCGGTATCAATCGAAAAAAGCATTCATTACTTCAAGTTATGTGAAAGCAGCTACTGCTGCAAAAACGACGACGACAGCTAAAACGACGACGACAACGACCTACATAACGAATACAGCTGGTGTCAATGTTCGTGAGAAAGCGAATACGGCTTCTAAAAAAGTCGGACAACTTACTAAAAATGCAGCCGTGTCCGTCAAAAAGAAAACCGGTTCTTGGTATCAAATCGTCTACAAGAAAAAGACGGCATACGTTCATGCCAGTCTCATCACTGCGAAAAAATCAACCGTCAAAACGACATCGAAACCACCAGTGACGACACCTGTCGCAACAGCCGTTAAAGCCGTTGATGCGACCAAACAATATACGGTCAATGCAAGTGGCGGATTGAATGCCCGCTTAGCAGCATCGGCGTCGGCACAAATCTACAAAACGATTCCGAATAAAACGCTCTTGACGGTGACGGGTACGGTCGACGCCTGGTATCAAATCAAGCTCGACGGAAAAGTCCTCTACGTCGCCACGAGTTATGTTGCTGCAACAGCAAAAGAAACACCGCCTGCGACGAATGGCGTCTCAATCATTCCGGTCGATCAAGCCAAAACCTATACCGTCAATGCACCGTCAGGGTTGAACGTCCGGACGGCACCGACGACTTCCTCACAAGTCTTCACCCAAGTTGCCCACGGTTCGACCGTCCAAGTGATGGGTGAAACGACCGGTTCAACAGCCGGTTGGTACCAAATTAAAATTGGGACAGGTTACTATTATGTCGCGAAAAGCTATATCACGACCGGGACTGTTGCAACGACTCCGCCTGTAACACCGCCTCCTGTCTTGACTGTCCCTGCTTCCGGTGTCATGGAACGGGCGATTTCAATCGGTCAACAGTATCTCGGGACACCGTACGTTTGGGGGTCGAGTAGCCCAATCAACGGCGGATTCGATTGCTCGGGTTTCATCAACTACACGTTGAATACGGCCGGTTACAAAGTCGGGCGGACGAACGTCAATGGCTACTGGAACAACGACCTGTACCTCGGTCAAAAGCTGTCGAAATTACGTCAGCCGGTCCGGGGAGATATCATCTTCTTCGAGAATACGTATGCCGCAGGTCCGACCCACATCGGAATCATGTTGAACAATGACCAATTCATCCATGCCAATACACCGTCACTCGGCATCAGTCGCCTGTCGGAAAAGTACTGGACTCAAAAATTACTGGGCTTTAAAGCCCTCTGATGCAACAAGGTTGACTCAAAAAACAAGTATTCTTTCGCGCTTACCTCAGGCGAGACACAAAACCCGATTTCCTGCCCTTAGTCGACAGGAAGTCGGGTCTTTTTTGACTCTGATATAGATGTACGAGATGTTCATCCTCGACTTCTGTAGGAAAAGGAAGCACAATCCTCGCTTCCTGCCGGGTCTTCCCGCCCTGTTTTTTTTACGACAATTCCGCTAAGATCTGCTCGATTTCTTGTTTGAATCGTCCCGGTGACAGTTGTTTCGTCATTTCTTCCACTTCTGCCCGACGGTCCATTCCGACTCCGGCGCGCATCGCTAATGCGAGCGCATATAACATCATCGCGTGATCGTATTCACCGCCAACTTGCCATAAATGTGCACCGCGCCAAATGTTAGTGACACCGCTTTGCAGGCCAAACGGGAGTGTCTCTTTTGAGTCCTTCCATAAACACAGATAGACTTCGAAGTATCCGATGTAATGAATACACGCTTCAATATTGACTTCAACGAGTCTTTCCCGCGCATACTGGACGCCTTCATAGTCCTCTCGGTGCACCGCAATCGTCCCTTTCGTCAACTCGACAAGAATCCGTTCGAACGCTGTTGCTTCCGTGAACAAAAAGAAATGTTCCAGTAATTCCAGTTCATGGTCGGCCGCCTCAAAGTCTCCGTCTAGACTTAAGAACAACGCCAGCAACCGGTGATAGTTACTGACGTCACTGTAGACGCCTTTTTCCCGCATATAACGGATGCCTTCCCGTAAAAAATCAATCGACTGACTCCAGTTGTCTTCGTTCACACTGACGCGGAGAGCCTGTAACATTTGATAGTCAAGAAACGTTTCAGGTGCAAGTGGGACGTCCTGATGAATCATCATCGCATCCACCTTCCGGTACGCCTCTTCGTAACGGCGCAGGAAAAATAAGAAATAGACTTTCGAGATTTGCACACTGATCTGTTCATCCCGTAATTCAAGCCGCTTGTAAATTTCCTCCGCTAAATCGAAATAATGTAAGCCCTGTTCCGTGTTCGAAAAACGTAATGCGTTTCCATACATCTCATAGATGCGACCTTGCCAGTAAGAATCAATCGCCGGTTCTAAATAGGGTGCAAGCATGTCGGCGATCTGTTCTTCCCCATAGTAGTCACCTGTCGGCGCATTGATTTTTTCAATCACCTGCTTCATTTCAATGGCACGGGGGTCAATCAACAACTCGTCGATTGAAACATGCAGGCGCCGGGCGACTGCTTGTAATGCCGGTAAAGACGGCGTCGCTTTACCATTTTCAATCATACTGAGCATCGATTTCGTCATGATGCCGTCTGCGACATCCGACTGCGTCATTTTTTTTGCTTTTCGTAAACCTTTAATCCGTTGTCCAAGCATCGCTTTAACCTCAATTCATTCATAAAGTTCAATTTAATTTAACTTTTATATTTACAAACTTCTCCTGTTCTTCTAGTATAAAGGAAAGTTCAATTTAATTGAACAAAAAGGAGGAATCATGATGTCGAAAAATTTACAACGGCTCCTGTTTGGTAAGTTTTGTTCGTTGTTCGCAACAAGTCTCTTTACGTTCGTCGCGGGTTTGACCGTATTACGGGAAACGTCATCCGGGCTGCAATTCGCACTCGTCTTACTTGCCGGAACACTGCCGCGGATTCTGTTATCGCCCGTTGCCGGCGTACTGTCCGACCGCTGGAACCGCAAAAAAATCATCGTCACGACCGAGGCGACAAGTGCCTTCATACTCGCCGGATTTGCCGGGTATGCCACCTTTTTTCCGGTCCATACGATTCATTATATGATCGTCAGTGCTCTTTTAACGGCTCTTTCGACCTTTCTTTCCGTCACCTTGATGAGTTCCTTACCCCGCTTGCTCGACGATACGGAACTGCAACGTGGTAATTCCCTCATTTCAAGTATCAGTTCCCTTTCGTCGATTGTCGCTCCGATGCTAGCCGGTTTCCTCTTAGCCTTTGCACCGATCCATCTTTTCACGCTTTTGCCGCTTAGCTTGTTTTCTCTCGCTGCGCTGTGGAACATGCGGCTGACGTTTCGCGTCATCCCCGCCGTTCATGAAGAAAGCCCGCCATCGATGTGGGCAGATTTTCAGTCAGGTTATCGTTATTTATTTAAGCAACGTGTATTGACGACGCTCATCTTGATGGCACTTGTCTTGAATTTCTTTTTCATCGCCTTAGAAGTCATCTATCCCATCATTTTGCTCGATCGTCTTAACGTTACACCATTTCAGTTCGGAACGATTGAAGCCGCTTTAGGTCTCGGTCTCTTGCTCAGTTCACTGCTTCTTGCGCTCCCTCGCTTCACGATCAAACATCCATTGATGACGTTGTTCCAGTCAGTTGCTTTAGTCGGGGTGTTATTTCTTTCACCGCTGTTACCGTTACTCGGAATCGTTCCGTCGAGCTGGACATTTGCTTATTTTCTCCTCTTCTCCTTTACGGTCGGGTTCATCATCCTCCGGTCAAACATTCCGATTCAACTGCTCGTCCAGCGGCAAACCGATCCGGCTTACTTAGGACGTGTCATCGGTGTCCTAGAATCGCTCGCAATGGGGATTACGCCAATCGGGATATTGTTATTCGGCTTGTTAAGTGATTACGTCTCGCTCAATCTGATCCTCGGAATCAGTTCGTCCGGTTTACTCGTGACGGTCGGGATTGGATTTTTCCATTTACGCCATGACATCCGGGCAGAACGCCTTACGAAGAATCAGATCGCTGAACCTGAAAAAACGTCCACCTCAGTAAGCTGAGATGAACGTTTTGATTAACTTAAACCGTTGCTTTGACCGCGTCCATGATGAGACGGAGCGATTGTTGTTTCGCTTCTTTGTCGGCAATCATCGAAGCAATCATCACTTCGTCCGTTCCATATGAATCGGCGAGTTCCTGCAATTGACGGGCAACGTCTTCGGGATTTCCGACAATCATCCGTTTCCGGTTTTCGGCAATCCGGAATTGATCTTGGAACGAATACTGGTATGCTGCGGCTTCTTCCGGAGTCGGTGTGCCGGTTGACGAAACCCCTTTTTCGAGTAAGAGCAGTGACAGGTCGAGACTTGATGCTAACCGTTCTGCTTCTTCCGTCGTTTCGGCACACGTCACGAAAATCGAGACGAGTGTCTGTGGTGTTTCATTAAACGTTGTCGCCATGAAATTATGACGGTAATAATCCATCACGTCTTGTCCGCCTTGTCCGTTGATGAAGTGAGCGAAGGCGAAACCGAATCCGCGTTGTGCTGCATTTAACGCACTCCCGCCACTTGATCCGAGCAACCACGCTTCCGGTGTCGTATCGACTTCCGGTGTCGCGACAAGTCCTGCGAAACGGTGATCGGCCGGTGCTCCGTCTTTAAGGTAATCAACGAGATCGTCAAGCTGCTCGCCGTAGTCGGCACCTCCGAATCGTGGCGACGAACCTTCTTGTAAGGCACGTGTCGCAAGTGGCATGCCGCCCGGTGCCCGGCCAAGCCCAAGGTCAATCCGGTTCGGGGCAAGCCCTTCTAAGACACGGAAGTTCTCCGCAACTTTGTAAGGACTGTAATGAGGTAACATGACGCCACCTGAACCAAGACGGATTTGTTTCGTCACAGCTGCCATGTAGGCAATTAAGACTTCCGGGCTCGACCCGGCAAGTGTCTTCGCGAAGTGGTGTTCCGATACCCAAAGACGTGTGTAACCGAGCTCATCTGCTGTTTTCGCAAGATCGACGGTTTCTTGTAATGCTTCTGACGGGCTTTGTCCTTTTGAGACAGGTGATTGATCCAATATACTTAATTTCATCGTGTAAAACGCTCCTTTAAACTGAAATTCATACTTAGACTGTACGCCTCAGAAACGACGGAATGCAATAAAACTGCTTCTTGATTCGTTGATGACGTTTTCAATTTTAAATTCAGGGAACATTCTTAAAGTGAGCAGTAAAAAAAATTGAACAGATGGGGTGTTGTACATGTCAACGAATCAAGAAGCAGTCGAAACGGTCAAAAAATTAGTCGATAAAATCGAAACGGCGATGCTGACGACAGTGTCAGATGAAGGTCTTGTCTCGCGTCCGATGCAAACACAGGATATCGAGTTCGATGGCGATCTCTGGTTCCTCACTTCAAAAGAAACAGGGAAATACAATGAAATCTTAAAAAATCCGAGTGTCAACGTCGCCTATGTCGACAAATCATACGTCTCGATTCGCGGGAAAGCAGAAATCGTCGAAGATGTCGCCCGCAAAAAAGAACTATGGAGTCCACGGTACGAAGCGTATCTCGGGACAAGCTATGAAGATCCGAAAGTCGTTTTAATCAAGATTGATACGGAAGCTGCCGAGTACTGGGAAACGGGAAACACGACTAAGTCTGTCAAACAAGTCCTGAAGAAAGTCACAGGAAATGATGACTCGAGTGAAATCAACAAAACCGTTGATTTGACGTAATAGCTCGATATCCAGCCGTTCCGCCTCGTGCGGAGCGGTTTTTTGTAGTCTCTCCTATCGATTTAGTGTAGACTACTACTATTACTATAGTTTGTTAACAAAAGGAGCACACTCATGGGAGAATTCATTACATTATTACGACGAGGAAATCGTTCGGCATTAACAGCCGGAATCGTCAACTCCATCATTGCCATCATCAAGACCATTGCCTACACCTTAACCGGAAACGTTGCGATGTTCGCCGAAATGATGCACTCACTTGGCGACGCCGCGAACCAGTTCTTCGTCTTCATCGGTTCAGCGCTCAGTAAAAAAGCACCGACAAAACGCTTTCCGAATGGCTTCGGTCGACTCGTCAACCTCGTTCTGCTCGGCGCAATTTTATTCGTCGGCATCATGGCTTACGAAACGATTCATGAAGGAATTGGACACATTATCGACCCATCGGAGTCAACGGGCTTCTGGATCACCCTATCTGTCTTATTTGCCGGTGTCCTCCTTGAAAGTGCTGTCTTCTTTAAGGCGATGAAAGAAATTGCCCACGATGCCAAACTGACAGCAAAAGGACCACGTCTCATTCTCGAAAGTTTTCGATCATTAAAACAAGCGAAGCCTGCGACACGACTTGTCTTCTTAGAAGATTTAGTCGCGACGGCTGGTGGCATCGTCGCGATGATCGCCGTCGTCATTTCACATGTGACGCCTTATCATCAAGCGGAAGGCATCGCCTCTGTCCTCATCGGTCTGATGATGTTTTATGTCGTCGGTAACGTTTTCTTGCAAAACGCTGCCGGAGCACTCGGTGAAGCCGATGAAACGATGGCGGCACGGCTCGGTGGTTTAATCATGCAAGATCCTGACGTCCGTGATATCAGTAAACTTGAAGTCATCAAAGAAGGTGACCACTTCCACGTCGAAGTCGAGATTGAAATCGATCCGGCGATGACCGTAGCGCAAGCGGACGACATTAAAGACCGACTCGAACTGCAGCTTCGCATCCAACAAGACATCACGGATGTCACGATCGGTTTTGATGAGGACGATCAAGTCCAGCAATACATCGTCTCGACAAACGAAGACCGATGACCCCCTTCACGCAGGACGTCGTAGCGCTCATTCGTGCGATTCCCGCAGGACGTGTCGCGACATATGGTCAAATCGCGCGTCTTGCTGGAAATCCCCGGGCGGCTCGCCAAGTCGTCCGGATTCTGCATAGTATGAGTCAGGCGGAACGTTTACCATGGCATCGCGTCGTCAACGCCAAAGGCGAGATTTCACAAGGGATAGAACAGCAACTTGCATTAGAAGCGGAAGGCATCATTTTTCAATCGGACGGCAAGCTCGTGCTGCCGGATTATCAAATGTAAGCTGATTGTAGAGAACGAATATGTACTCACTTTCAAAAAAAGAACCACTTCCCTAATTAAGCGGAAGTGGTTCTTTTAAACTGTAGACAAAGTACTATCGGGAGATAGAGCGTCTTTTTTCGTTGCTTTCCCCGCAGGAGTCAACGAAACGTGACGCTTTTTAGGTAACACTATGACGGAAAGCTAGTCATGCAGACGGTTTAGGGCGCAATCCGTCTCGAATCGCTTTTGAAGCGAAAAGCAATCGTTCGCGACCCTGCAGCTTTGCTGTAGCGGCGCGGAAGATTGTCGCTTTGAAGACGAGGCGAGACAGGGACGCGCGAACGGTTTGCATCTCGATACCGCATGCTTACGCTTCCTTATAGTTTGTCTATACGCTGAAAGAACCACTTCCCTGACTAAGCGGAAGTGGTTCTTTTTGTTCGATCGTATTCCATCCTTAAGCTTTTTCATCCATCTGCCGTAACACTTCGGCCTCGAGTTGCGGTTCCGGTGGCAACCAACCGTCCGGTTTCATGACTTTTTGATCGGATTCTCGGAAGATCGGTTGACCGTCTGGCCCGAGTTTCGCCATGTTCGCGCGTTGGACGATTTCAAAGAGAGGTCCCGGTTCGAGTCCTGCTTCGACAAAGCTACCCATGATGAAGTAAAGGGCGTCCGTCAAGGCATCACCTTGACCAACGAGACGTTCGATGGACGTCGTCGGATAGACTTCTTTTAATGATTTTTCAACAGCCCGGTCAATCCCTGCTTTGAGGGAATCGATTGCTGCTAAAAATTCGGCTTCATCCCGTGACGATTGATGCAGAAACTCGACTGCTGCTTCTTCTGTCGTCCAGGTTGCCCGTTTGATGCCACGCTCGAGTTCGAGCGGGGTTGGTCGTTCCGCTCCCGGGTGATTAAATGTTTGATGGAACTGTTTGACGTCTTGAAAATAATTTGGTTGTTTCACACTGTCCACTCCCCTATGTTTACGTTTCATCCACGAACCGTATTCATTTTAACAGGTTTGGACAGATTTCTCGAACGTCCACTTCATGCACGAACGAGATCAAGCATCTTGATGCCACGCGTGATCAACTCGTCGCGTTCCGGTGACGTCTGCTTCAGGCGCTCGAGGTCGTCGAGGAGACGCGGTTGGTCGACTTCATCTGCCAGTTCAAGCAGTTCAAGCCGGAGTAACCAGGCATCCGGTAACTGGACAAGTGTCTGATCAATCAGCTGTGACAGACGCGACTGACTCGCCTGACCTTCACGAATCGCACGAACAGCTTCGAAAATCGGATCAGCTGCCGTCAATGGACGTTCGATCCGTTCAAATTCAACGGTTTCCGGAATCGGTTTTAAGGCTTCGACTTCTGTTCCCGGGAAAGTTGACGTAATCGCACCGATCACGAGATCCAGTTGGTCGAATAACTCCGTCACACCATTTTTCGTCAATCGAACGTCTTTCAGGACGGCGATGGCACGTTTGCCGTTCACTTGCTCGATTGCTGCGACATGCCCCGTCAATTGTAACGTCCCTTCAACCCAGTCAAGTCGCTCGCCGACTTCGACTTGCTCGAGAACCGCATTCAATTCTTCCCCGTGTAAGAGCGTAAAGCCGTTCGGATGCTCCGTCTGGGATTGACCTTCTAGCACTTCGCCATTCGCTGCAAGTGCCGTCGGTCCAGTAAATCGAACGAGATCAAGTGTTTCGAATGTTTCTTGTGCTGCTGGAACACCGACGAGCGAGAGACCGGACGTAAAGATAAGCGTCGACAGATTACCTGACTCGACCGCCTTGATGAGGCCGTGACGCCCGCCACGGACGTATGACATCGTCTGCGCAAACTCTTCTAATGCATCACGCAATTGTTCAAATGATTCACAGACGAACAATTCTTTTTGCATGCTCGTGACGTCATGTTTTGTTGCGAGCGCCTTCGCGAGTGAAAACGGATGTTTCTTGACGGCATCCGTCAAGCAGTGCCGGCTTTCCCCGACTGAGGACAGAAGGCCTGCCCCGTAAATTTGCGGGTCATCGAGGTCGCCGATTAAACCAAACTCGACCGTCCACCAAAAGAGCCGTGAAATTTCATTGGCTTCCGAAATCCCTGTGACATGGGTACGTGTTTCCGCGAGTCCGATTTCAGCTTGCTCGATGTCTTCCGGTGTTGAAAATGGACTTTCTTTGACAATCGTTAATTTTTTCAGCGCCTTAAAGACATCATGTTCTGCTTTATGATTGAAGGCATGTGCTCCGATTTCACCGAAGCGGCGGACAAATTCAGCGTACGTCGGATTCATCAAAATCGGTGCGTGTCCTGCCGCTTCGTGCAGAATGTCCGGTGCTGGTGTGTAAAGAATGTTATCGACCTTTCGAATGTCGGTTGCGATCGGCAGGAGACCGTGCCCTTGGAAGTCGAAGAAAGCGACCCCTGGAATCAAACCGTCAACGGCGACCGTTCCCCAACCACCGCGACTGAGGTTCGCCGTCATCTCGCGGACATCAGGAATACGTTCCGGACTGATTCCTGAAGCAGCGAGCCCTTCGAGGTACGCCGGGTGTGCCGTATGTTGCAATGTATTTAAATTCAAGCGCATGACGTAGCGCCATACCGCATGATCCGTTGGCGTGTAATCTTCGTAATGCTGTGGTGCGACGTGTGGTTGTAAGTGACTTGGAATGATTGGTGTAGACATATGAAGTTCCCCCTTGGATTAAATTAAACAACAAAAAGTCCCTGCCGGACATCAAGTCCGACAGGGACGACGAAAGCCGCGGTACCACCCTGATAATCCATGCTTAGCACGAATCACTTCATTACGGGATAACGGTTTTCTCCGCTTGCTTCGCAAGAGACTCAGAAACTGTAATTCGATTCAATCTGTGTACACGTTCGCAGCGCCACGTGCTCTCTGAAACAGGGAGATTGTTTCTACTTCGGTTTCGTCCTCGTCTACATCTTTCGTTCTGTTATGCTGTTATGCTTTTAGCAACTAAAGTTCTGTTAAGAAGGACTATACGCTTACTTTTGGCTTTCGTCAATCGCTTTTTTACGTTTAAACCGATTAAATGTTTTGTCCCGGACTGATTTCTGTTCAATCGATAATGACGTCGCATGCCGTTTTAACGCGCCATGAAGCCGTTTTTCAAAAGCTTCAAGTTCTTGAATCCATTCATTCATCGCGACGACGATCGGTAAAATTTCCATGATTTCTTCCTCTTCGAGCTCATCACGATCGAGAAAAGAGTGTTTAACGAAGGCGATATTTTCTTTCACTAAGTCTTCCATCGCGAGCGGTTCTTCCGTCAACAATAAATCATACGTCAACAGGACTTTCTCCTGCCGCTGGGCGATATGCATGACGTGGTAGAACAATTCACTGCGTAAGTCATCGGCGATGTTCGACAGGGCCTGTTCCCGCTCCCGGAAACGTTCCGCCGTCGCGACACTCCGTTCCAAGCACGACTGCATGTGTTGTAAGATGATGATGTTACGAAGCAACGGGACATGTTTTTGGCGTGTCCCTCGTACTTCCTCCCGGTGCAAGTTAAATAATTGTTGGGTCTCGCGTAGGGATTTACTCATTTTGTCGATTGCCGGGCGATACGGAGCGACCTTCCCTTCAAAAGCGATCGCCCGCGTGACGACGAGCAGCTTCTCAAATAGTTTTGAGGCTTTTTGATAATAAACGTTCCCGTACCGTGGCGGGAAAATCAATGCATTGACACCGAGGGCACACGCAATCCCGAGCATCACGAGTAAATACCGTATCAAAACGATTTGCCAAAGCGGTTCTGTCGCCCCTTCGACACTCTCCAAGATAACGATGATCATCAAGACGACGTGAGGAATCGTCCGACCGAATCCGAACGCCAGCAGGATGGAAATCGCTGCCATGATGACAATGCCGATCGCAAGTGGGTTCGCAGGATTCGCTCCGAGAATCCATAAGGCGAGTAACGTTAAAAAGGCACCGATCAAGTTGGCCTCCGCCTCTTCTAAAAATTGTTTCCATCTTTGATAAACAGAAGGCAACAATGTCGTTGCTGCCGAAATCCCAGGTAAAATCGGGCTTAAGTTAAAGAGATTGCTAATAACTAATGCCAAAATAACGGCTAGTCCTGTTTTGATGGTACGTGGTCCAATTTGTAAGGATTGACCTCCCATAGTTGATCCCTCCTTCATAATGTAAGTATGCCCTCTATTCTTCCTTTAATAGCATGAAAACGCAACAAAAAAAATCACCCCCAGCGAACTGAGGGTGATTTCGTTTTGATTACGATGCTTTTGTAGCTGTTCCAGATGTCATTTCTTTTTTCGCGAGTTCTTGATCGACGAGCGGTTTCTTCCAAAGTGAGAGAATTGCCGCTCCGACAAGTGCACCGATTAAGATGGCACCCGCGTAGCTGAGTGCTGCCATCAATGTGCCTGAAGGCCCGTCGAGTAACGGGAAGACGAATACGCCGCCGTGTGGTGCTGGAAGTAAGACACCGAAGACGATTGTCAGTGCACCAGCGATTGCTGAACCGATGACACTTGACGGGATGACACGAAGTGGATCTGCTGCCGCGAATGGAATCGCACCTTCCGTGACGAATGATGCACCCATTGCGTAAGCAGCGATACCTGCTTCACGTTCCTGCGGTGTAAATTTCTTACGTGCAAACAATGTTGATGAGAACGCGACGAGAAGTGGTGGTACCATACCGCCTGCCATGACTGCAGCCATGACTTCCGTGTTCCCTGCTGTAAGTGCTGCCGTACCGAAGACGTATGCTGTTTTGTTGATCGGACCACCCATATCGATTGCCATCATCGCTGCGACGAGCATACCGAGGAGGATGGCGTTACCGCCACTAAGTCCGTTAAGTGAATCTGTCAACCATGTCATGAACGCTGCAACCGGTTCGTTGATGACGAGCAACATGATCATACCGGTAATGAATGAACCGAACAATGGATAAAGCAAGACTGGTTTAATTCCTTCAAGAGCTTTCGGAAGACCTTTCAAAGCTTTAACAAGAACTAGAACTACGTAACCTGCAAGGAAACCGGCAATCAGACCACCGAGGAAACCTGCATTCCCTTGGCTTGCGAGGAAACCGGCAATCAAACCTGGTGCGAGACCTGGTTTATCAGCGATTGACATCGCGATGAATCCAGCAAGGACAGGAATTAAAAGACCGAATGCGGCTTGACCAATCGACATCAATTGACCTGCAAATTGGTTATACGTCGGGTCATCCGGGTTTGACGAGTTGATTCCCCAGAAGAAGCTGATTGCGATTAAGAGTCCACCTGCGACGACGAGCGGTAACATCGCTGAAACCCCACTCATCAAGTGTTTGTAGAATCCACCACGTGCTGGTGTACCGCTGTTTCCTGACCCGCTGCCTTTATAGACAGGAGCGTCCTGTTTGACGGCGCGATCAATCAGTTCCTTTGGTTTACGGATTCCTTGTGCGACTGGTACTTCAACGACGTGCTTGCCATTGAAGCGGTCCATTTCGACTGCTTTATCTGCAGCGACGATGATTGCTGTCGCTTCTTGAATGTCAGCATCCGTCAGACCGTTTTTAACACCTGTCGAACCGTTCGTTTCCACTTTAATCCGGACACCCATCTCTTCCGCTTTTTGACGGAGGGCATCTGCTGCCATGTACGTATGGGCGATTCCTGTCGGACAAGCGGTTACAGCAAGGATGTAAGGTGCGTTTTGATCGACCGTTTCCGGTGTCACATCAACAGGACCTTCTTCTTCCCGTTCCTTCGCTTCAATGGCCGCGATGACTTCATCTTCCGAACGAGCCGAGAGGATCGTGTCACGGAAGTTGTTGTCCATCAAGTAGACTGAAAGCTTCGAGAGTGTTTCAAGATGGGCGTTGTCCGCATTTTCTCCAGCTGCAATCATGAAGAACAAGCGACTTGGTTGTCCGTCCAGTGCTTCATAATCAAGTCCTGTCGAACGACCGAATGCGATTGCTGGTGATTTAACAGCAGCTGTCTTCGCATGAGGAATCGCAATCCCTTCACCAAGCCCTGTCGTACTTTGTGCTTCACGTGCTAAAATCGCCTCACGGTAAGCATCACGGTCGTTTAGTTTACCAGCACGGTCGAGTACTTCAACAAGCTCATCGATGACGCTTGCTTTTGTATCAGAACGTAAATCCAGTTTAATCGTATCGCGTGTTAACAGATCTGTAATTTTCATGAGTAGTCACACTCCTTTATTATGATTGAATGAGTTCAACGACTTCGACATCGGTCAATAACCGTTCGATGTCTGCTTTTGTACATAATCCGAATGAATACGCGGAAGCACTTCCAGTCGTCACGGCGTACCGGAATGCTTCTTCCGGCGGACGTCCGAGTGCATGACTCGCAACGAACCCAGCGACGAGTGAATCCCCTGCTCCGACCGAGTTGACGAGTTTTCCTTTTGGCGTATTCGCCGTGTAAGCCCCGTGCTTGTTGACGAGCAATGCCCCGTCACCTGCAAAGGAAATAATGACGTTTTCCGCTCCTCGTTCGACAAGCTGTTGGGCATACGGGACGGCCATTTCTTTTGATGTGATATCGACATCAAAGATTTCCCCGAGTTCGTGATGATTCGGTTTAATCATGAATGGACCGAGTGGTAGCACTTCGAGCATCGCTTCTTTTGTTGTATCGACGGCGAATTTAACACCGCGTTCATTTAATAAGAGTGCAATTTTTTTGTATAAATCATGTGGAAGACTGCTTGGGATACTTCCGGCGAAGACGACGATGTCCCCTGACTGCATTGTTTCGAATGTCGCGAGCAACGTCTCTAGTTCTGCATCCTGAATAACTGGACCTGCTGCATTTAGTTCCGATTCTTGATCGGCACGAATTTTAACGTTAATCCGGGTTTCGTCAGCAATCGGTGTGAAAGCTGTCAGTACGCCTTGTTTTTCAAGTTCACTTCGAATGAACTGTCCTGTACTTCCGCCTAAAAAACCGAGCGCTTCTGTCTCGACGTCATAATTTTTTAAGACGAGTGAGACGTTGATTCCTTTTCCACCTGCTACTTTTTCTGCTTGTTCGACACGATTGACTTGTCCTGCCTCAAATACCGGTAGAGATACATAATAATCAATCGACGGGTTGAGTGTCAGTGTATAAATCATTTCGCGTTCACCACCTCTGTATATTGACTGTATTTCGCTGTTTGTTCGTTCGATGCCATCGTGATGATCGTCGCTGCACGAAGTGGTGCAACGCGACTAAAACTGATTTCATCCAACTTGGTTTCGTCGACCAACACATACGATTTTTTCGCTAACTCAATCGCTGTCTTCTTTACGAGTGCCTCTTCCGGATCTGGTGTCGTAAATCCTTGCGTCGGATGAACGCCGTTCATCCCAAGAAATGCGACATCAAAGTGGTAAATCAACATTCCTTCACGTGCATTGTAGCCGACCAGTGCTTGCGTCGAATGCTTGAGTTGCCCTCCGACGACGAACGTCGGGATACGGTGGTAGAGTAACGTATTCGCAAGAGGAAGACTGTTCGTCACGACCGTAATCGCCTTCTGTTCGAGATAAGGAACGATGGCAAGCGTCGTCGTTCCAGCATCGAGATAGACATACATGCCGTCTTCGATTAAATCAGCCGCCGCTCGGGCAATTTGATTTTTCTCATCGACGAAACGATCTGTTTTCTCGACATAACTCGGCTCATCAATCTGCAGATGGTTTGCCGTCGCTCCCCCATGAACACGGCGTAAGTGACCAGCAGTTTCCAGTTGTGATAAATCGCGACGGATGGTCGATTCACTAGCTCCAGTCCGTTCGACAATCGTCTGCATTTTGACGACTTCTTCTCGAGCGAGTAGCTCAAGAATCAGCTGATGGCGTTTTTTCGTTAACATTGGTTTCCCTCCGCATCTTTAATATAAAGCGTTTACATTTAAAAATCAACCAAAATCGTTCATTTTTTTATTTATTTCTATAAAAAACGTTCATTTTATGACTTTATTCGACAATAATGTCGATTTCATATTAATTATACATCAAAAACGGTCACAATATGACGGTTTATACAAAAAAACCGTTCAAGGAGTGAACGGTTTTCAAAGATGAGTAAATCACCTTCTCAATTTTTAGCCCGGTTGTTCGTTATGCTTTCACTTCATTCCGAAGGTGACCGATTCCCTCAATCGATACATCGACGATATCGCCTGTTTGTAAGTACGTAGGCGGCTTCATTCCATGACCGACGCCTGCAGGTGTACCCGTCGCGATGATATCTCCTGCTTCGAGTGTCATCCCGCGCGAGACTTCC